>JAFVQN010000105.1 GCA_017504805.1 Akkermansia sp. | reverse complement strand
TCAAGCGGTGCCTTGCGGTCAGGGCTGCTATAGTTATTAGCCATATAGTAATATGAATTGTCTTAAAGTTCAGAGATTACATTCAAAACTTCCAGCAGGCGGTCTTACCAGCGGAAGTGAGCGAAGGCACGGTTGGCCTGGGCCATCTTGTGCACATCATCGCGCTTGCGCACGGCAGCACCCTGGTTAGCAGCGGCTTCCTTGATTTCGTTAGCCAGAGCCTTAGCCATGGGAACACCCTTGCGGTTGCGGGCGTAGTTGATGATCCAGCGCATGGCAAGAGCCTCGGAGCGGTCAGGAGCCACTTCCAACGGCACCTGGTAGGTAGCACCACCCACGCGGCGGCTCTTCACCTCCACACGGGGCTTGGCATTCTCGATGGCGCGGGTCAGAACCTCCAGCGGGCTCACGGTATCGGTACCTTCGTTGGCCATATCGATAGCCTTGTACACGATACGCTCAGCCAGGGAGCGCTTGCCGTCCAGCATCACCTTGCAAATCAGGCGGCCAACGAGCACGGAATCGTAACGGGAGTCACGACGTTCAATCTTCTTGTAGACGCGTTTGCGACGAGCCATAGTCTTAAATTTCTTTGTTCAGTGTTGATTCTTAGCGCTTCTTAGCGGGAGCGGCGGCGGCACCGGCCTTCGGGCGCTTGGCACCGTACTTCGAACGGCCACGGCGGCGCTTGTCAACGCCAAGGCAGTCCAGAGCACCACGAACGATATGATAACGAACACCGGGAAGGTCCTTCACACGACCACCACGCACAAGCACGATGGAGTGCTCCTGCAGGTTGTGGCCCTCACCGCCGATGTAGGCGATTACTTCTTCACCGTTGGTAAGGCGAACCTTAGCAACTTTACGCAGAGCGGAGTTCGGCTTCTTCGGCGTGCGGGTCATCACCTGCAGGCAAACGCCACGGCGCTGCGGGCAGCTGTGAAGAGCGCGAGACTTCGACTTCTCTTCCGGTACTGTACGTCCCTTGCGGACGAGCTGATTAATAGTCGGCATGTTACTTATTTATGATTTTGTTTTTCAAGGTTTTACGGCTTGTTTCTCCACCTCCTCATCCCTCGAGGTACGTGGTACATCACTTCACCGGCTTACCCGATAAAGCCCTGAGGACAGTATATCCCTATACAATCCGCGGGTCGCGCTAGTTTACCCGAATTTTCTCATAAAGCAAGCCTTTTCTTTGAAATTCAACAGAATTTTTAAAATTTTTCACCCCCGGAAACCACGGTTTTACACCACTTCCCCACCCCGCCCTGCCGCACCTGCCAAAACCACTAAAAAAATTTATTTTTGTGCATCATGACAGAGAAATCACCTCCCGAGCACCCGCAGCGGGGAAATTCCGGATGTTGGATTTCTGATGTTGAATGTAAAAATTCCGCAGCAAAGCCGCCTGAAATATGCCTCACGCACGCACACGTACGCGTGTATATACATCAGGAAAGCAGCACGCCGCCACCATAAAATCCAAAATCCCGACCTTATTTCCGGCGGGAGAGGGCGTAGAAGCCGCCCAGCAGCGCCGCCAGCCAGAGCACCTTCACCCCCAGCAGAAGCAGGAGATACGCCGTAGCCGGGAGCCGCACCAGCAGCTCCGGGCTTGGCAGCAAAGGCAGCAGCTCCCCCCAGGGGAGACTCTGCTGCGGCGTGCCCAACACCACCACCCCATATAAGACCCCCTCGGCCATCAGCGCCACCAGGAACACAATCGCACCCAGCCGGCGCTGCGCCTGGCACAGCAACGCCAGCGCCAGCAGACACACCGCCAGCGCCACCCAGAAATACGCATAAGCCAGCCACAGCGCCGGCCCCGCCAGAGAATCCCCCGCCGCGGCAAACACCCACAGCCCACCGAGCGCCTCATACCCGACCTCCCGGAACAGCGGCAACAGCGCCAGCGCACATATCCCCACCGCAGCCACCAGCCACAGCGCCGCCCCCCACAACCCGCGGCGGCAGGCCCCCGCCAGCGCACCATCCACCGATGGCACCGGGTACAGCAAGCCCCAGCACGCCATCAGCAGCACAAAGAAACAAGCCCAGGCGGCCACCCGCCCGCAGAACACCGATTCCCCACCGCACAGCCACACCCCGGCCAACAGCGCCACCGCCCCCAGGCTCAGCCAGCGCACCGCCACCGAGCAATTCTCCGCCGGGTGCGCATAAGGGCGCCGCGCCTCTGCCAGAAACGTGAGCATCATCACCCCATGCGCCAGCAGCACCACCACCAGCTGAGGGGAACAAGCCGAAGCATCCGGACAGGAGCTCAATGCCTCCTTCAACCAGATTCCCTCCACCTGCACCATCGCAAACGCCACCAGGAACCACGCGATGCGCACCCCGCTATCCGCCTTGCAGAACGCCTGCGCCAGCGCCACCAGCAGCCAGCCCTGCGAAACCACCAGCACAAAATGCAACCACTCCGCCACCCGCAGCTCACCCGCCGGGCGCAGCCACAGCAGCACCCCGAACATCAGCCCCGCCAGCACCAGCACCTGCAGCGCACCGCTCAGCCACTGCCCCCACACCACACGCCAGGACCCCAGCCGCGTGAGCCGGATGAAATTCAACCCCGGCGCGCGCGTCTCCGCCTCCACCACCAGCCCCACCCGCAGCGGCACCACCAGGCAGCCCAGCAGGGTCGACATCCACAGCATAAACGACAGCGTCTCAGTCGGGGAATCCGAAGGCGCATTCAGCACCAGCAGCCCCATCACCACCAGCGCCACCACCAGATACTTCGGCGAGCGCCGCAACTGCCGCACATCGCGCACCAGCACCGCCGGCAACCAATCCGGTAAAAAATCCTTATTCATGGCTATCCATCAGGTCAATCACAGTCTTCTCCAGCGACTCGCGGCACTCCGCCACCCCCAGCAGCAGGTGCTCCGCCGCCAGCCCGCGCAACTGCAGCGCCAGCGGCTCACCCGGCTCACCCGCATACACCGCCCGCACCCGGTCCGGCGCCAGCAGCGCAGGCTCCTTCCACTCCGGCAGCAACTGCAGCGCCGCCTGCAGCGCCTCAGCCCCGCAACCGGCCACGCTGCACTCATCCCCCCGCCGCCGCTCCGCGGGCGGCGGCGCCAGCTCACCGCAAGCCGCCTGGCGCAGCACGTGCCCCCTATCCATCAGCAGAAACGAATCGCACATCTCCGCCAGCTCCGAAACAATGTGAGAAGAAACGAGCAGCGTCTTGCCCAGCCGCTGCAACGCACGCACACAGCGCTTGAACTCCACCCGCGCCCGCGGATCCAGCCCCGCCGCCGGCTCATCCATCACCAGCAGCTCCGGGTCACCCACCAGCATACGCGCCAGACTCACCCGCTGCCCCTCACCCTTCGAAAGCGAATCCACCCGCCGCTGCCGCATCTCCGCCAGCCCGCAGAACTCCAGCACGCGCTGCACCTCCGCCCGCCGCTGTGCCCCGCGCAGCCCCGCCGCCCGTGCATAAAAATCCACATACTCCCACACCAGCGTATGCGCCGGCGGGGCAAAGGCATCCGGCATCCACCCGATGCGCCCGCGCAAGCGCTGCGGCTCCAGCGCCGCATCCACCCCATCGAACCACACACTCCCCGCATCCGCCACATCCAGCCCCACCAGAATCCGCATCATCGTCGACTTCCCTGCCCCGTTCGCGCCAATCACCCCCACAGACTGCCCCCGCTCCAGCTCAAACGAAACATCCCGCACCGCCTGCACCGCCCCAAACGAACGCCGCAGCCCCCGCACACTTAACAACGAACTACCCATACCCCCGCATTCTACCACACCCACCCTCCCCTGCAAAGCATATTCTCCACACCTCCCCGCAGCCAATTTGCCGCACATTTTCGGCTCGCCAATTCACCCGGACTCGTGCAGAAAATGTGTGCAAACCCGCCAAAAGTCGTGTAGAAAATGTGGGAGATTAAGACATAACTCGTGCGGAAAACGCGGAATCAATTTTATTTTTCATTGACTTTCAATTATCCGCAAAAAACACTGCAATCACCCCCTCCGGCAGAATTTGAACCGCCCTGCTTTACAAAAAGCCCCCACCATTTACTGGCGCTTTTGCTTCAATTCATGCAGCGCATTCATATACCCTGCGGTAATGATACCGGCCGGGAGGGCAATGAGGGCAATCCCCAGAAGAGAGGAAAGCATAGTCACACAACGGCCAAGCATAGTCACGGGGTATGATGGTGAAGTTTCAACTCGCGCCCCTGTGAAGGGGCGACTCTGACAGGCCATCTTTCTTGCGGATGTCCCAGGGTTTCAACTCGCGCCCCTGTGAAGGGGAG
>JAFVQN010000104.1 GCA_017504805.1 Akkermansia sp. | reverse complement strand
GCCCATGGGCCGCTCCCGGCAACCGTGATTGAACGCAAAAACCGCATCATTGGCGGCAATGATCGCTGACCGCAAAAAACGCTCCGCCGCCACTGCGCTGTCGATCGCGGCGTGACCTTTGCGCCAGGAATGCAAAAAAGACCGGCAGCAAACAAAACTGGCGTGGGCACCGCCTTCGTGTCCGCCAAGACCATCCGCCACGACCGCCAACCGCACCGGGGCATCCGGCGCGCCGGCTACACAGAAATTATCTTCGTTGAAGGGGCGCACCCGTCCCGAGGTCGTTTCTCCGGCCAATGCAATACGGCATGAATTCATGGTTTTCTCCGGTACAACCAGACAGGAACACCCGGTTCCCGCCATATAATTTCATCGTTTTCATCACAGGCGATCGGCGGCCCGAATTCAGAAAAAAACTCAAAACTGTTCCAAGCCCAGATATAAAGCGCGTTTGCCGGCGGGCGCAACGGATCATATGCCTTCACCCCCGGCAGGTCGCGGGGCAGAATCCCGGCGCAACGGAGATCTATCATACACGCATGAACCGCCTGCCGATTCCGCAATATGTGATGGCGCTGGCCCATGTGGCAGCCCTGCGTTCCGAAGACCCCTTTCGCAAGGTGGGCGCGGCTGCGTTGGATAAAGACAACCGCGTCATCGGCACGGCATACAATGGTCTGTTCCCCGGATTCGACGCCCCCGAAGGCTTCTGGGCCTCCCGCGATGAACGGCAGAAATACATGCTGCACGCCGAAATCAACCTGTGCAGTCTCTTCAAGCGCGGTGAGGCCCGCATCGTGGCCTGCACCACCATGCCCTGCACCTCATGCATGCAGGCGCTCTGCGCCCACGGCGTAAAAAAGATTTACTACGGGGAGGACTACGCCGTCTCCCAGGCACCGGCCATTGCGGCCATGTACGGGGTGGAACTCATCAAGGTGGACGATTACCCGCTCTCCCAGCGTTTCCCGCTGGTGACGCAAGCCCCCGGGGCTCCTGCATGCGCCTGCTGCTCCGGAGCCCGCCAGGCCCTGGAAGAGCGGGCAAAAGGCTGTCTCATGGGCCTGATGTGCGGCGACGCCCTGGGCGCACCGGTCGAATTCCACAGCCCCAGCGATGTATGCAGCCTCTACCCCGGCGGCATCACCACCATGGTGAGCGGCTGGGGGGCCACCGATACCCGCCAGGCCGGCGAAATCACAGATGACTCCGAAATGGCCATCGCCCTGCTCCGCAGCCTGCTCAACGAAAACGGCTTCAATGCCATGGCCACCCGCGCCCAGTACATCGACTGGCTCTCCACTGACCCGGATGACGTGGGCGTTACCACCCGGACCGGACTCAACGGGCGCTACAACGCTGATTCGCAGGCCAACGGCGCGCTCATGCGCGTGGCCCCCATTGCGATATACGCCGTCCTGCACCCGGAGTGGGACTGGCAGACCGCCGCGGAAAAAGAGTGCAAGATTACCCACATTCACCCGCGCTGCGCCCATGCCAGCATCATCTTTGTGGAATCCCTCATCCTGGCCCTGCAGGGGTACAGCCCGCAGCAGATATACACCACCGCCTGCAACCGCGCCCGGGAACTGGACGACATGGCACTACTCAGCCGCCTGCACGCCGCTGAAACCGAGGAACCCGAATACTATCCCCAGGAGGGGTGGGTGGAAATCGCCTTCCAGTGTGCCTACTACTGGCTGCTGCACGCCACAGACTACCCCTCTGCCCTGTGCCAGGTGGTAAACAGGCTGGGAGACCCGGACACCAACGGCGCCATCACCGGAGCCCTGCTCGGCGCGGTATTCGGCCAGAGCGGCATCCCCCACGAATGGCAGAGCGAAGTGCTCAACTGCCACTGCGAACGCCCCACCCGCTACCGCGCCGCCCGCGGCGTGGAGATGCTGGAAGAACTCTTTGAACAAGCCAGATGAGTGCGCCCCTGCTCCAGGTCCGGGACCTCACGGTCGAATTCCACTCCCGCGCCGGTGTGAATTATGCCGTAAACGGCGTCTCCTTTGACCTGCATGCGGGAGAAACGCTCGGCATCGTAGGCGAATCCGGCTCCGGAAAATCAGTCACCTGCTCCACCCTCATGGGGCTGCTGCCAAGCCCGCCCGCGCGCATCGGCCAGGAATCCCGCGCGTGGTTCGAGGGTATCGACCTGCTGCACGCCCCGGAAAAAGTGCATGCCACCTTGCGGGGGCGGCGCATCTCCATGATTTTCCAGGACCCCATGACCTGCCTGAACCCCTGCATGTGCATCGGCGACCAGGTGGCCGAGCCTCTTGTGCTGCACCAGGGGCTCAGCTGGCAGGAAGCCCGCCGGCTTGCCGTGCAGGAACTGGCCCGCACCGGCATCCCCGACCCGGAAAAACGCGCCAAAGCCTATCCGCATGAATTTTCCGGCGGCATGCGCCAGCGCGTCATGATAGCCATGGCCCTCATCACCCGCCCGCAAGTTCTCATTGCCGATGAACCCACCACCGCGCTCGATGTGACCGTGCAGAAACAGGTGCTCGACCTCCTCCGCGCCCGCCAGCAGGAACTCGGCACCGCCATCATCCTCATCACGCACGACCTCGGCGTGGTGCGCCAGTATGCCCACCGCATCCAGGTCATGTATGCCGGCAGCATCGTGGAAAGCGCCCCGGCAGAGGAACTCATCCGCCACCCGCGCCACGCCTACACCCGCGCCCTCATGGCCTCCATCCCCAGCGCTGCGGGCAAAGGCACCCGCCTGCAAACCATCCCCGGCCTGCCCCCCACCCTCCGCGAACCCGTCACCGGCTGCGCCTTCCGCCCACGCAACACCCTGGGCAATCCCGACCTCTGTCTCACGGACCGCACCCCTGAACTCGTGGAAATCTCACCTGGGCATTGGGTAAGAAACTGCCCCGGTTGCACAACCGCCTGACCGTCCCGGGAGGCGCGCCTCCGTCCGACTCGCAGAGGTGAAAAAGAGGCGTGCGTCGGGATATATTTTTCCGACGCACTCCTTTCTGTAGATTTTACTTATTGTTGCGGAATAAAGGAAGGATGAGTATGCTACATCCATCAATAAACGGCCAGGCAAGACGTACATTCGAACCTCTCACACCTCATCCGGCGTAATGGGCTGCTTGTCGAGGGCACGCCAGGCCCAGGCGATATAGGCGAGCACGAAGGGGATGAGGAAGGAGACGATGGTCATGGTCCTGAGGGTGAAGAGGCTGGAGGAGCTGTTCACGATGGTGAGGGAACTCTGCAGATCTGCCACGGAGGGGTAGTAGGCGGTGCAGTTCCAGCCAGCGCAGAGGAGGATGGCCAGCACGGCCAGCACACTGCCCGGTCCCGCAAGCCAGAAGGCCCTGCCCCAGCCGCGGATACCCTGCACCAGACCTGACAGCACCAGCACCACGCCGAGCAGCAGCAGGGCGGCGACCGCGGGCATTTCGATCAGGTTGTTCAAGTACTTGTAGTCCTGCAGGTAAACCATGCCGTTCTCCGGCATGTAGCCGAAGCCGGTGGAGGTGAGCCAGTAGCCCAGCCAGGTGAGGAAGAAGAGCAGGAAGAACGCCCCTTCCATCCAGAGGCGGCGGCGGCAGGTCTCGCGCAGCGAGGCATCAGCCATGCAGCCCAGGAAATACAGACAGGCCAGCATGCGGGTGAGCAGGAACACGCTGAGCCCCAGCAGCAGGTTCTGCGGCACGAGAGCAGCTTCCAGCCCATGCCAGGGGGTGGCCCAGCGGGAGATGACCGGCATGGCCGGGTTTGTGACGGCCACTTTGTCCACCACGAATTCAGCGCCGGTGAAGAAGGTGCCCACGGCGGTGCCGATGAGCAACGGCCCCAGCACGCCGTTCAGGAAGAGGAAGGCGCGGTAGGTGTTCGTGCCAAGCACATTGCTGTTCTTCAGCTGAAACTCGTAAGAGACCGCCTGGAGCACAAAGCAGAGCAGAATGAGAATCCACACCCAGTAGGCACCGCCGAAGCTGGTGCTGTAGAAGAGCGGGAAGGAAGCAAAGAAGGCCCCGCCAAAGACCACCAGGGTGGTGAAGGTGAGCTCCCACTTGCGGCCGGTGGCCAGCAGGAGCATGCGGCGGTGCTCCTCGGTCTTGCCGAGAGTCCAGATAAGCGACTGCCCACCCTGCACAAACATGAGGAACACCAGCAGAGCCCCCAGCAGCGAAACCAGGAACCACCAGTACTGTTGAAGCAAAGAAATATCATTCATAAATATTAATCACTAATCATTAATAATTAATCACTCATTTTCGGGGCCTGCGGCAATGGCCTTCACCATGATGCTCACCTCGGCCACCAGCAGCAGGGTGAAGAGCACCAGGAAGATAAAGAAGGTGGTCTGCACCGCGCCCACATCCAGTCGGGAAATGGCGGCCACATTCGGCAGCAACCCCTGAATGGCCCAGGGCTGGCGACCGACCTCGGCCACCACCCAGCCGGCCTGACTGGCCATCCAGGCCAGCGGCGTGCTCAGCACTACGGCCAGCAGCGCAAGCTTCCAGCGGCAAATCCACTTACCCAGCAGCAGGAGACCGGCAAACAAGGCCAGGTAGAAGCCACCCACCATCACCATCACGCGGAAGCTGTAGAAGGTGAGTGACACCGGCGGCACCAGGTCCGCCGGGCTGCTCAGGTAGCCATAGCCGAAGTAAGCGAAATTCTCGCGCAGAGACTCCAGCGCGGCCTGTTTTTCTGCGGCGTCCTTGGTCTGGCGGTAGGTAGCCAGGGCTGAGATAGCCATGCGGCCGCGGGTCATTTTCTCCTCGGACGAGAGAGCGGTGGTGCCATCCGGCAGGGTGTAGCCACCCTCCAGAATGTTGCGGATGCCGGGCACATAGCCATTGAAATCATGCGTGGCCAGGAAGGAGAGCGCCCCCGGCATTTCGATGTTGAAGAGGAAGGGGTCTTTTTCGCCCGGGGCAGCCCAGTCCACACCGGGACGCAGAGCCGCGGCCACCACCAGCCCCTGATTGTGGCCACCCTCGTACAGGCCCTCAGCTGCGGCCAGTTTCATGGGCTGCAGCTGCGCGATGTCGCGCCCGCTCTGGTGACCGGTGTGGGCGGTGAGCAGCGCCGCCACCAGACCGAACCAGCAGGCCACGCGGATGCTGGCCCTGGCGAACTCCTGATGACGCCCGCGCAGCAGGTACCAGCAGCTCACCCCTACCACAAAGGCGGCCCCCAGCACCCAGGATGAGGTGACCGTGTGGCAGAACTTGACCACCGCCACCGGGGAAAGCGCCACGGCGGCGAAATCCACCATCTCGTTGCGCACGGTATCCGGGTTGAACTCCATGCCCACGGGGTACTGCATCCAGGCATTGGCCACGAGAATCCACCAGGCG
>JAFVQN010000103.1 GCA_017504805.1 Akkermansia sp. | reverse complement strand
GTGCAGCCTTCGCCGTGCTCATGCTGGTGCTCAGCGGCGTGGTCGTGCGTGCAGCCTTCGCCGTGCTCATGCTGGTGCTCAGCGGCGTGGTCGTGCGTGCAGCCTTCGCCGTGCTCATGAGCGCCAGCAGGCTCCACGGCATAGACGGAGGAATAGGAAAGAGCTACAATAAAGCCCAGGAAGATTTTCATTTTCATTTACTTAGCAATGTAATCGGGGTTAAGGTACTGGAGTTCCACCTGAGTGGAAAGCAATTTGAAAAGGCAATCGAGATAATTCATGCGACGCAGGTATGCTTCCTGACGGGCATCGGCCACGGAAGGGAGCTTGGTTTCACCAATGAGGTAGAGTTCTTCCTGCTTCTTTTCCGCATCAGCCAAACGATGCACGCGTTCCTGCTCAGCAAGGCAGTGCTTGCGCAGCAGCTCCTGCATATCACTCAGCGCCACATTTTTCTGCATCAGCTCGCGCCACACCTGAACAGCGCCATATTCCTTGATATTGCGTTCGGCCGTGGCCTGGGCAATCCCCTGCTGATTCCGGTTCCAGAGCGGGAGTCTGACTCCCACACCGAGACCGACCTTGCTGTTGCCATCTTCGTGTTCAAAACCCGGGCTGACCTCCAGCTCGGGGTACTGCTTGCGGATTTCGCGCTGTAATTCAGCCTCGCTGGTGTCATGATTGGCCATAGCAGCCAGAAGCGCCGGGTGTTTGAGCAGCTGTTCCTGCGTGGGCATTTCCACAGCTGCTGGAATCGTCCCGGGCAACTGCCCGGCCATTTCCACCGCCCGCATTTCCGGATGCAAACCCAGCAGCTTCACCATTTCGAGATGCTGTGCCAGATGCTCCTGCTCCAACTCCTGGAGCTCTTTCTGTCCATCGTTCAACCGACGACAAATCACCTGAAAATCAGCAAATTCCATTTCACCCAGGTCATGCAGGCGGGTGGCATTCTTCTGTTCCTCTGCAAGCTGCTTCACGCGGTGCTGCATCAGGTGCATCTTGGCGTGGGTGGTCATGACCTTGTAGCGCAGCGTATCCAGCTCCACAAGGTAGGTCCGCTCCCGGGCCTGCATGGTCAGGTAATCGACCTGCTTGTAACACTCTGCCACTTTCTCAGCCAGCGCCGGCAGTCCCGTCACAGGCAACGTGAGAGAAAGCCCCACGCCGCGGTTCGTGATATCAGCTTCGCGCACCTGGCGGAATTCAGCCGATATGGAGGGATCTTCCCACAAACCGGCAAATTCAGCCACCGCCGTGCTGCGGGCATAGCTGAGTCGAGCCTGGTTCAATTCAGGATTGAGCAGCAGACCAATCTCGTGCAAGGTTGCCAGCGGCATCGGATTCTTACCCTCGCACATTTTCGTTGAGAGCTGCATCCATTCAGCAGTATCCCGCTGTAAATCGACAGGTTGAGGGGTATAGACTGTACAAGCCGCCAGGAAGAGTGGAAGTACGCACCCCAGTTGGAATGATAATTTCATAAAATGTCTCTATGCGTACGCGTGTACGCGCGTTGTTATCTGTTTGGTTTTATATTTAGCCCCACACGGGGCATAAGTAAAGCAAAATCTGCCCGCCGCACTTCAATTATGCGGTGGCCCGGCAGACAGTGTCAACAACGCAGGGGATTCAAATGCCCGGAATACAATGGAGGCCCCGACCAAAGCAAGGCTGCCGCCTTCACACTCGCCCGGGGAGCGCCCCCGGCAGAACGCGGTACAAGCGGAGTGGCCGGCAGCACTGCCAGATTTCCCCCGACCCGCAATCCGGCATCATGCAACAGAAGGATGCGCCCGTGATGATGATGATGATGATGGAGGTCATGCAGCAGACAGCCCTCCTGGTGCCCGGCACAGATGGCATGACCGTGGCAAGGGAGACAGGCGCAGCAATGGTACGCCTCACACCGCACACCCGGCACCTCCAGAGAAGCTCCGGTCAAAAACACCGGCAGCAGCAGGAGCACTATTACCAGCATGATGTGCGACACCCTTTTCACGTGCCGTCATTAAGCCACGAGGCCACCTGTTTGTCAAGTGCAATCTGCAAGGCGCGCCGCTAGCTCCACGAGTGTCCCAAAGATTTGGGACACGTGGATTGACAATTTACAATTGACAATTGACAAATTGAAAGTTAGCGGCTTACGCCGATAGAGTCACAAATGCATGCTTACTGCCGATGGTGAGGCCGGTGATACCCCACTACGAATTTTCTCACCGAACACGATGCCTTTATGTCGTTCAGGGCTATTTTCACATAATCTTTGGGACACGTGTGCGCTAGCTCAGCGTCGCAAATTGCAGATGCATCCAGTCGTAATTCCGCTCGCGCCCCAGAGAGACGGCACCGTGGCTTTCCCAGATCTGCCACCAGGCAGCACAGTCCGGATGAGAGAGCGATGCCCGCGGAGATTTGACGGAGTAGGCATTCGCAGCAGGCGCAAAATCCAGTGCGATTCCCCAGGCGTGCATGGAAAGCAATTTTCCCGTGGCTGTGGGGCGGCAGTTGTAGCTGCCGCCATACTGGTCGAGCCCCAGGCGGCGGATTCCGGATTCGCCGTAATGCTCCAGCACCTCACGCAGCGCCGCCATCACGTGGCTGGCAATCAGACGGTGCACCCGTATACTGCGCACTTGTTTTCCCTCATAGAACAGGGGATAAGGAGGGATGATACCCTGCAGGCTTTCCTCACAACCGGCTGCTCCGAATATGCTGCGCCCACTACGCACCTCCGACTGCGCAGGCCACTGCGGCACCGGACTGATTCCTAATTCCCGGCTGATGGCCTGCAGCGTTTCCGGCCCGACTACGCCGTCTGCTGCAACCCCGAGTTTCTGCTGAATACGGCGAATCATCGTCTTCATTTGCCGGGAGAATCGGTTCGGTGTTCAATGACAGACAGGCGGGTATCCATCGCTCGCAGAATTTCCACGGTCTGGGCGGCGGTGGATGCCTGGTCGCGGGCCAGTTGGCGGAAATCGCTGTACACAAAGCACACCAGGGCGAACCCGCCGAAGGTGATGATTTCCCGCGTATACTCGCGGGTCAGGGTCAGGTAGTCTCGAAATGGCTTGCACATGACTATGGATATAAAATCAGTTCGCCCCGATTTCAAGACCAGACAAAAGAGCGGTACCGCTTTCCTCGGGGAAAGCGGTACCGGGCAAATAATTCTGCTTGACCTGCTGCGGCAGGTATCATCAGATACCAGCAGGTTCTGCGGCCGGAGCAGGAGCTGCAGCGGGAGACGCAGCAGGAGCGGGAGTCACGGCCGGAGCAGGAGCCTGCGGCTGAGGCTGAGGATTCGTGGTGGGGGGAGCCTCAGGCGGCGTATAGGTGTAGTACACCTGACCATCCAGGCTGGCGTGGTACTGCCCGCCCGGCACAATGCTGATACCAAGGGTCTTGCCAGCATAGTTGGCAGGCGGATTCACCTTGTAACGGCGGATTTCGGGCTGTCCTTCCTTATCCGGGTCACGCACGATGATGGTCAGCGGACCAGCAATGGGAGCAGCCTGTTCACGGGGCGTCACGCAGGAAGCACCGCCCAGCATTTCACCGCAGGGGAACTCGACACCAGCAGCATCGCGGGCTTCCACCAGGATGCGGCCCGGGGTCGTGTTGGTAATCTTGACGGTGTAGCTCATGGTGCCGCCCGGCGCAGGCATAGGCGCCACGGCCTGCATCACATTGGGAGTCTGGGCGGGCGGCGCCACAGCCTCACCACTGGCGTACACGTTACCGTCCACGCTGGCGTGGTACTTACCACCGGACATAATGCTGATACCCACAGTCTTACCGGAATAGAATGCAGGCGGATTCACGCGGAAACGGCGGATTTCGGGAGCGCCATCCTTATCGGGGTCGCGCACCACGATGGTGATGGGGGCGGCGATGGGGTCAGCCTGCTCCATGGGGGTGGTGCAGCTGTGACCTCCATTCATGAAGCCGCAGGGATAAATGGTACCCACGGCATCCTGAGCCTCAACATAAATGCGACCGTTGGTGCTGTTAATGATGCGCACGGAATAGTTCATCGGCACGGCTGCTCCGGGAATCATAGCTCCACCAACTACGGCCTGACCAGGCACGGCCGTCTGGTGAATGTAGTTCGGATACTGCGTATTCTGCGGCGCTGTCACCGGAGGCATGGGGGAAGGAGTCTGCTGCAGGGGGGCCAGCACCCCGGATACAGCCTGCGCAGTGGCCTGCCCCATAGCGGCCCCCATGGCTGCGCCCGTCTGCGGCTGAGCACCGTACTGAGCAATCTGATTATCAAAAGCGGCATTCAAATCAGCCCCGCCAACAGGCACTACTGCCCTGCCGGGAGCGGCAATATACTGACCAGTCTGTACAGGCTGGGGCTTGGTAACCACGGTCGGACGATTAGTCGTCACAATCGTATCATCCGTGGAGCTACACGAAACAACCAGCATCGCTACGCCGGCCATAAGACACATTTTCTTCTTCATGCTGACACAGAAACTAACATAACTGACAGTAAAAATCAAGGACAATATGCTATCTAGCGGCAATTTTGATAAAAACTCAGTATAAACAGATGATTTCCTCTTGCGAACAAATAGATTCGGTGCTAGAATCAGGCACAAATGGGCAAGCTTAGTAACAGAATGCGCTGGGCGTGGAAGGGACTGCATCAGTTTGCAGCGCAAGGCATGATAGACCCGCTGCCTGTACGGCACGCCCTGAAAGGGTATTCGATGCACAAGGCCGGGCGCGATTTGAAGGCCGCCACTGATGTGGCCCTGGTGGGGCTGCCACAAGGCATGGCCTTTGCCGCCATGGCCGGGCTGGATAGCATATACGGCATCATGGCCGCCACCGTCGGCACCTTCATCGCCCCGCTCTTCACTCGTTGCAGTCTCACCGTCAGCGGGCCGAGCAACGCCACAGCCTTCATGCTGGCAAGCTTCTTCCTGGCCTCATCACCGGCCATCCAGAGCCAGCCGCATATCTTCGTGCCGCTCATCGTGTTCATGGCAGGTCTGCTCTGCGTCATCGGCGCTTTTGTCAAGGCCACCGAGCTGCTTCAGTTTGTGAGCCGGAGTGTGCTGGTGGGTTATGTCACCGGCGCGGCCACGCTCATCATCGCCTCACAATCACGCTACGTTCTGGGCATCAATGATGTTGAAGCCGGCAGTTCCTTCTTCACCATGACCAGTGCCATTCTGAACAACCTGAGCATGGTGCAGTGGCAGCCCATCGTGCTGGGCGTGCTGAGTTTTGCGCTTTTCATTCCGCTGAAAAAATACCTGCGGCGGCTGCCCACCTTTGCCGTGATACTGCTGGTGATGAGCCTGTTGAACTGGGTACTGAGCCAGCCGTGGGCCGGTGGCCACTTTGCCGGAGTGCGCATGCTGAAAGACTTTACCATGAGCGACCTGGTCTGCCGGCCACCCGCACTCTGGGAACTGCCCGAGTATATCAACGAACTCTTCCCGGTCATCGTGGGTATCGCCTTCCTCTCCACCCTGGAGCAGACCGTGATGAGCAAGACCATCTCCGCGAAGACAGGGGATTCCATCAATCTGAACCAGGACACCTTCGCCGTGGGCATGGCCAACATGGGCTCCGCGCTCACCACCTCCCTGCCCTGCTCAGCCTCGCTCACGCGCTCCATGCTCAACTACACAGCCGGGGCGGCCACCCGCTTCTCCGGTGTTTTCTGCGGCCTCATCTGCCTGGGCATCACCTTTATTCTGGCGAACTTCCCGCTCATTTCAAAGATACCGCACAGCGTGCTGGCTGCCCTGGTCCTGGCTAATGCGGTTTCACTGTACGACAAGAAGCTGCTGCGCATCTGTTTCCGCTCAACCAAGGGAGATGCCACGGTACTGCTCATCACCTTTGCGGCAGCGCTGCTGCTGCCGTTGCACATAGCTATTTTCGTGGGCGTCATCATCTCCGTATCCATCTTCCTGCGCAAAGCAGCCAAACCCGAGCTGGTGGAATACACCTTCGACGATGCCGGCACGCTGCGCGAACTTGAAAAGAGTGACAAGCGCCTGCCACAGATTTCCATTGTACACGTGGAAGGAGATTTGTTCTTCGGCGCGGCCGACCTGTTCCGCCGCCAGGTAGCCCGCATTGCGGAGGACCCGAGCCTGGCCATCGTGGTGCTGCGCATGCGCAATGCCCGCAATCTGGATGCCACCTCCGTCTGCGCGCTGGAGGAACTCATCCGCTTCATCCGCGAGAAAGGCCGCCACATCATCATCTCCGGCGCGAGCCGCAAGGTATTCCGCATTCTCAAGAAGAGCGGCGTGCTTCGCGTGCTGCAGGAAGACTGCGGCCCCGGCGAAAGCAATATCTTCGTGGTCGAACCGCGTAACCCGAACATGTCCACCCGCAAAGCGCTGCTCCGTGCACAGAAGCTGCTCGGCACCCAGCAGGCAGATATCTCCATCTACACCACTCAGTCGAAATGAGCATCCCGCACAGGCAGGAGATTGCCCAGGCGCTGGTCGACTGGTTTTCGGCAAACGGGAAGGATTACCCATGGCGGCGCACCACCGACCCCTGGGCCATCCTGGTGAGCGAAATCATGCTCCAGCAGACCACCATCCCCACCGTACTGGGACGCTACGATGCCTGGATGCGCCAGTTTCCCACTCCGGCCGCTCTCGCCTCTGCCAGCGAGGAAACGGCCCTGCGCTCGTGGGAAGGACTGGGGTACTACCGCCGCGTACGGGCGCTGCGGCAGGCAGCCATCACAATCCAAGAGAAGTTCTGCGGACAGTTTCCCACAGAGGAAGCTGCCATACGCACCCTGCCCGGCATCGGCGACTACACGGTGGGAGCCGTGCTGAGCTTTGCCTTCAACCGCCCGGCCCCACTGGTGGATGCCAACGTATCGCGCGTATTTGCCCGTCTGTTCAACGACCCAACCCCGGTGGATTCCCCCGCAGGCAGGCGGCAGCACTGGCAGCTGGCAGCCGGACTAGTCCACCCCACAGAAGCCCGGAAATACAACTCTGCGCTCATGGAGCTGGGACAGACCATCTGCACCAGCAGCAACCCCACCTGTCTGATATGCCCGCTGAAAACCTGGTGCCAGGCCACCGACCCGGCCAGCCTGCCGGTGAAACTCCCCAAAAAGAAAATGACCACCACCGAGCACCACGATATTTTCCTGCTCACCTCCGCCGGGCTGCTCATGGAAAAGCAGACCGGAGAAAAGCGTCATGCCGGCATGTACCGGCTGCCCCGACGTCCCTTGGAATCATGCGCTGAGCTACCCCTGCTGGCCACGCAGAAATACAGCGTGACGCGTTATAAAGTCACCCGCCGGCTCTATCTGGCCGCGGCGGATATCACTGCACTACCCGGCGAAGAGTTCATCCCTCTGGAGCAGCTGGCAGATACCCCCATGGCCTCCCCTGACCGCAAAATCATTGAAAAACACCTGCCCCGCTGAGCATGCAGGCTACTTCACGCCTCAGCCTGGGGCAATTCCGGGGCCGATGCCTCCTGCTCTGGAGCCTCCGGCTCCGGCTTCCGGCGGGGCTTTTTCTCCTTCTTCACGTTGTACTTGTTGGCCGCAGCCTGGAATCCCTCCTGCAGCATCAGCACAGTGGCAGCCTCCGCCCTGGTCAGACTCTCCTCCAGCAGCGGGCGTTCATCCGGCGCAAACTTACCCAGCACATGACCGACCATTTCCTTCTGCCCCGGGGCACCGATGCCCACACGAAGCCTCGGAAACTTCTCGCCGCCCAGGTGGGCGATGAGTGATTTCATGCCATTGTGACCGCCAGCGGAGCCTCCAGCCCGCAGGCGCATGGTGCCCACGGGGAAAGATATGTCATCGTAAATGACCAGCACCTGCGCCGGGTCGAACTTGTAATAACGCATGATGGGGCCTACACATTCCCCACTGCAGTTCATGAAAGTCTGCGGCTTGATGAGCAGCACACCCGGCCCGGCTGCCAGTTCGCCTTTGCGTGCCTTATCGAGCTTCCATTCGGCTCCGAAACGGCGCGCCAGGCGATCCAGCACCATGAAACCCACATTGTGCCGGGTTTCGGCATAGTCGCGGCCCGGGTTGCCCAGGCCCACGATAATGCGGATAGGGAGTTCAGAAGACATTGTCCATCAGTCGACGACCAGCACCTTTCAACAGTCAATCGTCCATTCCCTTATGCCTGGGCAGCGGCCAGCGCCTCCAGCGATATATTGCGGTTCACGGCATTCAGGTAAGCGCGGGCGGAGGCTTCAATCACGTCCGTGGCGGCCCCCTTGCCGGAAACAGGCTTGCATTCGCATGCGCCGAACTGCACCTTCACCGTCACTTCACCCAGAGCATCCTGACCTACGGAAGTAGAGCGCACATTGTAATCCACCAGTGCTCCCTTGCTCCTGGTGATGCGGTCAATGGCCTTGAAGCAGGCATTCACCGGGCCGTTGCCGATAGCGCAGTCCATGTAGAGCTTGCCATCCTTCTCCAGCTGCACCGTTGCCGTCGGGCGGGCGGCGGAACCGGCAACAAACTGGATATCTACCATCTTCCAGGTGCCGTCGCAGGTATCCAGCGAATCATTCACCAGGGAGGCAAGGTCATCGTCGTACACAAACTTCTTGCTGTCGCCTACCTTCTTGAAGCGTTCGAAGACGTGAGAGATTTCGCTGTCGGAAAGATTGTAGCCGAGCTTCTCCAGGCGGGCTTTCACCGCAGCGCGACCGGAGTGCTTGGTAAGCGGCAGCTCTGTCTCGCCCCAGCCCACTTCGGCGGGGTCGATTACCTCGTAGGTCTCGCGCTTGGCCAGGATACCGTGCTGGTGAATACCGGAGCTGTGAGCAAAGGCATTCTCACCCACAATGGCCTTGGAGCGCTGCACGGCCAGGCCGCTCATGCTGGCCACCACGCGGCTGGTCTTCACGATTTCGCGGGTCTCCAGGTTATGCGGCTTCCCGCCCGCGGCAAAGCCGAAGGCCTCCGGGCGCGTGGAAAGCGCCATGGCCACTTCCTCAATGGCGGCATTGCCGGCGCGCTCGCCGATACCGTTGATGGTGCCTTCCACCTGGCGGGCACCAGCGGTCACCGCCGCCAGTGAGTTGGCTACTGCCAGGCCTATGTCGTTGTGGCAGTGTACGGAAATAATTGCCTTGTCGATATTCTTCACATGTTTGACCACATAGTCAATCATGGCAATGTATTCCTGCGGCGTGGTAAAGCCCACGGTATCCGGCAGGTTCACCGTGGTGGCACCAGCCTCGATGACGGCCTCCACCACCTGGGCCAGGTAGTCATGCTCCGTGCGGCTGGCATCCTCTGCGGAGAATTCCACATCGTTCACCAGGCTCTTGGCAAGCTTCACACCTGCCACTGCCATTTCGATGATTTCCTCCTTGCTCTTCTTGAGCTTGAACTCGCGGTGCAGCGGGCTGGTGGCCAGAAAGGTGTGGATGCGCCCGCGGTCTCCGGCTGGTGCCACAGCGGCTGCAGCACGGCGGATATCGTTCTCCACACAGCGGGCCAGACCGGCAATGCGGCACTTCTTCACTGTGTTGGCTATCGTGAACACGGCCTCAAAGTCGCCATCTGAAATGCAGGGGAAACCAGCCTCGATGATATCTACGCCTAGCTTTTCGAGCTGACGCGCTACCTCCAGCTTCTGCCGGAGATTCATGGAAGCTCCCGGGCACTGCTCACCATCGCGAAGCGTGGTGTCGAAGAATAATACTTTGTCGCTCATACCAGACGTTTCTATTGTTTGTTACGGAATCCTCACTATACAGAAACGCCGCACAAAAGCAAGCTGTTTGTGCGGCATATTCTGGAATAATTCTAATTAATGACAATTTCGGGCATCTTACCGAGTCATAACCAGGGAATCCCGGTCCGCTGGTCAGGTGGCATACAGCCGCGGTTTATTTACCAGCTTTCGGAGCAGTCACACGGACCTTGAAAACCTCCTGTTTAGCGGGGGCCTTCCCCTTCTCCCATGGGCGCACATACACGACTCGCACAAGCGCCTTACCCGGCTTCTGCCCCGTGATGGTCAGCGTAACCGGCACCGGGAAACCGCAGCAGAAGGAATCCGTCTCCTGCACCGCACCAAACAGGCTCACACGGACAGGAGCATCTGCGGGCAACTCATCAGCCAGCTGCCATACGTAGCCGGTGCCGGCATTGCTGTCCAGCATGACAGTCGTTTTCTGCCCCACCTGCAGATTAACCGGGGTGGGAGGATTCGGCACTTCGGCTGCCATAAGCGGCAGCACCGCCATGGCCGCCACAAGGAAAGATTTAAAAGTCTTCATGCCCTTACTTTTACCAGCAGAAACGAGCGGAGTCAACTGCGAATCGCAATTTTCCTCATGAGACAAGCGTAAGAAAAATCCCCACTACCAGCAGCCCCGCACCTGCAGCAAGTCCGCGCAACACCGAATTCCAGATGGCACAGCCCAACAGAAGCCAGAGAATGATATATACCACCAATGCGAAAGGGCCAATCTCCTCCTGAAACGCGCGCAGCGAAATATCCGCAGCATATCCGTCATCAACATGATTGTTGCAACTCGCTGGGGCCTTGCCCAGCTTCGCCCGGGCTCCGGGCTCCGCCATATCCAGCACATTGCCCCGCTGGCGCCCCAGCAGGGAGACTTCGGTTCCGGAGCGTAACAAAGCCAGCCTCTCATCCCCGGATTCGATCCAGTCCACGCCGGGTGAGTTGATGGCAAAATAACCGAAAGGAGACTGATTCAGCGTATGCAGCCCCCGCACCTGCCAGGCTCCCAGTTGCAGATTACCGGCATAAGCAATGGTCGTATGATTCTGCACCTCAATCACCCCGGTGTATGTTCCCAGATTCCGGACACTCACGGCTTCATCCGTACAAAGCGCCCCGGTTACCCGCACCAGGCGCCCCTCCAAAGCCGGGTCGATTATCCCGGCACTTGCCGCATACACCCGCTCGCTCTGCCAGTAATTCTTCAGCATCCCGCCCCACATGCCCAGCAAGACCAGCATCAGCAGCATGAGCAATCCGCCCAGAATCACCATCACAGGCCAGAGCAATGCCCATAGCATACTTCCCGCCACACGCAGATTTTCTCTTGCTGCCGCCATCACTTTTTGCTGTATCGCTGACGATACACATCAGAGGACAGTAGGCTCGTGTAGACGGGGTATTTTTTCTGAGCCGCCCAGATGAGGGAGAAAATCTCTGCATATTCCGGTTTGCCTTCTGCATAGTTCGTCCAGAAAGAGGTACCGGGTGGAGGAAACGGAATAGCCCCGGCAGCCAGAAGGAGCGACACGATTTCCTTGTCTTTTCTCTGCATGGCTTCCGTCAGGGGGGTGCCGCTCCAGCCATCGTGGCTCCACCAGTCGTTCACTTCTTCAGGATGCTCTTTGATGCGGTTTACGACAGCCTGCCGCGAAGCGGCGCTTCCATTCATCTTCTGAATGAGGCGAATCAGCACACTATCATATTCAAAATACAGTCTGTTCCCGAATGCCGGGTGATCAGGATTTCCGGGATAAACAACCTCCTCTGCCCTTACAGAAAAAAGCGAAAGCAGACAACAAGCGGTAATCATCAAGCTCTTATTCATATTATCTCGTATATCAGAATCCATGTGAAAGCCTAATTCGAAGGCATAGCGGACATCCAGGTATCATTCACCAGCTCCAGCGAGCGGAAGTCATACTCCCTGATACGGGTACCTTCGTAAGCACCAGTCCGGGAATTGAACTGCTCGATGTGGAAGCGGAGCTTGTCACTCAGTTCCACAAAGACAAAAGGCACTACCATGGGGAGCTCACGCGCCCAGGGGCGGTCAAGGCATATCCATGAGCCCTTGGTTTCGAGGGTTTTGACAGTGATGCGGCTACTACGGCCATCCGGCGCAATGCGTTTGAGATAGCCGTTGAGCGCATAGGCTCCGCGAGCGCCGGTGCACCCCTGGGCAGAATACAGCACCCGCCGCCCGGCATCCCAGGTGGGGGGCGTATGGCGCCATTTGTGCCTGGGGAAACAAGTGCTGAAAAGCGTCTTTTCCTCTTCTGTCAATTCTCCCTGCATGGAGCACAGCTCCTTGCGAGTCCAATGCTTGCTTTCGATACTCTCTATCCGGCGGGTCTGAGGATTGAAATGAACACAGTCCAAATACAGCGTTTCATCCTCAGAATCGACAATGCTCACCAGATTGCGCGCAAACACATAAGGCACGACGGCACAATATTTCTGCTCCCGGAAATTCACGCGCCTTGAGGGATTCGACTCAAAGCGGTCGCAGAAAAGTTTGCGCATGGTGCTGCCATCACCGGCAAGAATCATCAGCCGCTCGCAGAGCACCCGCTTACCTGCCTTGTTCTTCCCCCAGGAGGACGAATATTGCACCAGATTCTCAGCATCCCAGCCCACCGCCACCGGTGCGGCAGCGGAGCCGAAATAGCGCTCGAACAAGGCAACATCCGCAGGTACCGCATCAGAGCAAAGCAGCGTTTCCTTGCAAGCATATTCCTTCACTTCGGCGGCACTCACCAGCGGGGCGAGCAGAGCCAGGACGAGGAGCGTGAGATTCTTTGTTAACTGCACCATGATTTTTTCTTCTGGTTTACTTATTCAACGCATTTTCCAGCAAGGGGATGAGCTCAGTGCGATTGATTTCGCGTGCCAGGTCAAGCGGGGTGCGCCCTGCATCATCCCTGGCGGAGGCATCGGCCCCGCAGCGCAACAGTGTCCATACATCATTGCGACTGTTGACCAGCACGGCATGGTGCAAGGGCGTTGCGCCCTTGTATTCTGCGCCCTGAGGCGGCGTGCAACGCATGTCAATGCGTGTGCCCCAGGGGAGAAGTGAGCTGAACGCACCGAGCTGCCTGGTCGGGAGGTCTTTACCGATGAGAGCGTAATTCAGCGCGGTCATACCGTCGGTATCGCGCAGATTGGGGTCGGCCCCGGCATTGAGCAGGAGTCTGCATGCTGCGCTATCATTGTGCAAAGCAGCCTGCATGAGAGGAGTCATACCGCGGGCATTGCAACGGGCATTCACATCTGCCCCGGAAGCAATGAGCGCATGGACCTCGGGACTGAGTCTGTGGGCGGGTACACCGAGTCTGGGTTCTCCGGTTCCCTGTCTTCCGGAACAGGCAGTAAAAAGCAACTGCTCCGGGCTGCCGGGAGCAGGCAGATGCTGCAGTTCCTCTGCTGTCGGGATAGCAGGGTTGAGAAGTGCATCCACCTGTCGATACAGCAGCTTCCACTCGGGCTTCAGCTCTTCCGGTTTCATTTTCAGCAGCCATGAAGCACCAAAGCAAGTGAAGTCGAAACCATCGATATAATAGGCGCTGCCACTCGGATGCAGCGGACGCGCGAGTGACTCATTCACCTGGGCAATATACAGGCGGCGGCCATTGCGGTGCTTTCCCGCTACCTCAGACTTACCCTGCACGGTGAGTAACACCACGGAGCCCGGAGCAATCTGAGTGCCGATACCGCCCAGGGCCTTGCCCACCACCAGCGTGGAGCCCACTTCTTCATCATCATTGCAATATGGGGAAGTATGGAACTCCGTCTCCTGCACCAGCACAACAGGAGCATCGCCATTGAAAATATGCGGAACGGCTGAAACCTTGGTCAGCAAAAGCGCCGAAAGCATGGCCGGCACCATCAGAAATCGGGTATTCATAACGGGAAATGAGGTTAACTCAACTGCGCCCACATCATAATCTTTCCACATCCATTAGGCAAGCAAATTCAAGCAATGTACTCGGATGCGGGAACTCGCGTGGTCCATATCGCGTCCGGGTCGGGCATTAACATCCGGAAGCTTCATTTTGAAATTGACTTTACCGATTTGCGGGAGCATAGTATGCAGTATGAGCAGACCCGAATTTCTTGCAGCCCGTGATATCAACAGCCGGGCAGAATCACACACCTCCTTTTCCATACCGGCCAGCACCGGTAATCCGGTGCTGGATGCCAATCTGTACGATCTCTCCCGGCGCTTCTGCGGGGAACACTCACCTGACACGGTGCTGCAGATGCTCTCCACCGTGATGAATGCCGCCGCGAGCCCGCTGGGTGAGCATGATCTGGAAATCATGAACCGGGCCATTGATGAGATGTTTGCCGCGGACAAAATGTTCCTTCCATACGAAAACCGCCGCAAGATTGCCTGTTTCGGCTCAGCCCGCATCCGCGAGACTGACCCCAGCTACATCCAGGCCAGGGCCTTTGCGGATCTGGCAGCCAGCCAGGGCTACATGATTATCACAGGCGGCGGACCGGGGCTCATGCAGGCATGCAACGAAGGCGCCACCGAGGAACACTCCTTCGGGCTGAATATCACCCTGCCCTTCGAGCAGCATCCCAACCCCATCATGGCCGGGAGCGACAAGATGATGAACTTCTACTACTTCTTCACCCGCAAGCTCAACTTCCTGAAGCAGAGCGATGCCCTGGTCGCCTTCCCCGGCGGATTCGGCACCATGGATGAAATCTTTGAGGCTATCACGCTCATCCAGACGGGCAAATGCACCATCTTCCCTGTGGTACTCATGGACCCGCCCGGCGAATCATTCTGGCAGCGCTGGGTGCGCTTCATCGAGAAGGAACTTCTTGATGCAGGGCTCATCTCGCCGGAGGACATGAAACTGCTCTACATCTCCAAGGATGCCGAGGATGCCTACCGCCACATATCCCAGTTCTACAGCCGCTACCATTCCTACTATTTCGACGGTGACTCGCTCTCCATCCGACTCTCACACCCCATGGCGGAATCCTCGCTTCCCTGGCTGCGGGAGGATTTCAAGGATATCATGCCGCTCAACGACATGGTACAGCTCACGGCTGACCCCGGTGACCCGGATGCACGCCTCGGCTATCTCAGTCGCATCAAATTCACCTTCAAACGTGGCAACTACGCACGCCTGCGCGAGCTCATCGACTCGATTAACGACCTCGATTAGCAGAATCAACAACCGAATCGGATTCAAAATCGGCTTGCCACAAGTGAGCTGTTATGTTAATAATAAGCCTGCATGGAAAAAACGCTTTTTCAGAAAATAGCGGACAAGGAAATACCCGCCGCGATTGTCTATGAGGATGAATTGTGCGTTGCGTTCCGGGACATCGCCCCCGCCGCACCAGTGCATGTGCTGCTAGTACCGCGCAAGCCGATTCCCAGCATAGCCGCCGCCACCGCTGAGGATGCAGCCCTGCTGGCACACCTCATGCTCAAAGTGGGTGAAATCGCCCGGGCAGAAGGCATAGAGGCCGATGGGTACCGCACGGTACTCAACACCGGTGAGAACGGCGGCCAGACCGTGCCGCATCTCCACATCCACATCATCGGCGGGCGTTCCCTTCAGTGGCCCCCCGGTTAGTCCGCCCCGGCATGTCCGCACGGCTGCCATGCCCACGCGCCTCAACACCAGCGTGCGCAGCTTCGAGTGGGTTACCCCTCATACCCTCGAAATCGAACTGCCAGATACCCGGCTCCGACTCAGTTTTCTGGAGCCGGGCGTGGTGCGCTGCCGCTACGTGACACAGGCTGTCTTTGAAAACATACCCAGCTACGGCGTAGCCGCTGAATACGCACCGGCACCGCCCCTGCTGAGCGAAGAGGAGAGCCCCGGGTACCTGGCCATTTGCACAGAGCAGCTGGAGCTGCGCATCCGCCGGGTGGATGGCGGGCTTGAGTTCTACCAGCGGGCAAGCGGGCACCTGCTCTGCGCCGATGCCGAGGGCATGGGGCACCGCCGCTCCGAACGCACCGGGGATGACCTGGTATGGGTGCTCAAGCACATGCCCCCGCAGGCGCATTTCTTCGGGCTGGGGGATAAACCCTGCGCCCTGAACCTGCGCGGCAGGCGGCTCGAAATGTGGGGGGCGGACCATTACAAGTTCACCCCGGAAAGCGACCCGCTCTACAAGAGCATCCCCTTCTTCCTCTGCCTGAACCAGGGGCTGCAGTACGGCATCTATTTCGATAACACCATGCGCTCGTATTTCGACTTCGGACGCGAGCGCGAAGACCGCCTCCTGTTCGGGGCAGATGGCGGCCACATGGACTACTACTTCATCGCCGGGACGGATGCGCTGGACACCGTAGCAACCTACACGCGGCTCACCGGGCTGCCACCCATGCCCCCGATATGGGCGCTGGGCTACCACCAGAGCAAATGGAGCTACTACCCCGAAAGCGCGGTCATGAACCTGGCTCACCAACTCCGCAAACGCAAAATTCCCTGCGATGCCATTCACCTGGACATCCACCACATGGAGGATTACCAGTCACTCACCTGGAGCCGGGAGCATTTCCCCGACCCGGCTGGTATGATTCGACGCCTGGGAGATGACGGCTTCAAGGTGGTCACCATAGCCGACCCGGGCATCAAGATTAACCCGGACAACTACGTATGGCGCAGCGGATTTGAGCGCAATGTCTTCTGCCGCCGGCACGATGGCGCCCTGCTCGAGGGCGACGTGTGGCCGGGGCTCTGCACCTTCCCGGATTTCACCTCGCCCGACACGCGCAACTGGTGGGCCAGTCTGCTGAAGCGACAGATAGCCGATATCGGGGTGCGCGGCATGTGGGTAGACATGAATGAGCCGGCCATCTTCCCGGACCGCACCTTCCCGGACGACACGCGGCACGCCTTCGACGGCTACTCGTGCTCCCACCTCAAAGCGCACAATGTATACGGGCAGTGCATGGCAAGGGCCACCCGCAAGGGCATGCTGACCCACGCGCCGGACCGCCGGCCCTTTGTACTTTCGCGTGCCGGTTTCGCCGGTTTGCAGCGCTATGCCGCCACCTGGACGGGCGACAACAACTCCGACTGGGAGAACCTTAAAATGGCCAATCTCATGGTGCAGCGACTCTCCACCAGCGGCGTCTCCTTCTGCGGGGCAGACACAGGCGGATTCCTGGGGCACCCCACGCCGGAACTCTTCTGCCGCTGGATGCAGATGGCAGCCTTCCACCCCTTTTTCCGCAACCACAGCAACGGTGAGTACGGCGGCCAGGAACCCTGGTGCTTCGGACCTCTGGTGGAGCAGTATGTGCGACTCGCCATCATGGAGCGCTACCGTCTCCTCCCGTACCTCTACACCCAGTTCCACCGCTACCATGCAGAAGGACTCCCCATCATCCGCTCACTGGCTCTCATGTACCCGGAAAACCCGGACATGTACTGGCGCAGCAGTGAGTTCTTCCTGGGAGACTCGCTCTACATCGTTCCCGTGCACCACCCGGGCGAAAGCGGGCGTTTCCTCTACATGCCGCCCGGCGCCTGGTATTCCTTGTGGACTGACCACCCAGCCCCCTCCGCCGGGGAGGAAGTGTGGGTCTCTACTCCCATGAACCGCATCCCCGTCTTTGTGCGGGGAGGCCATCTCATCCCGCGCTGGCCGGCACAGCAACACTGCGGCCAGCTGCCGGTACCCCATGTCACCTACGACCTCTGGTGGGCTCCGGAAACCACTGCCATCTCTCACCATTATGAGGATGCAGGAGACGGCCAGGCCCACCGCATCGGCATGTACCGCCTGCACCGCTTCCACTACACGGCCAGCCGCCGCAGCATCACCATTGTGCGCGAAGGATCCGGTAATCTTGAGCCCCGGGAAGAAAGCGCCACCCTGGCGCTGCACTCCCTCCCCATCGGAGCAGTCCCCTGCGTGGTGGCAGATGGCGCCCCCTGCCCCGGTGCATTCGATTCTCACCACGTCTATCACGCAGAGATTCCCACTTATTCCAACCGCGTTGAAATAACCTTATGAAGCAGGACACCCTCGATAAGCTTGTCAGCCGGCTTGACCACCTCAGCCCGGAAGAGCTCCGCAGCGTCTTCATGCGGCTCGTTTCAGAAAAAGGGCTTCTGCAGGACATATTTGACGCCCTACGGGAAGGCATCATCCTCTTCGACCCCGCGGGAAATGCCCGATTCGCCAATAAAGCGGCAGCCGGCATCTACGCCCGCCCGCTTCGCGAACTGCTGCACACACCTTTTGAAACCCTCACCGGCGGCACCTGCCACTGGCAGGACCTCCGCGACAGCGGCATCGCCATCACCCGCGACCTGCAGGTCAACTACCCCGAGCCCCGCCACTATCACTTCCACATGAGCCCCATAGCAGGGGGTAGCGAATACCTGCTCCTCGTGCGCGATGACACCGAACAGCACAATCAGGGGCAGGAAGATGCCGAAGCTGAGCAGATGAACCTGCTCAGCTACATGGCCAGCGCCGTGGCCCACGAAATTGGCAATCCACTCAACTCACTCGGGTTGAACCTGCAACTGCTCCAGCGAAAACTCACAAAACTCGCAGAAGCTGACCAGGCCAGGCTCACCCCGCTGCTGGAAACAGCCCTGCAGGAAACCCAGCGGCTTGATACCCTGCTGCACCAGTTCCTGCACAGCATGCGCCCCACCCGGCCCCAGCGAGAGATGCTCAATCTCAATGCGCTCATCGAAAATGTCATCGAAACACTTGACCCGGAAATTGCGCCACGCGGCATCTCGGTACACCTCGAACTGAGCGAATCGCTACCCGAACTCAGCGCCGATTCCAACCAGCTCTTCCAGGCGCTCTACAACCTCATCCGCAACGCCTACCAATCCATCCCCGGCGAAGACGGCGGCATCTACATCCAGACAGCCTACAACGACAACGACCTCCGCATCGTCATCTCCGACACCGGAACCGGCATCTCCCACGAAATCATGGGCAGCATGTACGAACCCTTCCGCACCACCAAGAGCAAGGGCAACGGTCTCGGGCTCCTCATCGTCCGCCGCATCATCAAAGACCACGGCGGCACCCTTGCTTTCGCCTCCAAGGAAGGTACCGGCACGACTGTCACCATCACCCTCCCCCGGGCCGAAAGAGTCGTGCGGCTCCTCCCTGCATGAGGCCGGATGCGCCTGAGCACACGTGTCCCAAAGATTATGGGAAAATAGCCCTGAACGACATAAAGGCATCGTGTTCGGTGAGAAAATTCGTAGTGGGGTATCACCGGCCTCACCATCGGCAGTAAGCATGCATTTGTGGCTCTATCGGCGTCCTGTCTCGGCGTAGTTCCGCAGGAACGAAGACGGAAAGCCGCTAACTTTCAATTTGTCCATTGGGGACTTCTAAAAATCGAAAATAATCAACAAATGGGAATTTGTCGGGCTGAAAGCCCGAGGAATTTTGAGCCCGTCAGGGCGACACTTTCCATAGCCCAGGGCGTGAGCCCTGGGTTTGACGAAAATCGAGTAGGGGGCTTTCGCCCCCTCTCAC
>JAFVQN010000102.1 GCA_017504805.1 Akkermansia sp. | reverse complement strand
GCCGGCCATGGCAGGGCAGGCAATCGCGAGTGTTGCTATAAGAGAGAGTGTGTGTTTCATGCTAAATCTTCTTCTATACGTAAGTTATCAACAATATACTGGCGGCGGTCATCGGTGTTATCACCCATGTAGAAACGGAGAATTTCCTTGAGGTTGTGCGCGTTTTCGAGCGTCACCTCCTCCAGGCGGATATCATCGCCGATGAAGTTCTTGAATTCGGAGGGAGAGATTTCCCCCAGCCCCTTGAAGCGGGTGATTTCCGGGTTGCGGCCCAGTTCCTTGACAGCGCGGTCGCGCTCAGCCTCGGAGTAGCAGTAGAGGGTTTTCTGCTTATTGCGCACACGGAAGAGCGGGGTCTGCAGAATGAAGAGGTGCCCCTCGCGGATGAGGTCCGGGAAGTACTGGATGAAGAAGGTAAGCAGCAGCAGGCGGATGTGCATGCCGTCCACATCAGCATCGGTGGCGATGATGACCTTGTTGTAGCGCAGGTCTTCCATGCTGCGGTCGATGTTGAGCGCCAGGTGCAGGAAGTCCAGTTCTTCGTTGCGCTTTTCCTCAAAGAGAGCAGCGCGGTTCATGCCGAAACTGTTTGCCGGTTTGCCGCGCAGCGAGAACACGGCCTGAGTCTCTGCGTCTCGTGCGGTAGTGATGGAGCCGGAGGCAGAGTCACCCTCGGTGATGAAGAGCATCGTATCCTTGGCTCGCTTGTTCTTGCTGTCGAAATGCACGCGGCAGTCGCGCAGCTTGCGGGTGTGAATTTTGGCCTTCTTTGCGCGTTCCTTCGCGACCTTGCCGGTTACGCCGGCCACTTCCTTGCGGGTCTTTTCACTTTCCTTGATTTTCTCTTCCATCGCCTCGCCTACTTCCGGATGGCGGTGCAGGTAGTTATCCAGCTCACGGGCGAGGAAGTTGAGCACAAAGGTGCGGATGGTTTCCTTGCCCGGCCCCATGGTGTTGCTGCCTAGCTTGGTCTTGGTCTGGGATTCGAACACGGGTTCAATTACCTTGATGCTGATGGCCGCCTGGATGCCGTTGCGGATATCGGAGCCCTCGTAGCTCTTCTTGAAGTAGCCCTGGAGGGTTTTGACAATAGCCTCGCGGAAAGCAGCCTGGTGGGTACCGCCCATGGTGGTGTGCTGGCCGTTCACAAAAGAGTAGTATTCCTCGCCGTATTCGTCACCGTGCGCGAGGGCTACTTCGATATCCGGGCCGGAGAGGTGTATGGGGGTATAGAGCGGCTCTTCCTTCATTTCTTCCTTGAGCAAATCAAGCAAGCCGTTTTTCGAGGAGATGTTGCGGCCGTTCAGATTGATGGTGAGTCCTGTGTTCAGGTAGCAGTAGTAGCGGCACATGCGCTCGACAAACTGCATATTGTAGGCTGCATCTGCGGCGAAGATGCTGCGGTCCACCATGAAAGCGACTCTCGTGCCGTCCGGCTGGTCGGTGTTTTCGGTGATATCGCTGCCTTCCACCATTTCTCCAGCCCTGAACAGGATGCGGCGGGTCTGGCCTTCGCGATAGGCCTGGATTTCAAACGATTCGGAAAGGGCGTTGACTGCCTTGATACCCACGCCGTTGAGCCCCACGGATTTCTTGAAAGCTTCGCCATCATACTTGCCGCCGGTGTTGATTTTGGCGGCGCATTCATACAACTTGCCCAGCGGAATGCCACGCCCGAAGTCGCGAATCTCGCACATCCCGTCCTTGGAAATGCTCACGAGAATCTTCTTGCCGATTCCCATTACAAACTCATCTATCGAGTTGTCAATCACTTCTTTGAGCAGCACATACAAACCGTCATCCGGCATAGTGCCGTCGCCCAGTTTGCCTATGTACATGCCGGGGCGCAGACGTATGTGCTCGCGCCAGTCGAGTGTCTGGATATCGTCCTCTGTGTATTCGCCTTCCATGAATCGGGAGTATATTACACGAATCTTAAACATTCCGCAAGCATGAAACGAGACTTGCAATGGAGAAATTTCCCTGTCATGATGTGAGGTATGGCGGCTTGTGGGCTTGCGCAGCCGGGTGTGGCGGGCATAGAATGAGGTCTGATGATACATTTCACGCTACTCCGGGTGCCAGTGAGCATCCATCCCACACTCTGGCTGACTCTGGCATTGCTGGGGCGGGCCTTCTGCATCACCAGCCTGGTAGACGCATTGTGCGTGATGCTGTTCATCATAGCGGGTTTTGTCTGTCTGCTGGTGCATGAGTTGGGGCATGCGCTTGTGGGGCGGGCGTTGGGAGGCGGGCGACCGGAGGTGTATCTGGCCTGGATGGGCGGTGATTGCACGAATGAAGCAGCTCGTTTTACTCGCATGCAGGGGGTGCTGATGACAGCGGCCGGACCGTTGGCCTCCATGTTGCTGGGGCTTGCCGCCTTTGTGGCCCTGGGCCTGTACATCGGGGATTTTGCAGTGGCAGCGGATTGGGGGAGCAAGTTTATGCTGGGGTATATGCCTATGGAATCAGTGCAGCAGTTTCCGCCGCTGGCCATGTTCTTTTTCTTTTTCCTCATCGAGATATGCTGCTGGTGGACGTTGCTCAACCTGTTGCCTGTTTTCCCGCTGGATGGTGGGCAGATGATGCAGGGGCTCATGCGCTCCCGCCGGCAGATGCACGGAATCAGTCTCGCGGTGGCAGTGGGACTCACAGTGACCTTTGCCTTGTTCGGTTTGTGGCTTCTGGCCGTTTTCATGGTGCTGCTGGCGGTGCTGAATCACCAGTTTTACCAGCAGACAAGCTATTGACTGACGGATTTTCATTGACTTTTCAACCATAATACATACAATCCCCGCCATGGCACAACAGAACGCTATTTCACCAACTCGCGCCCAGGATTTCCCTGAGTGGTACCAGCAGGTCATCAAGGCTGCTGACCTGGCAGAGAATTCCGAGGTCCGCGGTTGCATGGTCATCAAACCCTGGGGCTACGCCATCTGGGAGCTCATACAGCAGCAGCTCGATGCCGATTTCAAGCGCACCGGCCACACCAATGCCTATTTCCCCATGCTCATTCCGGTTTCCTATCTGGAAAAGGAGGCGGAGCATGCTGAAGGCTTTGCAACGGAGTGCGCCGTGGTGACCCACCACCGCCTCGAAGCGGTGAAGGACCCCGAGACTGGCAAGACCCGCATGATTCCCTCCGGCGAGCTTACAGACAAGTATGTGATTCGTCCCACGTCAGAAACGGTGATTGGTGCTGCGTTCTCCCGCTGGCTGGAGTCCTACCGTGAGCTGCCCATCAAGGTGAACCAGTGGTGCAACGTGATGCGCTGGGAGATGCGTCCCCGCATTTTCCTGCGTACGGCTGAGTTCCTGTGGCAGGAAGGCCACACCGCCCACGAGACCCGCGAAGAAGCTGAGGAGGAAACGGCGCTCATGCACAAGGTGTATGAGGAGTTCCAGCGTGATGTGCTTGCTGTGGATGTGATTCCGGGTGAGAAGACCGAACACGAGCGATTCCCAGGTGCTGTGCGTACTTTCACCGTAGAAGCCATGGTGCAGGACCGCAAGGCTATCCAGGCCGGTACTTCCCACTTCCTGGGACAGAACTTTGCCAAGGCTCAGAATATTTCCTTCGCGGGCCGTAATAATGAACGCCAGTTTGCCTGGACCACCTCCTGGGGTGTTTCCACCCGCATGATTGGTACGCTCATCATGGCTCATTCCGATGATGACGGTCTGGTCTGTCCTCCGCGTGTGGCTCCGAAACAGATTGTCATTATTCCCGTCACGCCGAAGGCTGACACGAAGGAGGCCATCATTGCCCATTGCCAGGCACTGGCCGATAAGCTCAGTGCTATGCACTTTCACGGTATGCCGCTGCGCGTGCAGGTCGATACCCGCGACCTCAACGGCGGTACCAAGAAATGGGAATGGATTAAGAAGGGTGTGCCGGTGCGCATCGAAATCGGCCCCCGTGACCTGGAAAAGGGCTCTGTGTGCCTTTGCCGCCGTGATCAGGCTTCCAACGAAAAGAGCTTCATTGCCGAGAGCGAGCTGCTGGATTCCGTCGTGAGCCTGCTGGAGGATATTCAGAATACGCTCCTGCAGCGCCAGCGCGACTTCCGCGACAGCCACATCCGCACCTGCTCAAGTCTCGATGAGTTGAAGGAGAACTTCGGTGGCGAGGGTGATGCCGATTGGCTGCTCTGCCCCTGGGATGGTTCTCCCGAGGAAGAAGAGACCCTGGCCAAGAGCCTGCGTATCTCCATCCGCTGCATTCCGCAGGGCGAGATGGGAACGGGTGAGGAAGCCCCGTGCATCCTGACCGGGCGCCCCACGACGCGCCGCGTGCTCTGGGCTCGCAGCTATTGATGCACCCTGGACAATTTACAACCACGCACCCCGGTAGGATTTCCTTCCGGGGTGCGTGTTTCAGATAGACTGCCGGTCGGCCTCTCGGTTCAGCTGCTGTTCAATCGACCTTATCATCCTGACAGAGCTCTGGCGGAGATACCGGCAGACCAGAATCCAGATGAGAGGGATGATGGAGGTATACACGGCGGCGGCAAGGCAGTCCGCATTGAATTCATGCTGCGTGAGTGGCAGAATGATGAGGCAGCACAGCAGGCTGCATGCCAGCCAGATCCCTGCCAGAACCGGGCGAGTCGCCAGAAATTCCGCTTTTGCGTTGACGGTTGGCAGATGCTCCGGCGCCAGGATGATACGGCCATTCAGACAAAGGGTTGAGGGCACGTTTACCTGAACATCCCACGGCTTGACGGAGTGCTCCTGCTCCTTGCTGGCATAGTGCAGCCCGTAGCACAGCCACCAGCAGGCACCGGTCAGAATGCACAACCTGGTCTCAGGGGACTTTGTGGACCAGATCTGCTCGTCAGATTCGTTCATCAGGGGATAGACTACGTTTCCCCAGAGTGATTCCGGAGCGTAGATGCTTGAGTTGATGGAGGCAAGAACGAAATCGGACCCCACGAGCAAGGCATGTCGTGCGGCTGCGTAGGCCTTTGCCTCCTTCCTGCTGAATCCGTTGCGGAAAGCCCAGAGAAAGCGTCGTTCCGAGCTGTCTGCTTCAATTCGCAGAATTCGGGCTCCTGATTGATCGAAGAACTGGGGGTAGTGATTGAGTGTGCAGTCGAAACGGCCGTATCGGGTACCATTGATGCGGATTTCGCCCTTGCTGCCTGTTCGGCAATCGGACCTGATGTCAATCATATCATCGCCCATCCGGATGATGAGACGGGGGAAGCAATCTGCGCTGTGCTGGTACTCCAGCGCGGCAATCTCCCGGCCGTTTGCAGAAACAATCCTTCCTTCCAGCGGAATATACAGGGAGATGAGTTTCTTATGCGCAGGTGATTGGAGACTGACCTTCATTGGCCGGAATTGTATATCATCAGCTCGGGAAATCAAGAAAAATCAAGAAAAATACGGTGGAGCGTGCGCTTTTTGGTTGACCTGGACGGAGCCGTTGCATATCATTGCGCGTATGAAGATTCCGCCTTACTGGGTAATCGGGAAACGCCGCGGTAGTGACGGCAATTTGTGGAAGTTGCGTGGCATATCATACACATCGATGCAAGAGGCCCGGAATCGCCTGGAAGCACGTTACCTCATCCGCGAGGAATTTGCTGCGAGACGTGGAGTAAGTGAGGATGCTGTGGAGGCACACCGCGCCCGTCTGCGTGAGCTCGATGAGCTGAAGTCGGAGGAATACTCCACCCTGTTACTGGAGCCTGTGGTGGAGCAGGTGGATGCAGGAAACATTATTACTCGCAATCGCTATGGGGTACAGGTGCTCAACAGCACCACCCTCTGCTTTGTAGATGTGGATGATTTCCCGCTCTCGCTGGGGGATAGGCTGAAAGGTATCTTCGGCAGGAAGACCACGCCTGAGGAAAAGCTGCTCCAGACGCTGCGTGATTTGTGCGCGGCGGATGAATCGCTGGGCGCCCGCCTGTACCGCACGCACAATGGCTGGCGCGTTATGCTGACGGGCAGGGAGCTGGCTCCGGCTTCCGAACGCATGCACCGGATATGCCGCATGCTGCATGCCGACCCGTTGTATGAATCTCTTTGCAAACGCCAGCAATGCTGGCGTGCCCGCCTTACTCCCAAGCCATACCGCGTGGGCGTGTCGGGTTATCCTTGCCCTGAGGATTCGGAGTCGGTTTCCTCCCCGCAGACGCTGGATTGGATTCAGCGTTACGAATCTGCGTGCTGCGGGAAATCCGTCTGCCGCCTGGTGGATGTCGCCGGGCGCAAGATGCAATCCAATCTTATCGAACGGCATGACCGCGTGACAGGAGCCACGGTGCCGGATGCGGAACTGGCCTGATTTAAACTATGTGGTACTACATTCAACCTTATGTGTGCTTTGCTGCCCTTCTGGTAGTGCTGGCTGTGGTGGGGCGCTGGATGTTCAGAACTCGGGGGAAGGGGGGCGCCTCCGGTTGTTCCCTCGGGTGTTTCGGTGTTATTGCGTTGCTGTTACTGAGTGCATCCATCAGCGGCTTGTTCAGCTCAAAGATTCTGCATGTCAGCGAATCCCGCTGCTGGTACATGGAGACTTGCGATATCGATGGAGAACTCTTTTACAACGTGAAGACCTCCTCATGGGAGGGACTTGGGACTGATGGTAATGAGCCCTGGTACTGCTGCGTCGGTTTCCAGGGTGGCACGGCTGCGTGGAAGAACTACCCCACCGAACTGTACCTACGTCAGGAATCCGGCGCGCTCCATTATTTCAATTTTGAGACGGAAACCGTCAGAGATTTAGGCAATGTGCCCATACCCGGCCCCTCGCAGCCGGTGGAGGAATTCTTTCGCGAATTATGAGCAGGACAGACCGTTTCCATATTGGGCTGAAGCTCTGGTCGGTTAATACGGGAGCATGCCAGCGCGAGGCGCGGTGCCTGTATGATGCCGGGGTGTATGATTATCTGGAGCTGTATGCGGTGCCGGGCACTGCAGATACGCTGCCCGGTTGGAAAGCACTGGGAATCCCCTGCGTGATTCACGCAGCTCATTTCAAGCATGGCTTCAATCTGGCCAGGGAGGATTGTGCTGCTGCAAACCTCCGGATTTATGATGAAATGCGTCGCTTTGCTGATGAGCTGGGGGCGCAGTACATCATTTTTCACGGGGGCACCTTCGGCTGCATCGAGGAAACGGTGCGCCAGCTGGCGGCTCTGCATGAACCCCGGGCTCTGATTGAAAATAAACCGGCAATCACCCGGAACGAGGGGAAAATCCTGGAATGCCGCGGGGCCACGGCAGATGAAATCAGGCTGGTTCTGCAGGGGGCTGGCTGCGGTTTCTGCCTCGATATCCCGCACGCCCTCTGTGCGGCAAATTATATGCAGCAGGAGCAGATGAGTATGCTGCATGAGATGAATGCCATGCAGCCTGCTATGTACCATCTGGCGGATATGATGGATGCCACGCTGTACATCGATGACCACACGCCGCTGGGCAAAGGCGTACTGGAGATGCGGCAATTCATTCCCTCTATTCTGGCTCCCGGGGCGATGCTTACCATCGAAACAAACCGCACTAGTCCGGATGCGCTGCATGAATTTGAGCAGGAGGTGAAGCTGTTCAGAGCTTTCGCCGGCGGTCGATGAGATTGAACAGGCCCGCCAGCAGCGTGCCGGAGATGCTGTGCCACACGCAGCAGATAGCGGAGGCCACGGCTGCTTCGGGCATGGCGGGGAAGTGGCGCCCGGCCAGTACAGTGGCCAGCCCTGCATTCTGCATGCCGACCTCGATGCTGAGGGTGCGGCGCTTCGCCCGATTCATGCGGGAAGCTCGGCCTGTGCTGTATCCCAGGACATAGCCCAGCGCGTTGTGCAGGAAGACGGTGAGGAAGATGAGAGCGCCGCTGGTGAAGAAACTGTCTCCTTTGGCCGCGGTCACACCACCTACGATGCAGGCCAGCCCGATGACAGAGAGTCCGGGCATCACCTTGCAGACTTCGGCATAGCCGGGTCGGTTGCCCCATTTGCCATTGCAGAAGGCACCAATGGCGACGGGCAGGATGGTGACAAAGAGGATGCTGCGGAACATGCCGGCGGCATCCACATCAATGCTTTCACCCGCAAGCCAGAGCATGAGCAGGGGCGTCATGAGCGGAGCGAGCAGGGTGGAAACCGTGGTCATGCCCACTGAGTAGGGCACATCGCCCTTGCAGAGGAAACTCATGATATTGCTGGAAACGCCGCCGGGGCAGCAGCCCACCAGAATGAGCCCTGCGGCAATGCCACGCGGCAGGTCGAAGCCATGCACCAGCCCCCAGGCTACCAACGGCATGATGCTGAACTGGGCCACAGCGCCTATGATGATATCCAGCGGCTGGGCTGCCAGAATGCGGAAATCTGCTGGGCGGAGGGTCATGCCCATGGTCAGCATGATGAAGCCCAGTACCAGAGCCTGCACGTCACCATGCACCCAGCTGAAGAGCCCCGGAACTACAAACGCAGCACCCGCTGCGGCAATCACGAAGGGGGACGTATAGCGGGACAACCATGCGCTGAGGTTCTGCAGGAATTTCAACATGACTGCGCATGATTGTACGCCGCTTTTGCCGAAATGCAAGGCGGAACACATTAGAAAGCGTGTCACCCCCATATATTTTCCTTGCCAAAGCATGGGGGCGGGCGTAGAATAGCCCGCGGTGTGCGCTGCGTACCGGAGCGCATGCACTGTGTACCAATTTCAACAACTTCTTACAACAATGATGGATTTCATTTCAGATTGCGCTGAGTCTCTGTCTCCTTCCCTTACTCTGGCTGTGACCAACAAGGCCAAGGAGATGAAAGCCCGCGGCGAGCAGGTGTACGGCCTGGCCGGCGGCGAGCCTGATAAGGACACCCCCGAGAACATCAAGAAGGCTGCTATCGAAGCTCTTAACAATGG
>JAFVQN010000101.1 GCA_017504805.1 Akkermansia sp. | reverse complement strand
GGCGAATGCTGAGGTGACCCTCTTTGCGGAGGATGAAGGCACCCTGCAGGTGATGGGGTATGACTTGCCGGACCCGCTCCGCCGTTTCTACAGCATGGACGGACGCGAGCACTGCGTGGGCACCTTCTCCGGCCTTGGACAGCTGGTGAGCGAGAACCTGGGCAGCCGCTACTTCGGCAACAAGGGCGTGTTCATCGGCGGCGGTGGTGATGAGGAAATGGAAGAAGAGTTGCCAGACTCCGCCTCGGCCTGTCTGCGCCGCAATTTTAATCCCTGCGCGCTCTGGCTTTCCTCGGTGAAGACTGATGCCCATGGCCGATTCTCGGCCACTTACGCCAACCCGGATACCCTCACGCGCTACCGCCTCATGGCTGTGGCCGCAGCGGGGGATAAGTTCGGCTCCGGCGAAGCCGGCTACCACGTGACTAAGCCGGTGATGCTGGAGCCCGCTGCCCCCATGAGCGCCACCGAGGGCGATGAACTGATGCTGCCGGTGACGCTGAGCATGCTGCCCGCCGAGCTTCCCGAGGCGGCCAACGGTGCTCCCATTCGCTGGATTGTGGCTATGGGCGGGCAGAATGTGCAGCTGCCGCTGCGCTACCAGATTGTCACCCTGCAGGGGGATGCCCCGGTCACGGTGCATTTCCCCATCAAGGTGAACCGCACCGGCCCGGTGAAGCTGCAATGGGTGGTACAGGCCGAGACGGCCCCCTATGGCAGCATGCTGGCCCGCTGCTCGGACGGTGTACAGCTGAGCTTCGATGCCGTGCCGCCCATGCCCTATATCCGCGAGGATTTCAACGCCGTGATTCAGCCCGGCCAGACCGGGAACCTGAGCCAGTGGATGCGGGGTGACTTCCGCCCGGATACCAAGGTGGAAGTGAGCTTCACCACGAATCCGCTGGGGGGTATCGGCTACCCGCTGCAGTATCTCTTCACCTATCCCTACGGCTGCAGCGAGCAGCTCAGCTCCACCGCCATTCCCTGGATTTACCACCAGGAACTCAAGGCAGCCCTGGGCATCAGCTTCCCGGAGGGTAAGAACGTGGCGGAAGTGCTGGCGGATGTGGATTCCCGCCTGGCACGCCGGGCTCTCAAGAAGGGGCGTTACGATAACGAAAACGGCGGCTACACCTACTGGGACGGCGGTGCTGAGGCCTGCGAGTTCTCGCCCTATGTTTCCATGGTGCGCCTGCTGATGGGTATCGGCAACGCACTCCGCGACAAACGTGACCTGTCGAATGCGCTGGATGCCGCGGGCTCCCGCCCCTATATGGCCCTGGTGGGCCTGGCCCTGACCGGCAATCTGGAAAGCCGGGATCTGGATAAGGTGCTGAAGCGGGTGGAAAACCAGAGCAAGCCGCTTTCTGCCCAGGAGCGCTGGTCGCTGGCGCTTGCTGCCCGTGTGCTGAAGCATAAGCAGGCCGCCGGGCTCAAGAAGAAGGCACAGGCCACCAAGGCAACCGGGGATGGAGATTACCACCTGCCGCCGCTGCGCGCCCTGCAGTGCCTGCTGGCGGTGGAGGAAGCCCCGAAAGCACCCGCCACGGCCGAGATGCTGCGCCGCTACGTGCTGGACGAAGCCGGTCAGTATTCCACCTGGCGCAATGCGTGGATGACGCTGAGCGTGGCCCGCTATGTGGTGGCCAGCCGCCAGCGCGAGACTAAGGCCTTGCTGAATGGCGAGACGGTGACGGCGGCTACCCCGCAGGAGTATGCGTTGCTGGCCAGCTCCACCATGGTTCCCTTCAAGGTGGAGAAGAACCCGGTGTATGTGTACGGCAAGGCGGAGGGCTACCTCAAGCATGTGCAGCCTGAACAGGTGGTGGACAAGGGCTTTGCCGTGCAGCGCCGCTACGAAGCCCTGCAGCCGGATGGCAGCTGGAAGCCCGTGGGCTCCTTCCGCGTGGGCGATGTGGTGCGCGTGACGCTGAACGCCACGGCCACCTCTGCCGGCAGCAACCTGCGCTATGTGGTGCTGGAGGACCGCCTGCCCGCCGCCTTTGAAGCCGTGGACCCGGAGCTGGGCAGCCAGGGGCTTCCCGCCGGGCTCAGCGGGAGCTCCGGCCGCCTGTGGTGGCAGTCCTCGGCGGTGAGTCACCGCGAGTTCCTGAAGGACCGCGTGCGCGTCTTCGTGGATAACTGGAACAACCGCGGCAGGCTGGAGGTGAGCTATGTGGCCCGCGTGGTGCGCAGTGGCCGCGTGACGGCTCCCGGTGCCAAGGTGGAGCTCATGTACCGTCCGCAGGCCCATGGCCTGAGCATTCCGCAGCAATTCGAGGTAGCCCCGCGGTGAAGCTGCGTTTCAAAGTGCTGACCGCCGCAGGAGCGCTGCTGAGCACCGCTGCGGCGGTGTACTGGCTGCTGCCGCTCTGCGTGCCGCTGCCGCAGCTCACGCCGCCGGGGGATGCCCGTGTGCTCGACCGCCACGGTGCCTTGCTGGGCTATGTGCCGGGGGAGGATGGCTACCGCTGCCAGCCGCTGGAGGAATTGCCGACGCAACTGGTGCGCGCCCTGCTGGCGGCGGAGGACAAGCGCTTTTATTCCCACGGCGGGGTGGATGCGCTGGCCCTGCTGCGCGCCACCTGGCAGCAGCTCAGCGGGCAGGGGAAATCCGGTGCCAGCACCATCAGCATGCAGGTGGCCAAGATGTACAGCCCGCCCGCGCCGCGGAATCTGCGCTCCAAGCTGCGCGAGATGCTGCAGTCCCGCCGGCTGGAAATGGCCTACAGCAAGGAGGAACTGCTGCGCGCCTACCTGAACCGCGCGGATTTCAGCAATATGTGCCGCGGCGCCGAGACTGCTGCCCGCTTTTATTTCGGCAAGGGGGCAGGGGAACTGACTGCGCCGGAAGCTGCCCTGCTGGTGGCGCTGGTGAAATCGCCCACGCAGCTCAACCCGGTGCGGCATCCGCAGGCGGCTCTCAAGCGCCGCAACCTGATTCTGCTGCGGATGGGGGAGGGAATAGCCGCTCCGCCCGGCGCGCAGCCCCGCAGTATCAATGCCCCCGCGGCAGCGGGCGGGGTGCCTGGACAGCTCACGCTTGATGCCACGCTGCAGAGCCGTTGCGCTACCATTGCCCGCGAGGAAGTGGAGCGCCTGCAGAGCCGCAATGTTTCCCAGGCTGCCGTGGTGGTGGCGGATAACCGCACGGGCGAGGTGCTGGTGGCGTTGCCCGCCGCCTGCCCGGAAAGTGAGCGCGGCGGCGCGTTGGATGGTACCGTCACGCCGCGCTCGGCGGGCTCCACACTCAAGCCCTTTGTGTACCTCATGGCCTTCCGCCATGGGGCCTGGCCCGGCACGGTGCTGCCGGATGTACCCACCCTCTACCGCAGCGCAGACGGCGTGCAGGCTCCCGGAAATTACGAGGAGCACTACATGGGCCCCATCTCCATCCGGCAGGCTCTGGCCTGCTCGCAGAATATCCCGGCCATGGAGGCGCTGAACCGCTATGGCAGCGTGCAGGAGTGCATGGAGCTGTTGCGTGTGCTGGGCTTCGAGTTGCCGGGAACAGCGCAGCATTTTGGCCTGGGCCTGGCTATCGGCAATGCGCATATCACCCTGCGCGAGCTGGTGCAGGCCTATTCGGTGCTGGCGCGGCAGGGAACGATGCTGCCCTTGCAGACGCGGCTGCCGCTGCGGGAGGAAAAGCCCGCGGAACTACTGCCGTCGCATGACTGTTACCGCCTGGCCGATGTGCTGAGCGACACCGAGGCCCGCGTGCCTTCCTTCGGCTCCGCGCCGAACCTGCGCTTCCCTTTCCGCGTGGCGGCCAAGACGGGTACCTCTTCCAACTTCCGCGATAACTGGTGCGTGGGCTTCACGGCAGAATACACCGTGGGGGTCTGGGTGGGCAATTTCGACCAGTCGCCCATGCAGGAAATCAGCGGGGTGAGCGGGGCCGGCCCCATCTTCCACCGTGTGTTTGAGCTGCTGCACCGGGATACGCCCGCAACATTCCCGGAGATGCCGGACTCTCTGCGCCGGGTGGAGATTGACCGCCGCACCGGCAGCCTGGCCACCCCGGCCACACCGCCCACCTGCCGCCGCTCAGAACTGGCCACCGCGGCGGATTTGCAGCAGCTCCCGCGCGGAACATTCGATGCGGATGGCCGCGCCATCCTGGATTCGCGCTATGCGGAGTGGTATGGCACCAGTCCGCTGAAACACTTGTATGCCCTGGCCGATGCACAGGCAGATACCCGCCCTCCCGCCATCCTCATCCCGGCCAACGGCAGTACGCTGACTCTGGAACCCACCCTCCCGCACTCCGGTGCCCTGGTTGAGCTGAAATCAACCCTGCCGCCCGCCACCACCACCAGGCACAGCCCGACCCTGCGCGTCGAGCGCCGCAATGGCAAGTGGTATGCTCACCTGAAACCCGGCATTCATACTCTTTACGCCACTGCACCGCCCCATTCTGCTGCCGAATCCACTTTCCGCGTGCAGGTGAATGCCAAGTGAAACTGCCGGGGGAATTCATTGAAACGCTTGCAATGCCATGTGAAAACTGCTAGAATGCGGCATCAGTTGAACCTGCCCTGATGAATGAACCCCTTACCCTTTCTGTGTATGCACCTGCTGCTCGATTCTTCTTATTTTCCCAGTTCCTGGAGTGGCGTGTTTTACCGTGAAAACGGCGAGCGGGTGGCCGGTGTGCGGTATGCCGAATCTGCGGGGAAAGGGGTGCTGACACTTTCCGCCGACGAGACCACGTTTGAAGTCCTCTTCGCCACGGAATCCTTTTCCGGGCCATCCACCAATAAGGGCGGACGCATGCTCTGCAATGGCAGACATATATACAGCTACACTTCCTCCACACCGGCTTTGCTGGAGGTCCGGACCGCCGCACTCCGCGGTGCCCGCACGGTATTCAGAACGCAGCTCGATTCCTGGAACCGGCGCTTCTGCTGGGCATACCGGCAGGGCCTTTCCTGGTTCCGGGCCTGGCAATATGCCGGCTGGGGCCACATGCTGGTGGGGTGCAAGTGCTGTTTCTGCTCGCTTTTTGCCATGAATGCCGCCCCCCGTAGCCTCGGGAAGCTGCGGCATCCGCTCTTTCATGAGTCGGATGAAGCGGTGTGGCTTGGTCTGGAGCCAGTGGAGCAGATGCTGGTGCTGGCTCTGAGTGTGCAGGGAATGTGCGGAATATACAACCATAAAGTTTCTACCCCGCTCAGCTCCATCTTCAGTCGGAATTGCCCGGATGTGCCTTCATTTGTCATCAACGGGAAGGGCAACAGCGACATCAATCCCGCCCGCTTCCGCCGCCGGTGGCTGGGTGAATTCCTGGCCACAGGGCATCCCATCACCTGGCTGTTGATCATCGCCAGCTGGCTGCCGTATGCCACACACACCCAGCGGGATGAAATGGGCTTTCTGCTCATGGCCTGTATTTTCTCCGCGCTCGGCCTCGGCTGGATGCTCATTTGCCGCTGGGCGAATCGTAACCCGGAACCCATGGAGTGGTAAAAACTAATGGTTCGAGACTATGAAAATATTTAGCTGATTGGGAACAATATGATGAAAGTGAGATTTTTGATATATTCCGTTCTTTCCGCGTTGTTAGTCATGCCTGCATTTGCTGCCCCGGTGAGGACAGGAATGGAAGCCGAAATGTCGGCCGCAGGCCGCGCGCCGGATTCTGAACTGTTTACGGCCTGCGAGCAGGGGGATGAAGCAAAAGTCCTGAGCCTGCTGCAACAGGGCGCTGAGGTGAATATCCGCAATGAGAGGAATTATACCCCCTTGGGGCTCGCCATCAAGCACCGCCATATAGGTATCGTGCAACTGCTCATGCAGCATGGCGCCGATGAGCGCATGGCAGCGCATTATGCCGATTTTCCCAAGGCGGATGAAGCGCTGTCTGCCGTGATGGCACAGGAAAATGCCTTGCTGCCCATGCGAGGGATTCTGACGGATGGCCTCATCGGCAGCTGTTGTTCGCACTACGATGTTTACACCACCGAGGAGCTGCTGCGCCTCAAACAATGCGACCCGGATTTCTATGCCCACTACCTCAGTGAACTGACCCGGGGGAAAGCCGCAGTGGAGCAGGTGCTGGAAGCTTGCCGCGCATGGTTTCAGGCCACAAGGCTCTTTGCAGAAACATATCACGCAAAGGAAATAGCCCCACGGAACAAGCCCGGCGATTTCACCCACAGCGGCGATGTTCGTGCCTCGCTCCTCTATGCTATCCGGAAGGATGCCGCCAGTTTCGCGGAACACGCCTGCTGGTATACCACTCCCACGGGCGAAATCGGCCCGGATACGACCTCTCCCTTGCTTTATGGCTTTGCCGTACCGGCCAATGCGCCGCAAGCCGTGCGCTCCAGACTGGCGCCTATGCAGGACTTCAGCCTGGGCAAACACATGAGCATCGATTTGATTACCGAATCGCACAAGCTCTGGCTCAGTATTCAGAATCAGGAGGTTGAAACCATGAAACGGGAACTCCTGCATGATGCGGAAGTCATCCGCCTTTTTGATGCTGCGCAGGTTGCGTGGTCTCGCTACTACGAGCTCATGCTCCCGCTTCATGTTCTCCGCTGCCGCTGCACCAATGGCGCTGAGTATCACGAACTCGGTATCCACATGCTATCTCACCGTGCCTCTGTCCTGGAGGCCATCCGCCGGATGAGCAAGCCCCGGCGTCCGGAAAGCGAGTATATCCGCATGCTCCCCTCGACGGCCCGGAAGCAGAAGCCCATGAGATGAACGCGTAACTAACAGGACTGACGCATGGCCTTTATCCATAGAATCTTCACTTTTCCTGCCCTGTCTCTGGTGGTGGGTGCGGCTGCACTGCAGGCCGGGGATTTGCCACTGTACTTGCCGGTGGGACTGCATGCAGCTCAGGAAAGTTCCCCCATTGAGCGCGCTGAGCAGAATATCGTTCTACAGTGGAAAAAAGACCCCAGACTGAGGTATGACCGCTTGTCCTATCGAGGCACGCTGAAGGAATGCCAGGCCGGGTCTTTCCGTGTAAAGCAGGTGCTAACCCTGCGGGGTGTCGGGATTCCTATCCGTGACCTGCCGCCTGAGACGCTGGTGTTCAGGGGTGAACGGGCGGGGTTCCGTCCCGGCAAAACGACGGGCGGCGCGGGGTATTTCTTCTGCGACCCGGAAACGGGGGAACTGACTGCTTTCCACTTAATGAAATAAGCGATGCAGAAAGCCTTGATTTATCTGCTGCTGATTCTCGTCATCAGCTTCCTGAATCCGGATTACGTGTGGGGGCAGCTCATCCGGATGTTTCCATCGGCATGGTATGAGTATGGCTGCCTGACCCTGGTAGCGGCGGCATGGTTCGTTTCACTGGGTATTGTCGTGGCGGTGGTGTGGCGCGCCTGCTCCCGCAGGAATGTGGTTCATATAGGCATGGCCGGTTTCCTGCTTGGGCTCTGTTTCGCCCATACATCGCGGTTCTGCGGGGAGGTGAACCGCCATTTCACTGTGGCGCTCCTGCATGGGAACCTGCACACGGCGGAGCTTCTGCTGCACCTGGGAGCCGATATCAATGCGCCTGATGCAGAGACCGGCCAGACGCCCCTGCAACGTGTGCAGTCCATCCGTTTTGCTCCTGATACGGCGGCTGTATTTGAACCCCACCGCAGGGAACTGGCTGCCTGGCTGGTGGAGCGCGGGGCATCGGGGCTGTAGTGAAATAGCCCGGTTTTTCGGGCAAAACGGTGTAAACAGATTTTTGAGCTTGTCAGGAGGGGGCAGGGTGGTGTATACTCGCCCTGTAACGCTATGGATATTCAACCGAAATTCACTCCCGTGCTCGACCCGGCCTTCGTGGCCCCGGTGCTTTGGAATAAGGCTTTTGCTGATAAGGTGGCTGCCACTCCCGGTTCCCACACTGTGGAACTGGCGCTGACCCGCCTGGATGGTACCTGCTTCCGCTGGAGCGGCAAGATTCTGCCCCAGGAGGGCGAGAACATCGCTCTGAACAACCAGTACATCGAGCGTATCGTCAAGTTCCTGCTCTGGATGAAGGGCGGCTGCACCATCATGGTGGCCGGCGATGACCAGATTGCTGATATGCTGGCTGCAACCTATTGCGCCGGTGGTGCCCGCGAGTTCGACTGGGACTTCATCGGTAAGAAGATTTACGACCAGCCGATTCAGGTGGTGAAGGTGGCTTCTGCCGCTGACCTGCCCGCCGAGAACAGCACTTCCGTTTCCCTGGGCCGCAACCTGGACGGCTACCGCATCGGTTTCGACCTGGGTGGCTCCGACCGCAAGTGCGCCGCTGTGGTGAACGGCGAGGTGGTTTACTCCGAAGAGGTGGTGTGGGACCCCTACCACCAGACCGACCCCATGTACCAGCTTGAGGGTGTGGATGATTCCCTGCTGCGCGCTGCCAAGCACCTGCCCCAGGTGGACGCCATCGGTGGTTCCGCCGCCGGTGTGTACGTGAACAGCGAGCCCCGCGTGGGTTCCCTCTTCCGCGGTATCTCCCCGGAGGATTTCCAGAACGTCATCCGCGGCATGTTCGGCACGCTCAAGGACCGCTGGTCCGAGCGCATGGGCAAGGAAGTTCCCTTCGAAGTGGTGAACGACGGTGAAGTGACCGCCCTGGCCGGCGCCATGGGCATGAACGATGATGCCGTACTCGGCATTGCCATGGGTACCTCCCTGGCTGCCGGTTATGTGGACCCCGAGGGCCACATCATGCCCTGGCTGAATGAGCTTGCCTTCGTGCCGGTGGACTACCAGGAGGATGGCGGCGTGGACGAATGGTCCAAGGACAAGGGTGTGGGTGCCATGTACTTCTCCCAGCAGGCTGTGGCCCGCCTGGCTCCCCGCGCCGGTTTCGAGTTCGGCGCCATGCCCTACCCGGAGCAGCTCAAGAAGGTGCAGGCCGCCATGGCTGAAGGCGACGACCGCGCCCGCAAGATCTACGAGACCATCGGTGTGGAGTTTGGTTACACCATCGCTTACTTTGCCGATTTCTACGATGTGCGCAACCTGCTGTTCCTGGGCCGCGTGGCCACGGGCGACGGCGGCCAGCTCATCATCGACAAGGCCAACGAGGTGCTCAAGGGCGAGTTCCCGCAGCTCAATATCACGCTCTGCGTGCCGGATGAGAAGACCAAGCGCCACGGCCAGGCCGTAGCCGCTGCTTCTCTGCCCAAGCTGGGCTAAAAGCTGATTGCTTCTCAGGGGGCAGGGGAGGATGCACTATCTCCTCTGCCCCCTCCCTTTTTCTTTCTGAACCATACTGCCCGACTCTTGCCCGATGAGTGACGCCCCGGAAATCTGGTTGTGCCCCCACTGCCACATGCAGCAGAATGTGGCCGCCCTGGGCTTTTATGCCGAGGTGCGGTGTCCTCAGTGTGGCACCGCCGGGCATGTGCATGCTCTCATTGCCAACTACAAGGTGGAATCCGTGCTGGGTATCGGCGGCATGGGAGTGGTGTTTCAGGCCCGGGACCTGGTGCTGGGCCGCCCCCTGGCCATCAAGGTGCTGAACGATACTTACCGCGATGCCCCGGAGCGCATTGCCAGTTTTGAGAATGAATGCATGCTCATGGCCAAGGTGCGCCATGAAAACGTGGTCTCCGTGTATTCTGCCGGGTGGGCTCGCGGCCAGTTCTATATTGCCATGGAGCTGGTGGACGGCCGCAATCTGGAGCTTATCGTGAAGGAACGCGGCTTTCTGCTTCCCTCAGATGCGCTGGAGATTGTGCGCCAGGTGGCGCTCGGGCTTCAGTCGGCCCATGCAGCTGGCCTGCTGCACCGCGATGTGAAGCCGGGCAATGTGCTCATCACCCAGGAGGGACAGGCCAAGGTGCTGGATTTCGGCCTCTCGCTGGAAGATGCCCAGGGGACCTCCACCGAGGAAATCATCTGGGCGACTCCCTACTATGTGCCGCCCGAGACCCTGCGCCGCGAGCCCGAAAATGTGCAGACGGATATCTATGCTCTCGGCATGACCCTGCGCAATCTGCTCACTGGTGAGGACAAGCTGCCGGGCGAGCCGCAGACGCTGGCTGATATGCTGGTGTCCAAAAAAACGCTGGCGCGCATGGAAAGCCTGGCTCCGCATCTGGAACCAGAGCTCTGCCGCCTGGTCGATGTGATGACGGCCTACTCCCCCGCCGATCGCCCGGCAAGCTATGATGAGCTGCTGGTGCAGATTTCCCGGGTGCAGCAGGCGCTTGCACTTGCGGCCTCTCCCGAGGAACGCGCCCGCCGGCGCCGCCACAAGTGGCTGCTGGCTGCCGGCGCCCTGGGTACCGTGGCTGCCGGGCTCATCGGGGCATTCATTGTAGCCTTGCTTTCTCCATCGGCGGTGATTCGCGAAGCTGTGGCGGCCGAGATGGTGCAGTGGCAGGAGCTGGACACATACCGTGATGCGGAGCAGAGCCTCATGAAGGGCGATTTTGCCCGGGCTGAGAAATTATATGCCTCTCTGTCAAGCTCGGAAACCGAGCCCACGCTCGCCTTGTCGGCCACGCTGATGCGAACCCTGCAGGACGTGGTGAGCGGCAGAAGCTCCAAGGCGGGACTTGATCGCCTCATCTCGATTTCTGAAGCTCCCGGCATGGTGGCGCCCGCCGGCTCCCGGACGTACGATAACCTGCTCGCCTTTGTGGAAGCCATGCAGGAGGATACTGCCCAGGCGGATGAGCGGGCAGGGGCTCTCGAGAACCACATGCTGCGCTTTGCCGCCCTCGTACTGCTGGCTGATAAGTATGCCCAGCTGGGCGACCGCGAGGGTGCCGATGAACGCCTGGATGCCGCCACCGTCCTGATTGATGAATACGATGCCGAAGCCCTGAGCGAGAAGCTGGATGAATACCGCACTCTGCTGCCGCGCCGCCTGAAGAAACTGGCCCTGGGCCGGCTGAAGGAAAATCTGCGTGCGGGCCGCCTGAATGACGCCCGCATGATGGTAGAGAACCTCATGCAGCAGAAACTCGGCCGCCTGGAGCGCGAGGAAATCCGCGTGCTCGATGAAGCGGCGGCCCTGATGCAGCTGGTGCATGCCGTCATCACCCGCAAGGGTATCTCCGCTCGCCCGGCCAGTTGCACCCCCGCTGAACTCGCCAATCATGCCCGCGCGCTCCAGGGTAAAAAGGAATTCCCTGACGAGGTGCGCTGCCTCGCTCTGATTCTGCAGGGCGATTACGCTGCTGCGTTTGACTCAGACCCCTACGCCTCCTCCCCCTCCAGCAATGAACCCTTCGCCGTTATTATGCGCGATTGGAAAAAACGCCTCGAACAGTGAGCCGGTGATACCACAAAAATGGCACATGTGTCCCAAAGATTTTTCCGAACAGTAGCAAAATAGCCATAGATGCTGAATCCTGATAAAAAAAACTGGACACTCTGTCCCAATCTTATATAATGAGCGCAGAGTCCGTTAACGCACACTTTTATTCTCTATGTCAACTGCCCGCGAAAGCATTGCTCCTGTGGTATCTGTCCTGATGCCCATTTACAACACCCCTGAGGCATACCTGAGGGAGGGTATCGAAAGCGTCCTCAATCAGACTTTTGCCGATTTTGAGCTTCTCATCCTCAATGACTCTCCGGGTAACACCGCACTTGATGAGATTGTCGCCTCATACACCGATTCTCGTATCCGTTACATACGCAATGAGGTTAACATGGGCATCAGCGCATCCCGCAACAAGCTGCTCGATATCGCAACCGGCGAATTCCTCGCCGTGCTGGATCATGATGACATCTGCGCCCCGACCAGACTCGAAAAGCAGGTCGACTACATGCGGAAGCATCCCAAAGTCGGCGTGCTGGGCACTCAGGCAAACTCCCGGCCGGCGGGCAAGATTGTCCGCACCCCGGAGTACGATATTGAGATTAAACTGGCGCTCATGTGGGGCTGCTCCGTCATTCACCCCTCTTCCATGATTCGCCGCAGCGTGCTTCAGCGCACAGCTGCCCGTTACGAAGCGCACTATTCCCCTGCCGAGGACCACGCCCTCTGGTGCCGCCTCATTCCCCATACCCGCTTCCACAACCTGCAGGAGGAGCTGCTCACCTACCGCGTGCACAAGGGCAACACAACCCGCACCCAGGCGGAACGCATGCGCATCGCGGCAGATGCTGTGCGCGTGCTCGCAGAGCAGACCGCACCCGGCCTTTACAAAGAGTATCTCATGACGGCCCGGGAAGTCACCCGTATCAAATTGTTCGGAATTATCCCCTTCCTCAAGATTGAACGAACCGGCTATAACCGGAAGGTTTCTCTCTTCGGCCATCTTCCCCTCTACAGCACCCGCACCAGCATCAAGATGTGAGGTGGGCGACAGGTGCCTTTCCCGGCACGGTGCATGCGTGAATACCGGGTGCGCGGATGCGCGTTCATAGCGTAACTTCAATGCCGGCTTGCGCGCGCTTTTGCCCCGCGCTTACGGAATACCGGGATTTTGCATATTTTGATGATGCAGCTGCCATCTCCCCCTCGCTTTCGGAAACAGAGGAACATAGCAGCCTGTTGCAACAGCCGCAGGAGTTTGCCTTGCTTCCAGCGCGGCGTAAAGGGATCCCCAATGCTGTACCCCTGGGCCAGCACAGAAAGCCCCAGGAAGCGCTCTATCTCATGCGCCAGATTTTCCGAGTGTGCCGCATCCGGCGGGGCAAAATCCTGCGGCCTGAGTTCCAGCCGCAGCAGTGGGGTCAGCAGTGCTGCCCGGCATATAAACATACTGCCCATGATGTAGGCGTAGCCGCGCTTGTGCAGCCCAGCCCGGGAAAGCAGTCTATCCAGCGCTGCGCGGAATCTCGGTTCCTCCTGCTGCCAGATAAGCCGGAAATCCGCCACCATTCCCAGGCGTGCCTGCTGCTCAAATGCGCGCATGGCTGCCTGGAAGTGCTCCGGCCGGCAAATGTTCATCAGATACTCCCGCCAGCGCTCGAATCCGTAGTTGTAGGGCAGGGGCTTCAGATAGACATCTCCCGGCATATTGCGCTTGGTATGCAGCTTCATGACGTAACTATACTGCTCAAGCTCAATACCTTTGATGACTTCCAGAAACGGCGCTATATCATAGCCCCGGTTTTCAACCTCTTGCACCCGGCAATTTCCGATGCCGGCCACCATAGCCTGAACGGTTGCGACGTGCTCTGCAACCGTTGTAACTACCACTTCCCGCTGCGCTGGAAGCAGCGAATCAAGCTTCTCCAGCATTCCGGGCAGCAGTTCCGGATAGTAGGCATGTATGTGTACCAGTATCGGGCTCATGAGGTCTTACGTCTGAATAAACGGTAGGCGGATTGAAGAATCTGGTATTTTTCCGCCTTCTTTTGATATTTTGCTTTTCGTTTCCCCTTGCTTGCACAGGATAAAAGCCGGTACCGCAGCTGCTTAAATAAGTAAAGCAGACGCACGTATAACCCGCCTGCAAGAGACGGTTCGTACATGCGCCGGAGTCTTCTGCTGCATGTGGGAAAATCGCACAACCCCAGCTTCAGAAAGAAATCGGCATTGTAATTTCTCAGCATGTAGGCGTGATTGTCCATGGTCAGGGCGGCCTGGGTGTCACTTGAGAGCCAGGCGGTGTAGTATCCCGCCTCCTGTACCGCCAGCTGGTAGGTGCGTTCCAGCCCATGCAGCAGGCTGCCATCAAGCGGTAGCGGCTCAGCGGGGAAATCTCCGTATTCCCACTGGTGGCTGAACATCCGTTCAAACGCCTTGCCCCGCACCCAGAACATGGTGCCGAAAGCCGCTACCGGTTCATCATCGAAAGGTACGCTCAGATTCAGCAGCCTGTATGCCTTCTGCACTTCTTGCGCGTTATCGCCCATCTCATCGCCCAGAGTCATATAATACCGCCCGAAGGCCAGTGTCGGCGGCACCAGCATACCCAGGCGCGGGTGCCGCTCAAATAAATCGATGACGTTGCACACAAAGCCCGCAGATGCCAGATTGTTCTCAAAGCAGTGGTCTGAAAAACAGCTTCCCAGCAGCGCATCAATGTGGCGTGATTTCTTATCGTGCATGCAGCACACATAATCGTACGAGGAATAGACATCTGCCGCTGCGACCAGGTAAGCCGAAACATCTCTCCCCCGGTTCTCCATGCGGCGGAACTCCACCTGGTGCTTGCCGACTGTCTTGCTCCAGGCCTCGCGGTACGCCTCCAGCAGGCTTTCTTTTGCGGAAATGATAAAAATTCTGCTGCCTTCCGGCATGTTCTGTGCGTAGTGCATGCAGTAATCCACCAGCTCCTCGTAGTAAACGAAAAGAATCAGCGCCGTTCTGGAATGCTGGGGGGTGACGCTCATTTTCTCCTCGGGTACGACGTAGTTCAGGTGCAGGTTTGTACGCAGCTGCGACATCCGCTCGTTTTCCAGCAGGTCATTCCAGAGCTTGTCCGTATCGTACGGGCTGCTTTCCAGAAGCCTCAACACGCGCGGGGGAACCTGGCCGTTGGAAATCCTGAGCCATTCCATGGCTGTCTGGGTGAACACGGCTCGCTTTACCAGCGGGCAGCGGCTCTCCTGCAGCAGGCGGTCAGCGCACCAGACGAGCCAGTCCCCCTCATACTCTGCGTATGCTTCCGGGTTGACGTAAGATGTCGTCGAGAAACCGTTTGCGCTGATGGCTCGGCCAAATTGTGACGCCGCATCCGGCGTGTCCCGGAATGAGCGGATGATGCCCGTGAATCGATTGTCCTGGAAAAGACTCTTGCGGAGTACCAGAAAATCCGGGCTTAATCCAGGGGCATCCCATTGCGCTGTATCGTAGCCCTGGGTCATGGATACGGACCAGGCATCGCCGCTGAAGGTGCTCATCCGCTCATACATCTCCTGGAGCGGGTATACCGGCCCGATGCAGCCGTCGTTACTCATGACCACCTCGTCGTACCCCTCCATCCTGGACTGGCTGAGCTGTTTCCAGGCTTCCACCCACATCCCGATACCTGAGCCGGCCGGTACGTACATCATCTCAACTCCCATCCGGGTGAGTTCTGCCTGCGCATGCGAACTCAGTGTGGCGCTGCCGGCACACACCACGTCAGCCGTCTCTTTCAGAGCCTGCAGATACCCCGGCAGGTACGACCTCAACTCACCGCTCCCGCCGCTCAGCGTACATATAACCAGTCTTTTCATTTCAGGGTGAACCGTCTTTTTGTGCCGGAATGGCTTAGAAACGGAAATAGATGAAGGGATTGTAGGTGGAGGCGGCTATGGTAGCCCAGGAGCAGAGGAAGAGCACCAGCAGCCATACATCAACCGCTATCGCCGGTAACAGCCGTTTGACGTGTACCAGCTGCCTGGCCACCGGCATGGCCAGCACGACTGCTGCCAGCATAACCAGCATGGCGTGCCGGTCCAGATAGTAGTCTATGGGCGTCACAGATGCAGCATGACCGGTTACCCCGAACATATTGCCCACATATCTGCAGGCCTCACCGAAGGTTTCTGCCCGGAAAAATACCCAGCCTACCAGCACTATGAGCAGCGTGACCGCATGGCGGAGCATCTTAATCCCCACTCCCTTTTCCAGCTTGTGCCAGCCTGTTAATTTCTCAATGATGATGAAGAGCCCATGCCACAGGCCCCAGAAAACGAAGTTCCAGCTGGCACCGTGCCACACGCCCGTGGCCAGGAACACCACAAACAGGTTGAAGTAGTTGCGGGACTTGCTCACGCGGTTGCCGCCCAGCGGTATGTACAGGTACTCCTTGAACCAGGTGGAGAGCGATATATGCCAGCGTCGCCAGAATTCGGTAATGCTGGCGGAGATATACGGATAGTTGAAGTTCTCCGGCAGTCGGAACCCGAACATCAGACACAGGCCGATAGCCATATCCGAGTACCCGGAGAAGTCATAATAAATCTGGAAAGCGTAGGCAATCGCCCCAATCCAGGAGACGAGCGGGTCAACCTGCTCCACGGGCAGGGCAAACACTTTGTCAGCCACGGCTCCCATGGTGTTGGCTATCAGCATCTTCTTGGATAAGCCCACAATGAACCGGCGCAAGCCGAGTGCAAAATCACTCAGGTTTTCTTTTCTCCCGTCTATCTGCTCGCACACATCGTGGTATTTCACAATCGGGCCGGCTACGAGCTGCGGGAATAAAGATATATACAGCATCACCTTGTACAAGTTGCGTTGCTCCTGCACATCCCCGCGGTATACATCCACCAGATAGGATATGGCCTGGAAGGTGTAGAACGAAATTCCTATCGGCATCACCACATGGATGGGGTCCAGCTCGTGGTTGATCACAGCGCTGATATTCTCCAGCAGGAAATTGGTGTATTTGAAATAAATCAGAATGCCCAGGTCCAGCAGAATGGTAAGTGTCAGCCACAGCAGTTTCCGTCTCCCTCGGGCTATCAGCAGTCCTGCTCCCCATGTCAATATCATGGAAAGCAGCATCACCAGCAGATACCTCGGTTCGCCCCACCCGTAAAACAACAGGCTTGCCACCAATAATACTCCGTTCTTTCCCCGGCGCGTGCTGCACAGATAATACGCCAGCAGCACCAGGGGCAGAAACACGAAAATAAACGTCATCGAACTAAATAACATGGCAGTGTCAGTCTTTGTAAAGGTTATTCAGATGCCAGAAACAATCACTGGCACTTACACAAAACACGAGAACATCAGGCTTCTCTTCCCGGATGCGACTAGTCCAACGCTCGAAGCGCATTTCATTGTTTTCAAGACCATTATTGCAGCGCCATTTGTGTAATTCTCTGAAGCTGTATTGAAGCCACAAGGCTTGGTTTTCGGTAAAGGAATCCCCCAGCAGGATACACTTCCCCCCCCTTGCAATCTGATACACAGAGTGTCTTTCTCTCAAATCATTTTCATCAACCTTTAAAACACTAGTATCAGGGAGTATGTAATACGGATATTCGACATCAAGCACACTCGTGTCTTTGATGCCCATTACCCAGTATATGTAACCATTGTTGAGTTCTCGCCCCACACCTACTTGTTTAGAGCGTTTGCACACGAACTTCTCCTTTTCGGGCATAGGCACAGACGGAATATCCTTCTGAAGTTCTTTTACCAAAGCAGCATTGAGCAGATAGGCTCCATCTTCGTTCTGGTGGGTATCTGTTTTATAATACAACGTTGCCGTCATTGCGTGCTTTGCCATCAATTCTCTAGGGTAGACTATCTTAATCTGTGGTGCTACTCGATTCACATACTTTACCAATTCTGTGTTTGCTTCCGTTCCTGATGCTCTGCCTGTCGTATGGAAACGAGCGTAAATATCCTCTTTCACTGGGCAAATCAAGGTATAGAACTTTATTCCCTGTTCATCGCAGAATTTCTGAACCCGCTGCAAATTGCGAGTGATACGCACCAATTCTGTTTCTGCCGGGGTCCGGAATATCTTACCTGTCCATGGTTTATAGAACATCCATCCGTTTGGGTACAATATGCCCACATTATTTTCTATCCGGCCATTGATATACGACATTGCCGTATCATAGCGCTTGATGAAAGACCGCCGACCGGTAAACCTGTCTTGCAGCCACGATTCAAACTGTTTGCCGAAGTTATAGTTGACACCGCCTTCCTCAGCATTCAAAGCTTTGGGAAAGGTGGACATGCGGCGGTTTTCTTCCGGCAGGATATCTCTCTGGTCTAACTTTATCACGGGGATGATCAGCAGGCCGCAGAATAAGGAACAGAACGCGGCATGTTTCCACTCCATCATACTGCGTCCGGCCATGGCATATCGCACGGTATTCACCACAACCGAAGCCAGGAGTACAGAGAGAATGCAGATGATACCCAGGGCAAACCAGTCAATCCGGCGCGTCTTCACCACTTCCAGAGGCAATTGGTATTCAAAATAAGGATCGAGGTGCTGTGAGAATAGCTTTAAGTTCCCGGGCTCGATGCTCTTGTTTTCGATGTTGTAATAGGAAAACTGGTTGAAATCATCAAAGCTGACCACTTTGTCACCGCAGCGCAGTTGCAGCTTGCTCAGGGTGACGTGGCCGGGATAGGAACCGGCATCCACTCGGAAGCGGTACACCTTGCGAGTCGGCAATTCCACCACAACCTCACGATCCGCGGGCGTAACCTTGCGGAAAACGCCCACTTCTGCACGGAACGGGGCGTGAGCAGCATTGGCCCACTTAATCTCTATATCAACCGGCTTCTCTACCTCTGCGTGGAAGGATACAGTGATAGGAGGCTTGCTGCTCCAGATTCCGCGAGTTGCAGCAACAGTGCCAGCAATAAGCACAAGTACAAAAACAAAGAAACAGAGGAAGTACTTCGTCATGAATCTATCGCTTTTTTAAGAGTTTATTCATATTATTCAAATTGCTCGCAAAGGAGCGGGGTATGGTGTTGTTAGAACAGAAATTATGCTCTTTTCTGGGAAGTTTTGTTGAGGAATTTCTAATATTTATGTAACATTGCTGCATATTTCGCATATCTTTTTTCGCAATGCGAACGGAGATGTCCCCATAAAATTTTCCGGCATACTGCATATCCGTAACACTTTACATAGGTTTTAAATTTTGACGGTTTTCCTTTTTTTTCAACATAGAATTCAGTATTGCCTCTTTTGTGATAACATAATTTGCTGAGACTAATTAAATTGCGGTATTTCAAATCGTCGGTTTCATACTCTTGATTTCCATTGTTATAGAAAAAGTTCAGCGTATGTTTAGAGTACAGAAAATTCTTAATTATTTCATGATACAAAGGCTGGTTGCCCCATATTGGTTCATGCCCTGGTGGAGTGTAATAGATATTCATGCGATATCTATACATACCATCTGCTATTTGATTAAACTTGAATTTTTCGCCTTTTATTTCGTTGTTGTTTATAATGAAGAGGAAATCAACCTGATTATTCGAGAAAAATGTACGAAGCCTTAGAGCTTGTTCTATGAGGTAGATATCGTCTATATCATACGTTAAACTCATGAAGAAAAAACAAATTTTCTTATTTTTCTTCATAACATTATAAAATCGATCAACTCTCCGTAAATATTTTGTTTTGACTTCATCAAAATGTACATCCAAAGGTTTCTCAACAGAAAAGTCATGCAAATATTGTAAACCAGTCCTTTTATTCTGAACTTGTAAATGGTTTGTGTTGGAAGGTTCATCGGACTTGACTTCAAAATCCTCACGTTCGAAAAAATTCGCAAATCTATTGAGAATCAAATCAATTTTACCTGACAAACCGCCTATTCCGCACTTGTCTTGCAAGACTCCACCAGACCAATCCAGAGGCATTGTTTCAGCCGAAATATGACAATTTCTCAAAGCATGAGCTGCAATGCAAAACTCGCCCAACGGAATTACAACATCATAATATTTAAGCATAATGATATAAGTAGTTTAGTTGATTGGAGTTGAGTGTTTGTTTGCCATCAATTGTTTGTAGTGTTTTTTCTTTTCTATTTTGCGTAATCGAGTCTTACCCCAGGTGAGGTGTGACAGAATGCGGTTAATCCAATACTTTCTGGATGCATGGTATATCACCCTTGAGCGATGCGGATGCGTAGAGAGCAGACGCTTCAACTTCTGGAGCAGATGCCAAGAGTTGTCTGCGAATCCAACAGGACCGAGAATCATCGCCTGATGAATTTCTCGGAGCATATACAAGGCGTGGTCAGCATAAGCTGCCGCGTAAGTGGAGGTAGCGAGCCAGGCTGTGTAGTAGCCGTTTTCCTGAACCGCCATCTGGTACATGCGTTCCAGCGCATGCAGGATGGTGTTATCGAAGGGGAGCGGCTCTTCCGGGAAATCTGCGTAGGTCCACGTTTTCCGGAACATCCGTTCGAACGCTTTGCCCCGCACCCAGAACATGGTGCCGAATGCTGCAACCGGTGAATCATCGAAGGGAATGGTTAATCCCAACTCGCTGTATACTTGCTGCATCAAAGGTTCGTTGTCTCTCATTTCCAGCCCCAGGGTGGGATACCAACATGCGAAATGGATAGTGGGTGGCACCATCATGCCGAGCCGGGGATTTTCCTCAAATGTCCTGAGGACGTTCTGCACAAAGGCTGGCGAGGAGAGATTGTTTTCGTAGCAATGATAGGCAAAATCCTTTCCGGAGCGAATATTTCCCACCTGTGCTGTCTTTTTATCGTGCATGCAGCAGATGTACTCATGGCTGGCATATACGTCTGCTGCCGTCACCAGGTAGGCGGCAACATCTCGCCCTCGGTTTTCCGCCATGAGGCGGTAATCGCAATGGTACTTTTCAAGCGGCTCCAGCTTCTCTCTGTAGACTGCAAGTAACTCGGGTTTGGCTGAAATGATGTAGATATCGGCACCTTCCGGCATGGATTGCATATAGTGGAAACAGGTGTCGACCTCATCCTCGTAGTAGACGAAGAAAACGAGAGCCACGCCAGCCCCGCTCCTCCGGGATACCGCATCCTTTTCAGAGAGGAAGTAGTTCAGGTGCAGGCATTGACGCAAAAGCGACATCTTCTGCGTCTGGAGCAAATCCTGCCAAATTAAGTCTACATCGTAGTTTGTATGCTCCGCAATATAGTCGAAGGTTCGTCGAGCGGTTGTGTTAGATGAATCGCTCAGCCAGTCAGCCGGTGGAAAAAAGAAAGCCTTTCTCTGCACCAAGGGATTCCGGTGCCGGATCAGTTGTTCTTCCGAGAACACAATGGTGGCATTGCCGCCATACTGCCCATAATAGTCAAAATCCATGTAGGTAGTGGAACGATACCCTCGTTTCTCAAACCAGGGTGAGCAGCGCAGCTCGTGGTGAGCAATGGCTTCGTTGTAATTGTTGACAGGTTTGAGCGTCTGCCAGTATTCTGCGAAGTCCGGACTCTGCAGAATCTTTTTGCGGAAAGAAATGAAATAGGACTGGATATGCCTGCAAATCTTGGAATCGGGGGATTCTGTGAGCCCTGCATTCATTTCCGGGTGCCGGCTCAGGCCCCAGAAATCACACTCCCGGCTTTCCATCTCATCAAACATTTCCTTGAGCGGATACACGGGCCCGTAGCAAGTGAAATTATTGAGGAGCACTTCATCATATTCCTTGAGCTTCTCATATCCATAATGCTCCAGAGCATGCTTGTATGCCCAGGAATCGAAGCCCACGTTATCGCGGATAAGCAATTTGTCGCAGCATGGGCGGAGCTTTGCCTCACCCTCCGGGGATAGCGGCGCATTCACCACGACGCAGAGTTCTTCACAGAATTCGCGCAGTTTCTCCAGGTAGAAGACGGCAAAATCGCCTACCCATCCGTTTTTGTCAAAGTAGAAGTAAATACCCAGGCGTTTCATAAGGATTGGGACATAATCTGGTTAATTTTACCAGCATCGCCCCAGACTCCGGGGGAATCATAGGGCCGGTCAGGGAAGGCGCCGAATTCGGGGCGGATGCGAAGCCCCTTTTCCGCGATGAATTGTTCCACCTTATCCTTCAGCGAGATGGGTTGACCGGAACAGACGTTGATGATGCCTTCCACCGTGTTCTGGACAGATGCCTGCATAATCTGGCGGGCCAGGGTGTTTACATCGATGAAGTCGTATAGGTTCTTGCCGGTGGTGAAGGCAAAGGTTTCCTTACCCTCGGCCTCCCAGCCGAGGATTTTGGAGAAGATGGAACGGCTGGCAGCGTCATCACCGGTGATGTAGTAGGCTCGCAGCCATTTTACGCTGATGGGTTTGCCGGCGCAATAGGCCAGCGTGGCCTGACGCAGGGCGTTCTTGGCGATGCCGTACAGAGATTGCGGGTTGCACGGAGTATCCTCAGTAATGGCTCCCTCCCAGTACCCGACTTCGTGCATGGTGCCCATGACTGAGATGGAGCTGCAGCCGGCGTCTGCCATGTTGCGCAGGAAAAGGAAATGGGCTTCCAGGTTGTGCAGGTGAGAATCGGCGTTGTGGTTGAAACCGTCCTGCCAGGCCAGGTGCAGCGCAGCCTCCGGCTCACCCAGCTGTTTGTACAAGTCCGCCTCCGCTGCATGAGCCAGCACATTCATCTGCATATAAGTGCCGCCTGGCACCAGAGCCTCGGGCCCCATGTCAACGAGCAGGAGCTTATCTGCGGACCAGCCTGCGTCGACAAAGGCTTGAACAACCTTGCGGCCAATGTAGCCGTTTACGCCTGTGATGAGTACTTTTTTCATGTCGGTAACTGGTTTATTTGCCGGAATACATTTCACTATAATATTTTTCATATGCACCGGAGGTGATGTTGTCCATCCACTCCTGGTTGTCGAGGTACCAGCGCACGGTCTTTTCGATACCTTCCTCGAATTGGAGGGAGGGCTCCCAGCCGAGCTCGTTCTTGAGCTTGGTGGAGTCGATGGCGTAGCGCAGGTCGTGACCGGCGCGGTCGGTGACGTAGGTGATGAGTTTTTCGCTGGTGCCTTCGGGGTTGCCCAGCAGGCGGTCTACGGTCTTGATGACCACCTTCACGATGTCGATGTTCTTCCATTCATTGAAGCCGCCGATGTTGTAGGTATCACCGGTTTTGCCCTGGTGGAAGATGACGTCGATGGCGCGGGCATGGTCGACCACATAGAGCCAGTCGCGCACATTCTCGCCCTTGCCG
>JAFVQN010000100.1 GCA_017504805.1 Akkermansia sp. | reverse complement strand
CTTGATGCCACCACCAAAGAGTCGGCCGGGGATGTTGCAGTAGGGAGTGTAGTAGGCGTCACAGCTGTTGATGGCACGCAGCACATCGGAAGGAAAGAAGAAAAGCTCCTTCAACATCCACATCAATCATCTTACCCGTCTGCGCACGAGTAAGAGAAAGCTCATTAAGCGCATAAAACCGGCGCTCTGCCTCCCGGCCTGCGGCATCAAATTTACGGACTTCGAGCATGGAGCGTTCATCCACCTCGTAACTGCCCTCGGCAAGAGAACGCACCAGCTGCTCAATCTCATCGCGGTTGCAGGCACTCAGGAACCCCAGATGCCCCATATTGATACCGCCAATGATGCTGCCGGTACTGCTGGCTGCGAGTGCCACAGAAAGCATGGTACCATCGCCCCCCAGGCAGAGGATAAGCTCCGGGCGGCCCAGCACAGGGTCGTTCACCGTGTTGCGTCCCATTTCATAGGCATTCAGCCCGGCTGCGGCGCAGGCATCCATGAGCTGCTGGAGAGCCAGCAGACAAGGCGCAGAGCGCGTGGGCGAGAGAATGCCAATGGAAGCGGGAGTTTTCACAGCAGTGGACTTCAGCGCTGTTCGCGCACAATTTCAGTACCAATACCCTCGGGGGTGAAGATTTCCAGCAACAGGGTGTGGCGCAGACGCCCATCAATGAAGTGCACCTTGCGCACACCGGCATTCAGCGCATCCACAGCGCTCTTCACCTTGGGAATCATGCCGCCGGAAATCACCCCCTGCTCAATGAGCTCGAAAGCCTCCATGCGGTTGATACTCTGGATAATGGTGCCGGGATTGCCCGGGTCATTCATCAACCCCGGCACATCGGAAATATACACCAGCTTCACCGGCTTGAGTTCGCGGGCCAGAGCCGCAGCGGCCAGGTCGGCATTCACATTGAGCGAATGATTGGTGCCCAGCTCACGGGCAAGAGGAGAAATCACCGGCGTGAGCTGCAGGGAGAGCGCCTCCTTCACGCGGGAAAGCTGGCAGCCAATCACATTGCCCACCATACCGATATCCACCGGATTCCCCTCGGCATCCTTCTCCATGATTTTTTCGCCCACAAACACATTGGTGCCGGGAATACCCACAGCCTTGCCACCGTGGGCACGCATCATTTCCACCAGTCCGGGGTTAATGGTGCCACTGAGCGTGCGCTCCACAATGTCGATAGCCTCAGGTGTGGTCACCCGCAGGCCATTCACAAAGCGAGCCTCCAGCCCGGCATCAGCCAGAGCCTTGGAAATAGCCTTACCACCGCCGTGCACCACCACAGGGTTCAGGCCCATGGTTTCCATCACCACAATGTCGCGCATGAGCGATTTTACCAGCTCGGGGTTATCCATGGCCGAGCCGCCGAACTTGATGAGGATGGTCTGGTCGCGGTATGCCTGCAGATACGGCAGAGCTTCGATGAGGATATCGGCCTTGTAAATCTCCTGGTCAGGGGTAACTACCTTGCGAATGGGAATCATGGTCAGATATAGCGTTTAATTTTGAAAATGATAAGGGGCAGCGCACCGGAAAGCACCATAAGCACCACCGATACCCATACACCCCAGTCCGTATTCAGGAAGGGGATGAACTTGAAGTTCATGCCGAACATGCTGGCAATGAGAGTGGGAGGCAGGAAAACCACGCTCATGATGGTGAATACCTTGAAGATATCATTCTGCTCAATGTTAATGAGTCCCAGCACGGCATCGAGCATGAAATTAATCTTATTGGAAAGGAAAGCTGCATATTCTGAAAGAGAGTTCACGTCTCGGGAAACCGAGCGCAGCGGCATATACAGGTTATCATCGCTCACGCAGCTTTCCTCGTTGCCGGCATAGGTAATGAGGCGCAGCAGGTTCACCAGGGCATCGCGCTGGCGGGTAATCAGGTCACCCACGCGCCCGAGTTCCTCCAGGGCATCGCGCAGGTCATCGGTATCCGGGTCTTCCACCTTCTGCTTGCGGCGGGTGTGGTGGGTGCCGAATACTTTCTTGGAGAGTGTGTCCAGATCCGTACCGAAGCGTTCCAGCACGTCGGCCTGGCGGTCCACCAGTGTTTCCAGCAGGCCGATGAATACCAGGTCCCGGTTAGTCTGGCTCATGCGCAGCAGCTGGTGTGAGAAGACGCGGAAAGAGTAGGAATCCGTGTGGCGGATGGTGATGAGCAGCTTGCTCTTCAGAATGAAAGTAATTTCCGAAATGATGGGTTCATCCGTCTCCACACGGGAAAGCACCGTGGTGGTCATGAAACGCCCTCCGTCCTCGCAGTACAGACGCGAGGTAGCCTCAATTTCGCGCATCTCGTCCTTGGTGGGCATCTCGATGCTGCAGAGCGACTCCGCATACCTTAGTTCCTCTGCATCCGGAGTCAGCAAATCAATCCAGAACACATCCCCGCGGCGGTTTTCCTGTTCATCCAGGCCCACCGTGCGGGAAATCCCATTCTCCGTCTGCGTGTATATGCGAATCATGGCTCCTCTGAGGGGTTGCGATTTCGTCTCTTTCTTACCGGCACCCACGCGCGCCGTTGGCTTATATTGCCACAATCTGCCCTGAAATACAAGCCTAAAGGCCTTTTCCGCACTTTTTTCCCGTCGGGGGCAACAGTCCTTCTGAATGCGGGCTTCGCAGTTGACGCGACAGCGCTCCCGGCGCGCGGGGCATTCACTTGACACCAACGTACTGTTTCCAGTCAGAGAGCACCTCTTTCACCCGGGAGGCGCCAACCACATTCGCCAGCATCCTGCCGTCCCTGGTCACCACGGTAACAGCAGGAAAACCAGGCATGCCACAGGAAGGAAGCCCCTGGAAGTTGGTGGCTTTCAGGGCATCGAACATGATGCCGGGAGCCTTCAGCTTATAAGATTTCAGATACTTGACCGCCTCTTTTTCCGTCTTATCACCGCCGATGAGGATAATCTCGGCCTTGCGGCTGGATTTCATCTTTTTGTACTGCTCCACCGCCACGGGCATACACTCACGGCAGAAACCACACCAGCTGGCAGAATACAGGTAAATGTAAATCTCTGCCTTAGGGTTCACCCTGGCATTGTGCACCTTGAAATTCTCCAGAGCAGCCAGCACCGCAGGCCTGGCCTCCTCTTTCTCTGCCACTTCAGCTCTGGACGACTTGCCTTTCTTCTTTTTCTTCCCTTTCTGACGTGGTGCGTCCACATCGGACACTACCTGCGCTTCCGCTACGTTATCATCGGCATGCGCAGGAAGCTCCATCAGGCAGGAAGCGGAAAGCAACAGCCAGAACGTAAGAAAAAGGGAACGTAATTTCATGCACTCATGCTAACAACGTACCCGCTGCGTGTCAATGCTAATAATCCTGCATTTATGTATGATTTCATCAGAAATGACCATGCTTCCCGGTGCCGCCAGCACGACAAGGATATCAGAGAACGAGTTCAGAAGGAATCAGAACGGTCTGCCACCCAGGAATGCCGGAGCCAACACCATCACAGTGCGCGGCAGGAGGTAAAGGGAAAGCTGCTGGGACTTATCCGTAAAATGGTGCACGCTGTGGTCCTGGCGGGCGAATCCTCCGAAGCGGGCTTCATCCGAATCCAGCACTACTTTCCATTCCCCTGCCTTGGGGGCGGGCAGTTTGTAATCCGGAATGGCACGGGTGCCGCTCCAGTTGAACACAAAGAGGAGCCCGCCACGCTCAAATGCCATCACCTGATTCTCCTCATCCATATTCAATGGGCGAGCCGGGCGGGCAGCCAGCAGGTCGCGGCGCTTCGCCAGTTCCACCATGGCACGGTCAAACTCATTCAGGAAGCGGTAGCGCAGCAGTTTGTTATCCACCAGGCTCCACTGGCGGCGGCAGTACTGGTAGGAATTGCCATTTCCCTCGCGGGGAAAATCAATCCACTCCGGATGCCCGAACTCATTGCCCATGAAATTGAGCCAGCCCTCACCACCAGCGGCCAGCGTGGCCAGACGAATCATCTTGTGCAGCGCCATGCCGCGGTCGATGATGACACTGGGTGTATCGCAGCTCATATGGGTATACATTTCGGCATCCATCAGACGGAAAGCAATTGTCTTATCGCCCACCAGCGCCTGGTCATGGCTTTCGGCATAGGCAATGTTGGCCTCGCCATAGCGACGGTTAATGAGGGTATACCAGATATCGCCCACGCTCCATTCCTCATCCTTCTTCTCCTTGAGCAGCTTAATCCAGTAATCCGGCAGCCCCATGGCCAGACGGTGGGTGAAACCGAAGCCCCCTTCATCCACCGGGCGGCAGAGGCCGGGCATACCGCTCATATCCTCCGCAATGGCAAAGGCACCAGGGCGCACCTGCTGCACCAGTGTGGCTGCCAGCTGCAGATAAGTCACCGCGCTCAGGTTCACCTGCGTATTGAAATAGCAACCCAGGTCGGTAAATGGCTCATGGCCGTGGTACAGATAAAGCATACTGGTCACACCATCGAAGCGGAAACCATCGAAATGGAATTCCTCCAGCCACCAGCGCAGGTTGCTGAGCAGGAACTGCAGCACTTCCTCCTTACCGTAGTCGAAAAGGCAGCTATCCCAGTCCGGGTGCATGCTGTCGCGCTCTCCGGCGCAGAAATACTGCCCGCCGGAGCCGTCGAAATTATTGAGACCCTCGGCCATGTTCTTCACGGCGTGGGAGTGCACCACATCCAGCAACACGGCAATCCCCAGTCCATGCGCGGCATCAATGAGATACTTCAAATCCTCCGGCGTGCCGAACCGGTTGCAGGGAGCAAAGAACGAGGAAACATGGTAGCCGAAGGAGCCGTAGTACGGGTGCTCCTGAATAGCCATAATCTGCACCACGTTGTACCCCAGGCGGGCCACACGCGGCAGCACTTCATCAGCAAACTCGCGGTAGCTGTGGATGCGCCCCTCTTCCCCCGCCATGCCCACGTGGGTCTCGTAAATGAACGGAGTCTTCACGTTGGCGGGATTCCAGCGCGTATTCTTCCACTTGTAGGGCTCTGCCGGCTCCCAGATGAGACCGCTGTAATCAAAGCTTGCGCTGTCCTGCTCGGTGTAGCGGATCCAGGCGGGCATGCGGTCGTGGTGCGCATTATCTGCCCCCACCACGTGCACCTTTACATGCTGGCCATGTTTCAGCGCATCCGCAGGCAGACGCAGCTCCCACACGCCGTTCGCATCGCGAGTCATGGGGTTGGCTTCACGGTTCCAGAAATTGAAATCGCCGATCAGGTAGAGCTGGCGTGCCCCGGGAGCCCACTCACGGTATACCCATTCCCCGGTCGCGGCATCGCGGTTGAAGCCCATGCGGGTGTAGGCGTGGGCAAAATCCATCAGCGAACCATGACGACGGCAAATACGCTCCAGCTGGGCATCATACAACCTCATACGCCCTTTGATTTCGCGTTCAAAGGGAGCCAGCCAGCCATCTGCCAGCACTAATCCAGGTATCGGGGAACGGCGCATGACTACATACTACACCAATATGCGGGAAATAGCAAACGCATTTGACCAGCTTGCAAAATAAAAGGCAAAATTAATTGTGCATATTACCTGAGAGAGATTTGAAAATTGGCATATCGTAAATTGACAACATGGGCGCACGCTGGTAAACTGTGCGCACAAACAAATCACCGTATTCCCCAACGTGAACAAGAACAACACCCCCGAAATTCCCTATACCACCCACGGCCGCGGGCTCTGGGTGCTCAGCCCCCTGCTCGTCTTCTTCCTGCTCTACGTCACCACCTCAGTCATCGTGGGCGACTTCTACAAAATGCCCGTCACCGTTGCCTTCATGGCAGCCTGCGCCTGGGCCTTTGTCGTGTGCCGACCGCGCCGTTTCAGCGAACGGGTCGAGCGTTTCTCCCACGGAGCCGCCCACAGCAACATCATGATGATGGTGTGGATCTTCATCCTCGCCGGTGCCTTTGCCCAATCGGCAAAATACATCGGCTCGGTAGATGCCACCATCAATCTCACCCTTTCCCTCCTCCCCGCCAACATGGTACTGGCCGGAGTCTTCCTGGCCGCCTGCATCATCTCGCTCTCCATCGGCACCTCCGTGGGCACCATTGTGGCACTCATGCCCGTAGCCGTCGGCCTGGCCGATAAAGCCGGTGCCAGTCTCCCCCTCATGGCCGGCGGGGTGATTGGTGGTGCCTTCTTCGGTGATAACCTCTCCTTCATTTCCGATACCATCATTGCCGCCACCCGCACCCAGGGCTGCGCCATGAAGGACAAATTCAAGGCAAACTTCGCCATCGTGCTCCCTGCGGCCATCCTCGTGCTTGTACTCTATGTGCTTCTCGGCTGGGAGCTCGCTCCCGTGGAGGTTCCGCAGCAGCAGGAATGGCTCAAGGTGCTCCCCTACCTCCTCGTACTCGGCACCGCCCTGGCGGGGATGAACGTCATGAAGGTGCTCATCCTCGGCATCGTCTCCACCGGCATAGTCGCCCTCATCAACACGCCGCACCAAATCATGGACTGGGTAAGCGCCATGGGCAACGGAATGACCGGCATGGGAGAGCTCATCATCGTGACCCTGCTGGCCGCAGGCATGCTCGAACTCATCCGCTACAACGGCGGCCTCACCTACATCATCACCCACCTCACGGCCTGCATCCGCGGCCGCAAAGGTGCTGAAACCAGCATTGCCCTCATGACCGCGCTGGCCAACTTCTGCACAGCCAACAACACCGTCGCCATCGTTGCAGTCGGCAACATTACCAAAGGCATCGCAGAAAAATACGGTATCCCCGCCCCCCGCTCCGCCAGCCTCATGGACACCGCCTCCTGCGTCATCCAGGGCATCCTGCCCTATGGTGCGCAGCTCCTCATGGGGTCCGCGCTCGCCGGCATTACCGCATTCTCCATCATCCCCTGCCTCTTCTACCCCTTCGTCATGGGCCTCTCCGCTGCTATCTTCATTATCTTCGGACTGGCAGGAAAGAAAGCCTCCTGACCTGAATCACACAAGCCATCCAGCCCGGCAACGGGCTGGATTTTTTAATCCCTGGCGGATTTGGGATCGAGCGCAGGCGGCGAGCCCGTTGCGGAGCCAGCACCGGCGGTTCATATCAACTGGTACGAAATTCCCCCGGACATCCGCCGATACCTCATCCTGATGACCGCTGTTTCCATGGAGCTCAATTGCAGAGCTGCCCGATGGCGGCATCAACCCTGCACCGCAGCAGCAGTTTGATATGATGCAGAAAATCGTTGAGCGCACACCCGTGGATATTCTGACCGGCGAGGCGAGATCATTGGGGCACGTGTGACATCCAACACCTCTTTTATGAAGGACTCTTAATGAATAAATAGTGTCACACTCTTCACCAACCAGTAGCCACCGAAAATCAGCCAGCAGAACAGCAGCAAAGCCAACAGGAAAGGCTTTGGCCCAGCCTTGCAGAACTTGTCAAAACTCGTTTCTACACCCAGCGCCGTCATAGCCATCGTAAGCATGAAGGTGGAAAGAGTGCGAATGGAGTCAGCCGCCCACATCGGAATAATCCCCAGCGAGTTCACGCCAATGGCTGCCAAAAAGAGGAAAGGAAAAATGGGCATGCTGATTTTACTGACTGGGCCCGAGGACGTATTTTGGCGAGACAGCATGAAAGCGAGCACCACTAGCACAGGAGCCAGCAGAATCACACGCACCATCTTCACGATAACAGCCGGTCGCTTAATGGAATCCGAAGAAAGTCCAGCAGCATCCATAGCCTCACCGGCACCGTACACATGAGCCACTTCATGAAGAGTACCCCCGGTATAGAGGCCCATCTGTCCGGCATCCAGATCAAACACGCCTACCCTGTACAGCGTAGGATAAAGGAACATTGCAACAGTACCGAAAATCACGACGGTGGAGACGGCCACAGCTGTCTTGTACGGCTCCCCCTTCACCACGGGTTCGGCCCCAAGCACGGCCGCAGCACCGCATATCGAGCTTCCCACGGATGTAAGCAGGGCTGTTTGCGAATCCATCTTCAGCAAACGTCCCAGTACCACTCCCAGAATAAGTGTAAAACTCACCACCACTACATCCACCACGATAGCGGGCAAGCCCACAGCCAGCACGTCACTCACTGTAATTTGAAAGCCATACAACACGATACCCGTGCGTAACACCTGCCGAGTACAAAATGCTATGCCAGGGTTCCACTCAGTCGGCACTTGCTTCCTGAGGGTATTCGCATACACCATACCCAGAATGATACCGACAATCAGAGGGCTCAGTCTCAGTATCTTCACCCACTCAAATCCTGCCACAAGCGTGGCCGTGCATGCAAACAGCACGATGAGCAGAATCCCTGAAAAAAAGGCGGCTTTCTTTGTTTTATCCATAAAATTGCGGCGCCTTATATCACAAACAATTAACAAATTCAACCCTTATTTGTACTCGCAACATAGTAAACAAACTCGGCTGCTGAAGAGCGGTCGCCCCCGGTCAACCTCATGATAGAACGCACTTCGAGCTTTTCATCAAGGCAACTATATGGTAAAAGGAAGGCATGATTCTCCGTAATAGAGTGATGCTCGTCGCAGGTGCCGCACTGGCAACAGGTCAGATTGTTCTGGCTCAGGCCCCGGCAGACAGACATCCGGCCTATGATGTCGCAGTCCCCGATATCCCCGGCATCTATCCTGACGCCAAAGAACTGAAAATAACTGCATCTCCGGATAGTCGCATCTTTTTGGGCAGCGCGCGCCCCTTTCACGAAGAAACCACCCCTGAGGCCTTGATGTTGAAAGCCTGGCGCGGAGAGCGCAGCAACTGCCAGCTGGTCGTTTCCACAGGATATGCTCAGGCAAATCTTCGCGTGACCAGTTCCCCGCTGCGCATGGGCAACCACGAAATTGCCACCTCAGCAAGCATGATTCGCTATACCCGGGCCGGGCAGCGCATTACGGCAGATATCATCGGCCACGAGAATGAATGCCAGCATGCAGCCGGGTCGCACCGGGCCATCTGGTTTGAAGCAAATGTGCCGCAGAATGCTGAGCCCGGCGTATACCGCGGTACAGTCACCGTCAGCGCCCCGGGTTGTGAACCGGCTGTGCAGGAAATCACGCTGGAAGTGCAGCCTGCCACTCTCCCCGCCCCGCAGGACTGGAAAATGCACCTCGACCTCTGGCAGCACCCGCAATCTGTAGCACGCTGGCACGATGTAGAACCCTGGTCGCCCGTACATTTCGAACTTCTGCGTCCGCTCATGCAGCGATTGGCTGCGGCAGGTCAGAAATGCATCACCTGCACTTTGCTGGATGAAGCCTGGAATGCACAGACCTACGACTGGTTCCCCAGCATGATCCAGTGGAAGAAAGGCCGCGATGGCGTGATGCGCTATGACTACAGCATCCTGGATAAGTGGATACACTTCATGCACGATGAAATCGGAATCCGCGAGCAGATCAGCTGCTATTCCATGCTGCCGTGGCACCTGAGCATCAAATACTACGATGAAGTCACCGGAGAAATGGCCATAGCGAAAGCCGAACCGGGTACGCCTGGGTTTGAAGCACTCTGGGCGCCTTTCCTGCGCGATTTCCACAAGCACATGCAGGAAAAAGGCTGGGCGGAGAAGACCTGCATCGCCATCGATGAGCGGCCCGACCGTATGGTGCGTGAGGCTATGCGTCTGGTGAAGGAAAATGCGCCGTCATTCCGTATTGCTTCAGCAGTGGACAAACCCTCAGAACTCACACGCGAAGTCTACAACATTTCCCCTGTCATCACGCATGCCGGAACCGCCCTGGGTGATTTACTGCGCGAGCGCAAAGCCGCAGGCAAGATTACCACATTCTACGTGTGCATGCAGCCGCTGGTGCCGAACACCTACACGACCTCCACCCCGGCCGAGGCCGAGTGGCTCGGAATCTTCGCCGCAGCCAACCGCTTGGATGGTTTCCTTCGCTGGGCCTATAATTCATGGAACCGCAACCCGCTCCAGACCACAGATTTCGGTAATTGGACCTCGGGCGACTGCTTCCTGGTATACCCCGGCAACAGAAGTTCTATCCGTTTTGAACGCCTGCGCGATGGTATCGAAGAGTACGAGAAAATCCAGCTTCTGCGCGAACGCTCCAGGGAATCCTCTGCGGCAGCAGCCATCGTCGACAGCATGAACACCCGCCTTGCCGCCATCTTCACCGTGGAGCGCAGCAGCCAATACTATATTCACACCCAGGATGTGAAGGATGCCCGTGCCATTGTGGATGAAACCCTGACTGCGCTGAATGCACTGCAGGAGACTCAGAACGGGTCCCTGCCATAAGGCAGGATTTCCTCAAAAAACAGGTCTGCCCGCGGTGCGCCTTTAATCCCTTGCGGATTTGGGGTCGAGAGCATCGCGGAGGCCATCGCCGAGGAAGTTGAGGGCGAGGAGCGTGAGGCAGAAGAAGAGCGCCGGGAAGAAGAGGAGCTCGGGAGTTGCTTCCATGCGGTCGGCGCCTTCCTTGATGAGGGTGCCCCAGGAGGAATTGGGTGCGCGGACGCCGAGGCCGATGAAGGAGAGAGTGCTTTCAGTGAGCATGATACCGGGCACGGCAAGGGTGGTGTAGACCACCACAGTACCCAGCAGGTTAGGCGCAATGTGGCAGAAAAGAATGCGGAGGTGGCCAAGCCCCAGGGAGCGGGCAGCGAGCACATATTCCTGAGCCTTGATTTCCAGTGTCTGGGTGCGGACGATACGCGCAAGTGTGAGCCAGCCCAGCGCACCAATAGCGATGAATAACGGTACCAGCCCGAGGATAGGAGCCACGCTTTCTCGGCTCCAGCCAGTGTGCTCCACCACCCAGTTGGTGAGCCCGCGGCTGGGTTCCTCGATGCTCAGGGAGAAAACGATCACCAGCACAATGAAAGGCAGTGCGAAGAGCACATCCACCGTGCGCATCATGAAAGCATCTGTCCGCCCGCCCACATAGCCGGAGATAAGCCCGTAGCTGAGGCCGATGACGAAGGATACCGCCGTGGCCACCAGCCCCACCAGCAGCGAGATGCGGCCACCATAAAGCACGCGGGCAAGCAGGTCACGCCCCAGCTGGTCGGTGCCGAAGGGATGCGCCCAGCTGCAATCGGCAGCAATGTTGGCCAGATTGGTGGCGTTCGGGTTAGCGATGCAGGGGAAAAGCGGCAGCACGAAACAGGCCAGCGCCATGAGCAGGAGGAAGACAAGCGAGGCCATGGCGGCGCGATTGCGACACAGACGGCGGCGGGCGTCTTTCCAGAGGGAGTTTCCTTGTTCGTAGTTCTTCTTCATGGCGGAATATCAGGCAGCTCCCTGCGAGCGGAGCCGGGGGTTGAGGGCGACCAGCACGAGGTCCACCACCAGGTTAGCAATCACGATAAGCACGCCATAGCAGAACACCAGGCCCTGGATGAGGAAGTAGTCGCGGTCGGTGGTGGCATTCACGAAGTGCAGCCCCATGCCCGGCACCTGGAAACAGGTTTCCACCACAAAGGAGCCGGTGATGATCGCCGCAAAAGCCGGCCCCAGATACGAAACCGCCGGCAGCAACCCACTGCGCAGCGCATGCACAAACAAGAGCCGCCCGGCCCGCACGCCTTTGGCGCGAGCCGTGCGGATGAAATCAGCCGCGAGCACCTCGACCATGCCGCCTCGCGTCAGGCGGGCAATGTATGCGGCATTGATGAGCCCCAGGGTAAGTGCCGGCAGCACGGCGCAGAGAGGGTCATCCCAACCGGCCACGCTGAGCCCCGGCACATGCATGCCCAGGCTGAGCCCGAAGAGCGGAGCAATCACAAAAGCGGGGATACAGATACCCGCCATGGCCAGCAGCATGAAGAGTGAATCAGGCCAGCGGTTGCGCCAGTAGGCTGCCAGCATGCCCGCCGGGATTCCCAGCACAATGGCGATGCCCATGCCCAGCACACCCAGCCAGAGAGACACCGGGAAGGCCTGCGCGATAATATCTGCCACCTGCACCCCCTCACGCACCAGCGAGGGTCCGAAATCGCCGTTGCAGAGGATGCCTTTCCAATAGTTCAGGTACTGCACCAGCGGGCTCTGGTCTAATCCGTAGAGCGAATTGAGCTGAGCCATGATGTGCTCCGGCAGTTTGCGCTCTCCCAGGAAAGGATTGCCCGGCAGCAGGCGCACCAGGAAAAAGGTGATGGTCTGCAACACGAAAATCACGAGGACGCCCTGCCCGAGACGCTTGAGAAGTAACTTTGTCATGGTTTCACTTGCACGGCATCCAGTGGGTGGTTATCGAGCAGCAGCGGGTGCCAGCCGCTCACGGCGGGGGATTTGAGATAGGTGCGCTCGCTCCAGTAGAGCGGAATGACTGGCTGAGCCTCAAGCATGAGCTGCTCTGCTCGGCGCAGGTGGGCCCGGCGTTCATCCGCTGCACCGGTGGCACGGGCGGCAGCCAGGG
>JAFVQN010000099.1 GCA_017504805.1 Akkermansia sp. | reverse complement strand
CTCACCAAGGTGCAGATTACCGCTATCAACGCCTGATTATTAACCCCTATCCCATAGATAACTAACTAGTCATGGCACATAAGAAAGGTCAAGGTTCCGTCCGTAACGGTCGCGATTCCCGCAGCAAGCGTCTCGGCGTGAAGAAGTTTGGTGGTCAGACCGTGATCGCCGGCAACATCATCGTCCGTCAGCGTGGCACCAAGTTCCATCCCGGCAAGGGCGTGGGCATGGGCCGCGATTACACGATTTTCTCCCTGGTTGATGGCCGCGTGTTCTTCGATCACGAAGGCCGCCGCGTCAACGTTGCTCCCGAGGCCTGATTCTCAGGTATCTGAAGCAGATGAAAGCCCCGTCACTTATCTGGTGACGGGGCTTTTTCATTGACGATTGACAATTGACGATTGACTAATGAGAGATAAATAGGGTAGAATGCGGGTGCGATGCTCAGGAGTAAGCTCTACACCGGATTAGTAGTACTGGCCATGTCATTCAGTGCACCTGCTGCCACGGGGCAGGAGGCGGCTCAGCCTGCCGGGGAGGCAGGGGTGATTCCTTTTGTGGAAGACATGCCGGATGATGAGATGGCGGAGGAAATCGTGGAGACTGTGAAACTGGGTGGTGAGGACCGCGCCCCCTCGATTCAGGAAGGTGTGGAGCAGGCAGAAAGTTATGAAAAGACAGTAGACCCGGATTCGCCGGTGAATGTGGAGACGGGTACGAATGCTGCCACGCAGGACGAGACCGGGGTGGATGCTCTGAAACCCACGGCATCGGTCACAGACCCCTCGGTGCATGACCCCTCGCGCGTGGCATACGCGGTGAACCGTAAGAACGCCCGCACGATGTCGCTGACCGTGCCCGGCCCGCGAGGCATCATCTGCGACCGCAATGGCCAGGTCATGGCCTGTTCCGAGGTGGCCTACCAGCCGGCGATTAACTTTGGCCAGCTGAAAGACGAAAGCGAGCGCAACATCCTGCGGATAGCGCGCCGGGTCATAGCTGCGTATGAGGCAGCCGGCCTGAAGGTATATGAGAAGAGCGATGCCCAGCTGCTGGACCACTACCGGCAGCGCCGCTGGCTTGCGCTGCCGGTGGGGCCGACCATTCGCGCCCGGGAGCTGGAGGGTAACCGGGCCAAGCTGACCGCCATCGAGTACGGGCATCTCATCCCGCTCTATATCCGCAACTATCCGCACCAGACCTCCGCTTCCCACATTCTGGGCTATACCGGCGTAAAGGCCAAGCTGCCCACGGGACCCATCAACCACAACGACCCCATCTTTGAGCGCCAGGAGGGCCGCGCCGGGCTGGAAAAGCAGTTCAACAAGCAGCTGACGGGCCGCCCGGGTATCTGGCGTCTCATGTTCGACGAGACGGGCAAGAAAATCATGGATGAGCTGCAGAGTAAGCCCAAGCCCGGCGGCACCATCGTGACCACCCTGAATCTGGAGTGGCAGAAGGCTGCCGAACAATCCCTGCGGGATAATACACTGGGACGCGGCGCTTTCGTGATGATTGATGTGCATACTGGCGAGGTGGTTGTGCTGGCTTCTGCCCCGAATTTCGACCCGAATACCTTTATTCCGGCTATTTCCCAGGCGGATTATGATGCCCTGCGCCAGGACCCGAACACGCCGCTGGTTTCCCGCGCGTATGCCGGTGTATACCCGCCCGCATCCACCTTCAAGACCATCACCGTGGCGGCCGGTCTGCGCCACAACGTCATCACCGAAGGCACCTACGTGAACTGCCCGTACAGCGTGCGCATCGGTAACCACGATTTCAAGAACCACAACAAATTCGCCGGCACCATCAACTGCGTGACGGCTCTGGTGCTTTCCAATAACCCCTTCATGTACCAGATTGCCGCCACTCGCGAGCCGCGAATCGGCGCTGCGCGTCTGTGCGATGTGGCCCGCCGCTTCGGCTACGGCTCCACTACCGGGCTGCCGCTGCCTGATAAGGCCGGCAACGTGCCGGATGAAGCCTGGATGCACCGCAACTACGGCCGCGGTTTCATGGCTGGCGATGCCGCCAACATGGCCATTGGCCAGGGTGCTCTGCTGGCTACTCCGCTTCAGGTGGCACACGGCGTGGCGGGTATTGCAAATGGCACCTATCTGCCCAAGTTGCAGCTGATTCGCCAGGTGCTGGATAAGGATGGTAACGTGGTCTACCAGTTCACCCCCACCGCGCAGAATAACCTGCAGGATATGAGCAGCGCGCTGGCTGTGGTGCGCAAGGCTATGAAGGCCGTGGTGAATGGCGGCACCGGCCGCCGCGCCGCCCTCAGCTTCACCTCGAATGCCGGCAAAACCGGTACGGCCCAGTGGGGCCGCCCGTCAGATGACTGCCGCCTTGCCTGGTTTGCCGGGTTCCTGCCGGCGGATAACCCCCGCTATTCCTACGTGGCGTTGTACGAAGGCAAGCCGCACCAGCGCATATCCGGCGGTCACATGGCCGCCATGGTGGTGAAGAGCTTCTTTGAAAGCATCAAGCCCAGCCTGGAGGAAGAACTGGCAGCCCCCAGCCGCCGCGCCAGTCTGCCGGAGGGGCTTGCCCCGGTTGAGGATGAGGCTCCGGCGGCTCCCACTCCGGAGGAACAGGCTGCTGCCGAAGCTGCCGCCAGACGCGATGCTGAGGAGGCCGCCCGCCGCCGCGAGGCTGAGAAACGCCACTCCCAGACCGGCTGGGATGACGGACGCTCCAGAAACTGACGGAATTTTGAGTGAAAAATGTGAGGAAAAAGCCGCGCAGGTGTAGAATCTGCGCGGCTTCTGGCGTACGTATAAAGTGGAGGAACCGCAGTTTCTGCGGCTTGACAAGTCAACTGGAAGTAGTAATATATTAACCGTGAAAGCGATTTTCAAGTGGGGTGGTGCAGCCCTTATCTGCGCCGGTGGTGCCGGGTACTGGTATTTCTCCGGAGATTCTGCGGCGGTGGAAACCCGTTTCAATACTGTGGCGGTGGTGCAGGATGATTTTGTGAGTAAGGTGCAGGCCACAGGCACCCTGGAACCGCAGGAGCTGGTGGATGTAGGTGCCCAGGTGACTGGCGAAATCAAGGAATTCGGCGTGGATGTAGATGGCCGCCCGGTGGACTACGGCAGCGAGGTGAAGGCCGGGCAGCTGCTCGCGCGTATCGATGATACCATCGTGGAGCTGGATATCAAGCGCGCAGAGGCACAGGTTTCCCAGGCTCAGGCGCAGATTCTTTCGTCGGATGCTTCCGTGGCGCAGGCCAAGGCTTCCATCTCCCAGGCTACGGCCAATAAGAACAAGGCCGACCGTGACCTGGCCCGTGCAAAGAATCTGGGCGTGGGCGATGCGCTCTCCCAGATGAGCTATGACCAGTATGTGAACGCCGCTGAGATTGCTGCCGCTAATCTCGAGAGCGCCACGGCCCAGTTGCAGACGGCTGAGGCTCAGCAGGCCAGTGCACTGGCTCAGCTGCAGAGCGCTGAGGCTCAGCTGGAAAGCGAGCTGCGCAACCGCGACTACACCCGCATTTCCACCCCGGTGGATGGCACGATTGTGGTGCGTCAGGTGAATGTGGGCCAGACTGTGGTGAGCAGCATGAATGCCACCACCCTGTTCCTCGTGGCCCGCGATTTGAGCAAGATGCAGATCTGGTGCAGTGTGAACGAGGCCGATATTGCCAAGGTGAAGCCCGGCCAGGAAGTGCGCTACACGGTGGATGCCCTGCCGAATGAGAACTTTACCGGCACGGTGAACAAGATTCGCCCGAATGCCACCATGAGCTCCAATGTGGTGACCTACATCGTGGAGGTGGATATCGAAAACCCGGAGCGCAAGCTGCTGCCTTACATGAGCGCCAATGCCAACTTCATCGTGAAGGAAGTGAAGGGCGCCCTGCTGGTGCCGGATGCCGCTTTCGATTTCCGCCCGAGCCCGGAGCAGATTGATGAAAGCGCCCGCGGTAAGCGCCCGGCTTCGCGCGCTGAGGGCGAGGAACGGCCTACACTGGTGTGGCGCAAGGTGAGCGAGACCACGGTGGCGCCGGTCCGCGTCATCAAGGGGGATTCGGACGGCACTCGCTCCATGGTGACGCTGCCGGACGGGCAGGAACTCAAGCCCGGAGATGAGCTGGTGACGGGGATTTCCATGTTCAGCGGTGATGCTGCCAAAGGCCAGCAGGGGGGCTTGTTCGGCATGAATGGCCCGAAGCGCCGCCAGCGGGGAACCGGTGGAGCTGCTGCAAAGCCCGGTCAGAGCGATAAGGGTGGTCGCCCGGGGCCTCCTATGTAAGAAAACGTAAGATTTTCCGGCCATGATTGAGCTGAAGAATATAACCAAGGTATACCACCTGGGGGAGATTGACCTGCCGGTGCTCAAGGGGATTTCCTTGCGCATCGAGGACGGTGAGTTTGTCTCCCTCACCGGTGCCTCGGGTTCGGGTAAATCCACGCTCATGAATATTCTGGGTTGCCTTGACCACCCTACCAGCGGCGAATTCTGGATTGACGGTCACAACGTGGCCGGTCTGAACGCCAATGAGCGCGCCCTGCTGCGCAACAAGCGCATCGGCTTCGTGTTCCAGAACTTCAACCTGCTGGCCCGCACCTCCGCGCTGGAGAATGTG
>JAFVQN010000098.1 GCA_017504805.1 Akkermansia sp. | reverse complement strand
GGGCGGCTGTTGCCCTGGGAGAGGATGCAGCGGCGGAAATCGCGCCCCGTGGCGGGGTTGAAGATGCCTTCCTGCGCAAAGCGGGAGAAGGCATCGGCATCGAGCACTTCGGCCCACTTGTAGGAATAGTAGCCGCTTTCGTAGCCGCCGTCGAAGATGTGGGAGAAGGCGCGCAGCACGCTGTTGCCCTGCTCGGTGGCGGGCACGCGGTAATCGGCCAGTATTTCGCGGTCTACCTCCTCCACGTCGCGGCCCAGGTAGGCGGCGGTGTTGGTGTGCAGCTCCAGGTCAATCTTGCCGAAGCAGAGCTGGCGCATGAAGAAGGTGGCGGCGCCGTAGTTGCGGGCGGCCAGCATCTTGTCCATGAGCCCGCGAGGCATCAGCTCGCCGCTCTGCCAGTGGCGGGCGTAGCGTGCAATGGCCTCGGGTTCCCAGGTCCAGTTCTCGTTAATCTGGCTGGGCAGCTCCACGAAGTCCCAGGCCACATTGCAGCCGGAGAGGGAGCGCACCTCCACATTGCTGAGCACCTGGTGCAGCAGGTGGCCGAACTCGTGGAACACGGTCTCTACCTCGTAGTGGCTGAGCAGGGCGGGTTTATCGCCCACCGGGCGGCTCATGTTGCCGCACATCAGCGCCAGGTGGGGGATGCGCGGCTGCCCCTCCATGGGCGGCAGACCGGTGCTCAGCGCATCCATCCAGGCGCCGGCTCGCTTCACATCGCGCGGGTACCAGTCGGCGTAGAACGAGCCCAGGTGCTCGCCGCTTTCCTCATCGTGTACCTCGTAGAAAAGTACTTCCGGGTGCCAGACCTCCACCGCACCGGCGGGCAGCTCCTCGCCGGCTTGCAGACAGGCGGTGGGCCGCTGGGTGAAGCGGATGCCGTAGAGCCCGGCATAGATGGAGAACATGCCCTCCAGCACATTCTGCATGGCGTAGTAGGGGCGCAGTTCCTCGGTGTCGAAATCGTAGAGTGCCTTGCGGCGTTTTTCGCTCCAGTAGCCCACGGACCAGGGCTCCAGCGCAGGGATGGAGGTGCTGGTCTGCTCCTCGGCAAAGCGGCGGATGGCTTCCTGCTCCTCCAGGAAGGCGGGGCGCACCTGCGCATGCAGGCGGTTGATGAAATCCAGCGCATTCTGACCGCTGCCGGCCATGCGGCGGCTGGTCACGTAGTCGGAGTAGCGCTCGTAGCCCAGCAGGGCGGCTTTTTCCGCACGCAGGGTGAGAATCCGGTTGATGAGCGGAGCGTTGTCGAACTCACCCGTGCCCTTGGTCTGCATGGCGCGCCACACGCGCTCGCGCAGGGCGGCATTCTCCGCAAAGGTGAGCACCGGCTGCACGCTGGTGAATTGCAGCGTGAAGCGCCACTGGGGGGCCTCCTCGCTGCCGTGGCCCTTTGACAAGGCATCCTGGCGGGCGGCCTCGCGGGCAGATTCCGGCAGCCCGGCCAGCTCTGCTTCATCGGCGGTCACGTATTCCCAGGCGTTGGTGGAGTCCAGCACGTGCTCGCCGAAGGTCTGGGAAAGCTGGGCCAGCTCGGTGGAAAGCTCGGCATAGCGGGTTTTCTTGTCCTCCGGCAGGTCGGCGCCGCTCTCGCGGAAATCGGCCAGGGTCTCGCTGATGAAACGCTGTTTCACGGGTGAGAGCTCCTGCACCCAGGGCTGCGCGGCGGCATTCTTGAGCACGGCATAGAGCTGCGGGTTGAGCGTCACGCTGCTGGAGTAGATGACCACCTCGGGCATGAGTTCATTGATGACCTCGCGCAGCTCCGGGGAATCCATGACCGAGCGCAGGTGGTTGAGCCGCTGCCAGCCGCGCATGAGGGCGGCGCTGCTGTTTTCCAGCGCGTCGAATGTGTTGGCATAGGTAGGCTCCTGCACCTGACAGATAGCTTCCACCGCGGCCTTGGCCTGTTCAATGGCCAGGCGGATATCCGTGCGGGCTTTTTCCGGGCTCAGCTGCGACCACGCCGGCAGCTGCGTATCATCGAGAAAGGGGTGTTCCAGTGTCATCTTGACCCTCATGATACCAGACCGGGCCGGGCGCGGCAACATGCCATTGCGTTCTACTGACTCCATGGCACGTGTGGTGTTTGCCTGGGTATAACAGTTATGGAACTTGACTTAATAGGTGACTGGTGGTACTATGCCCACAGATTATGAGAGGGTTATTAATAGGTGTTATATTGGCAATCAGCCCGTTGGCGGAGGCTGTGGAGTTTTTCCAGTATTCCTACACTGTCACGATCAACAATACGGGCAGTAATAACAATACGCAGAGGAGCAAGGAGGAGCGCGAAGCCAGGAAACGCCGCCGGGCTGAACGCAAACAGCGCAGGGCTGAGCGCAAGCGTGCCCGCGCCCTGGCACGCCAGCAGCGCGAACAGCAGAAGAAGGAGCAGGAAACGCAGCTGGCCGCTGAAGAGAAGGGGGCTTCCCCGCTCTCTGCCGCTACTTTGCCTGCGCTTCCCGTTCCCTCTGCAGCGCCTGCGGCGGCAGTGCCTTCGCTTCCCTCGGTGCCTTCGCTTCCTTCTGTACCCGCGCCTGCCACTCCGGTAGCTGCGGCTCCCTCCGCGGTGTCTGCTGCCGGGGAGGTAGTCACGGCCCCTGTTTCGGCTGTATCTTCCGGTGGTGGTTCCTCCGCTATTGTACCGGCGGATTCTGTAACATCTGCTGCCACATCCAGTACGATTTCCTCCGCGACTTCTCCCAGTAATCTGAAGGAAACGCTGGCATCCAAATCCTCCGAGGCTCAGAAAGCTGCGAAGTCTGCCACTGATTCCCAGGAGTCTGCGTCGTCTACGGAGGCTGGAACTTCCCAGAAGGGCAGCGGCGAGGCTGCCAACCAGGAAGCTGCTGCAGAGGCCGAGGAGGAATCCACTGCCTCAGGTTCCCAGAAGCCTGCAGAATCCGCAAATAAAGAAGCTGCGAAGCAGACGGAAAGCTCAACCAGTGAATCTGCCAGTAACGAACCCGCGCAGCAGACGGAAAGCTCAACCAGCGACTCAGCAGGAGAGTCCGCCCCGAATGAGGGCCACAAGCACACCTCGATGCACAACCATAAGGAATTCTCCACCGATGATGTTCCGACCGGGCCTTCTGAATATGCGTACGATAAGGTGAAAGAGCATGGGCGGAAGAAGCCTGTGTACGAAACCTTGTCGGATGAAGCAGCGCATTCCAACTGATAGTTCAATATTGGAAATGAAACAAGCCCCGGAGTTCTATCCGGGGCTTGTTTGTCGTTGGCTTTCCGCTGTAATAAAGCAGAAGTAGTGTATTGAAAAACTGCTGAGTTTACACTTTAACCCATAAGGATGCTGAGACATCTCGGGTCGAGCTGTTCCCAGGGGAGGTCAGCCTTGGTGAAGTGGCCGTAGTTGGTGGTCTTGCGGAAGATGGGTTCGCGCAGGCCCAGCGTGCGCTCCATATCTGCCGGTTTGAAGGAGAAGGCCTCGTTGATGCGGTCGATGATGACCTGTTTGTCCACTTTGCCGGTGCCGAAGGTTTCCACGTCAATCATGATGGAGACGGGGCTGGCCTTACCGATGGCGTAGCCCACCTGGAGCTCGCAGCGGTCGGCCAGACCGGCGGCCACCACGTGCTTGGCGACCCAGCGGCACATGTAGGCGCCGGAGCGGTCCACCTTGCAGCAGCCCTTGG
>JAFVQN010000097.1 GCA_017504805.1 Akkermansia sp. | reverse complement strand
TCCCCAGGCTCATCACGGATTCGCTCGGATTATTCCGGTTCACGTATACAGTTACGCGGCGGCTCTCGCGGGCATTCTCGTACATCGGGTAGGTAAAGCTTTGGCCCATGCGCCGCACGGTGTAGTCCTGGCCCTTGTATTCGATGTGAGCTTCGATGCGGCCTCGTTTCGCGCCGTGGCCTGTTATCCGCTCCACATAGCCCTCCACGCTGGTATCGGCATCCGCCTGCAGGATGTAGCAGGTATCCTGCCAGATGTGGAATACCGGCCAGCCCCACAGCAGGGCAATCACCAGAAAGCCCAGCGAGCCCCACAGGTTTGCGCTGCGGTTCTGCTGCCTGGTGTATGCATTGTTTTCCAGCCAGTCTAAATCTGCCATGGTGTGCCTCCGTTCGCTTGATAATCTAGCATGTTTATAGCCAGCAGACCAGCTTAATCGCATCTCTGTACGTTTAATTGGTACTGAAGTCTCGTGCTTCGACAAAAAATTATCGTTTTCTGAGTGCCCACAGACACAAATTCAGCTTGTGTTTGGTGGTTGGTTAGTTTAGAATAATTCTATGAATCAGCAGGGCGTGGACAGAGAGATTCACATACGGGGAGCACGGGAGCACAACCTGAAGGGGGTGGATGTGGATATACCGCTGGGCGGCATCACGGTGGTGACCGGGCCGAGCGGCAGCGGAAAGACCTCTCTGGCCATGAGCACCTTATATGCCGAGGGGCAGCGGCGCTACGTGGAGACCTTCTCGCCCTATGTGCGTCAGTTTATGGACCGTATGGACCGCCCGGCGGTGGAGGCTGTGGAGAATGTGCCGCCTGCGATTGCCCTGGGGCAGCGCAATTCGGTAAAGAACTCGCGCAGCACCGTGGGCACCATGACCGGGATGAATGAGTACCTGAAGCTCATCTTCTCGCGCATGGCTGTGGGGCGCGATGCCGCAGGCAACGTGGTGCGCCCGGCCACACCACAGGGTGTGGCGGATGAACTCATTGCGGCGCACCCCGGAGAATCTGCCCTGGTCTGCTTTGCCGTGCGCCCGGTGGGCACGTTCGATGAAATGCGCCAGGCGCTGGAGGCTCAGGGCTATCTGCGTGTGCTGGCTGGCGGGGAAGTGCTGCGCCTATCGGCAGCCACGGAAGCAGAGCTGGGCATGGAGAACTGGCTGGTGGTGCAGGACCGCGTGAAGCTGGTGGCCGATTCACGTTCCCGCCTGATGGAAGCGCTGGAGACCGCCCTGCATCTGGGGCAGGATGTGGCCTGGGTTTCTCGCGCCGGCGAGGATGGCCGCTGGCAGGAGCCCCGCCAGTTCCGCAGCGACTGGTACCCGCTGCAGGAGCCGCGCCCCGGTCTGTTCAGCGGCAATTCGCCGCTGGGGGCTTGTCCGTCCTGCAAGGGTTATGGCCGCAGCATCACCTACGATTACAACAAGGGCATCATCCCCGATAAGACGATTGCCGATGGTGCCCTGAAGATGCTCTCCTCCGCCACGCTTTCCGCTTGCTACAAAGACCTGGTGCGGGCCAACAAGCGAGCCCGCGCGGTGCGCATGAATGTGCCTTGGTGTGAGCTCACGCAGCAGGAGCAGGACTGGGTTTTCTACGGCGAAGCCGGGGATATGGATGTGTGGGAGGCTTTCGACCGCGGCCTGTGGTATGGCTACAAGGGGATTTTTGATGACATGGAGAAGCACGCGCATAAGCTCAGCGCGCGTGTGTTCCTGGCCTATTACCGCGTGTACAGTGTGTGCCCGGATTGCCACGGTGGGCGCCTGCGTCCGGAGTCTCTGGCCTTCACAATCGGCGGGCTCACAGTGCCGCAGGTGCAGGCATTGCCCATGGATGAGCTGCTGCCCTGGCTGGATGAGCATGTGCTGGGGCACACTGGGGCCGACCGCTCGCTGGAGCAGGCCGTGAAGGAGTTCCGAAGCAGAGTGGCCTACCTCTGCGAGGTGGGGCTGGGCTATATAGCGGCCAGCCGCCTGACCCGCTCGCTTTCCGGTGGCGAGATTGAGCGCGTGAGCCTCACCACCTGTCTGGGCGCGGCGCTGACAGAAACGCTTTTTGTGCTGGATGAACCGACCGTCGGCCTGCATGCCCGCGATACTGCCCGCCTGATAGCCGCCATGCGCCGCCTGGCGCACCGCGGGAATACCCTGGTGGTAGTGGAGCATGAGGAGGCGGTGATGCGCGCAGCGGATTATCTGGTAGACATGGGCCCCGGCAGCGGTGCCTCCGGTGGTGAACTGGTGTATGCTGGCGAACCCCGCGGGATTCTGACGGATGAAAAATCACTCACCGGCCAGTACCTGAGCGGCACCCGCTGCATACCGGTGCCGACCCGGCGTCGCAAAGGGAAGGGCACCATCCGCATCGAGGGGGCGGAATGCCACAATCTGCACGATTTCACGGTGGAAATCCCGCTGGGGGTGTACAACTGTCTCACCGGTGTTTCCGGCAGTGGCAAGAGCACGCTGGCCTGCCAGGTGCTCTTCGGCACCCTGCACCCGGAGGAACTGGATGACGAGGACGAGGTGAAGGTGCGCCGCATTGCCGGGCTGGATGCGGTGGAGGAAGTGGTGCTGGTGGACCAGAGCCCCATCGTGCGCACGCCGCGCAGCACCCCGGCGGTGTATATCGGTGTGTTCGAGGATATCCGCGCCCTGTTCGTGGCCGAGCCCGCTGCTCAGGCACGAGGGCTGAAGCCCGGCTACTTCTCCTTCAACAGCGGCGATGGCCGCTGCCCGCGCTGCGCCGGGCTGGGACAGGAAAAGGTGGAAATGCAGTTTCTTTCCGATATCTTTGTGCCCTGCGCCCTGTGCCACGGCACGCGCTATACGGAGCAGGCCCTCAGTCTCACCCTGCTGGGCTACAACATGGCCGAAATGCTCGCGCTGGATATCGCCACCGCCCAGCGGCTCTTTGCCCGCGAAAAGAATGCCCGCGCCCGCCGCATTGCCGCCCGCCTGCAGGTGCTGGTGGATGTGGGGCTGGGCCACCTGGGGCTCGGGCAGCCGCTCAACACGCTTTCCGGTGGCGAGAATCAGCGACTGAAACTCGCGCACATCCTCGTGGATGCCCTCACCGGAGAAAAGCAGGGCAAAGGCCGCCTGCTGATTCTGGACGAACCCGGCACCGGCCTGCACTTCCGCGACCTGGAGGTGCTGCTGCGCGTGTTCGACCGTCTGGTGGAGCAGGGGAACACTCTGCTGGTCATTGAGCACAATATGGAGCTCATCAAATGCGCTGACCATGTGATTGACCTGGGACCGGAAGGCGGCACCGGTGGCGGTCTGCTGGTGGCTCAGGGTACGCCCGAAGAGGTGGCTGCCACCGGCGCAGGGTATACCGCACATTTCCTGGCAGATGCGCTGCAGATGGAATACGACGAGCTGCCGCTCATGGCGGCGGAGGACTACGATTCCAGCGTGCCGGAGGGTGTCATTGCCCTGCGCGGTGCGCGCCACCACCAGCTCAAGAATATCGATGTGGATATCCCCCGCGATGCCATGACCGTGGTGACCGGCCTCTCCGGCAGCGGCAAGAGCACGCTGGCTTTCGATATCATTTTTGCCGAGGGACAGAAGCGCTTCATGGACGTGATGAGCCCCTACGCCCGACAGTTCACCGAGCAGATGGAAACGCCGGATATCGACCGCCTGACCGGCTTGCCGCCCACCGTGGCCATCGAGCAGAACCGCTCCCGCGGCGGCTGCAAGTCCACCGTGGGCACGGTGACGGAGGTGTGGCAGTTCCTGCGCCTGCTCTATGCGAAGCTGGGCCAGCCGCACTGCCCGAAGTGTCGGGTGCCGGTGGGGCGCCGCTCCCCGGCGGAAATTCAGGAACTGGTGCAGCAGGAGATTGCGGCCCGTCCGTCCAGCCTCATGATTGCAGCCCCAGTGGTGCGCAACCGCAAGGGCCACTATGCCGACCTGGCCCGCTGGGCGGTGAAGAAGAAATACCCCTACCTGCGGGCAGACGGCGTGCTGGTGGCGGCGGATGCCTTTACGCCGCTGGACCGCTACTCCAACCACGATGTGGACGTGGTACTGGCAGAAATCTGCGTGCAGGGCAATCGCATCACCGTGAACGGAGCCGAGGCGGATTACGCTGGCATCATGGAGACCGTTTCCCGCGCCCTGGAAATGGGGGATGGCTTTATCCGCCTGCTGAAAGGTAAGCAGGAGCAGCTTATCGGCACGCGCCTCACCTGCCCGCAGTGCGGCGAATCCTTTGCCGAGCCGGAACCCTCCACCTTCTCCTTCAACTCGCCGCGCGGCTGGTGTCCGCACTGTCTGGGCCACGGGCGCGTGGGCAAGGTGAAGGCCGGTGCCAAGCCGGAGGAAAAGCTCAGCCAGCTGGAGGTGGAGCTCAAATACGACCGTGATGTGGAGCGTGCTGCCGCCAAAGAGGAGGAAAGCGTGCTCTGCCCGGTGTGCCACGGATCGCGCCTGAATTCCTTTGCCTTGGGGGTGACCCTGTTCGGGAAGAATATCTCGGAAATCGGCAAGCTTGCGGCAGACGATGCGCTGCCGGTGGTGGAAAGCTGGAAATTCGAGGGACGAGATGCTGAGATTGCCCGCAACGTGATGGCAGAAATCGCGCCGCGCCTGCGTTTCCTGCAGCGCGTGGGCCTGGGCTATCTCTCGCTGGACCGCGCCGCGACCACCCTCTCCGGTGGCGAGACGCAGCGCATCCGCCTGGCGGCACAGCTGGGATCCGAACTCCGCGGTGTGCTCTATGTGCTGGATGAGCCGACCATCGGTCTGCACCCGCAGGATAACGAGCGCCTGCTGCACACCCTGGCCGATTTGAAGCACCGCGGTAATACCCTGCTGGTGGTGGAGCACGATGAGGACACCATGCGTGCCGCCGACCACATCATCGACCTGGGCCCGGCTGCCGGTGTGCACGGCGGCGAGATTATGGCGCAGGGCAGCTTTGATGAGGTGGAGCACAACCCCTCCTCCGTGACTGGGCGAGCCCTGTTGAGCCGAGAGAAGCATCCCTACTGCGGCAAGTACCTGCCCATGAAGGATGCCGAGTGGCTGGAAATCGAAGGCTGCTGCCTGCATAACCTGAAGAATGTGAACCTGCGCATCCCCCGCGCCCGTTTCACCGTGGTCACCGGCCCCAGCGGCGCGGGCAAGACCTCGCTCATCACCGAAACGCTTGGCCCCGCCGTGCGCGAGGCGCTGGGCGGCAGAATCTCCCGCGAGGAACGCGACGCGTGGAAAAAGAGCAAGGGGCTGGATTCCGTGCGTGCGCTGTACCAGGTAGACCAGTCGCCCCTGGGCAAGACCCCGCGCAGCACCCCCGCCACCTACATAGGCATCTTCAACGAAATCCGCGCCCTCTTTGCGCAGAGCGCGGATGCCCGCCGCCTCGGTTTCGATGCCGGGCGTTTCTCCTTCAACACCGCTGCCGGCCACTGCGAGGCTTGCAAGGGCACTGGCTACCAGCGCCAGGAGATGGATTTCCTGCCGCCGTGCACCGTGCCCTGCGAGACCTGCCGCGGCGCGCGCTACAACTCCCGCACCCTCCAGGTGCGTTACAAAGGGAAGAATATTGCCGAGGTGCTGAACATGGACATGGAGGAAGCCGCCGAATTCTTTGCCAGCCAGCCGCGCCTGGCTGACCCGCTGCGCCTGCTCTGCGATACCGGCCTGGGCTATCTGACCCTGGGCCAGGCTAGCAACACGCTGAGCGGTGGCGAAGCCCAGCGCATCAAGCTGGTGGCTGAGCTCATCAAGGGCCGTCGCGCCGCGCTCAATGCCATCCGCAAGGGCAAGGCGCTGCCTCAGGACCTCTACATCATCGAGGAACCCACCATCGGCCTCCACCCGCACGATGTGCGCCTGCTGGTGCAGGTGCTCCGCCGCCTGGTGGAAATGGGCAACACCGTCGTAGTCATCGAGCACAACCTGGAGCTCATCTGCGAGGCCGACTACATCATCGACGTAGGCCCTGGTGCCGGCGCCGCCGGCGGCAGCATCACCGCCCAGGGCACCGTGCGCCAGCTCTCCCGCGCCAAATCACCCACCGCCCCCTTCATCAAAGCCGAGCTGGAGCGGTGATGTCTTGCAAAGCTACAGTGTGCTGGTAAACGAAAGATTGTTTTATTTGCATGGTAATTGAGAGATGCTTTTGACTTGTAGCACTTCCATAACCTGATTGTTGGGGTATGCAGTCGGGGACTGGGTGCCGGATGTGTGCCGGCATACCTTTGCCTCGTATCACGCTGCTCATTTTCGAAATCTCCCTGAACTACAGCTGGAAATGGGGCACCGGGATGTATCCCTGTTGCGCAGCCGCTATATGGCACCGGCGTTGAGGAAGCAAGCGGAGGAATTCTGGCGCGGGGTTCTGCGGAGATGAAAACCGGGCCTGCAGGTTGAACCTGCAGGCCCGGTGGGTATAAGAAGAGTCTGGCTATCTGTTCGGGGAGATTACCGTTTGCCGGTGCTGCGGTGGCGGTCCATCTCCTGCAGGGCGGCGTACATCTGGCGGCAGTGCTTGTAGCCGCGGCGGTCGGAGAGCATTTTCATGCTCTGGCGGGAAGAGCCCCACTCGATAATCTCGATTTCGACGATGCGGCGGCCCCACTGGCGCATGAGCGATTTGTTGGGCTGGTAGATGTCGATGGTTGCGGTGCCGACCAGGGCGCTGCCGTAGTCATCAATGACGTAGGTGTAGGGCTGCCCCTTGATGCGGAATTTGGTCCCCAGAGGGTAGACTGACCAGTCTGCAGCAGCGCTGCGTACGCGGGAACCGTACTTGAGGTAGGAACCTGCTGCATTCTTGGGACCGTATCCCACGTGGTCACTCTCAGAGTGCGTGTAGGCGGTAGTGCGAACTACGCGGTTGAACTGGCGCGGGTGGTAGAAGGGGAACCCGTGCTTGTCTCTGCCCAGGTTGGGCAGGCGTCCGTCTGGCTTGGCGGAGTTGCGGGGAACGGCCGGTGGCACGAATCCCCTGCTGGTGGCATCCGGATTGTGTGCCGCCAGGGATGCAGGCAGACTTAACACCGACGCCAAAGCCAGCGCTGCCAGTGAGTATGCCTTTTTGAAGATGTTAATCATGAATGTGAGGTCGAAGTGAAACGTGACTTTGTACATGCGCCGAACCGATGGGTGCGGCGTGGGGGCATACTACCATATAATGAGGGGGGTGTCCAGTGTTTTGTGCTGTGGTGGAGCCGTGGGTGTCAAGCTGTAATGGTGAAATGTAGTTCGTTTTGATAAAAATATGACGCAAATCAGGTATCGCGCACGCGCGCGCGAGGTTTATGATGGCTGTTTTTGTCTGTTTTGACGGGGAATGCGGCCCTTTTGTTTAAGAAAGATTGAATTTTGAGCCGCTGAAAGATGTTAAATTCAACAAAAAGGGCGTGAGCCAGGAAAATGCGGGAGGAAATGGTTAGTTTTTCCTGAATTTTTGCCATTTCAACGTGCGTGCGCGCATGCGAGGGCGAGTTCGAAAGCGCGGATGGTGCTGGCCGGGTTGGCCAGTCCTTTGCCAGCGATGCTGAAGGCGGTACCGTGGTCGGGGCTGGTGCGGTAGCGGGGCAGACCGAGGGTGACATTCACCGCGTTGTCGAAATCGAGCAGCTTGAGGGGGATGAGAGCCTGGTCGTGGTAGGGCGCGAGCACAGCATCGAACTGTCCCATGGCGGCATCGCGGTAGACGCAATCCGGCACGCATGGGCCAGTGAATGAGGCCCAGGGGATGTCCGCCTGAAGCCTGGCCACGACTGGGGTGAAAATGAGCCGTTCCTCGTCACCGAAGGCGCCATTTTCGCCATTGTGGGGGTTGAGACCGGCAATGGCGATACGCGGGGTAGGGATGCCGCTGCTGCGGACGAAATCAGCCAGGAGGGAACCGATGCGTACCAGTTCATCGGCAGTGAGCAGGGCGGGCACATCGGCCAGGGCAGTGTGGATGGTGCCGAGAGCCACAGTGAGGTGGCGACCCGTGAGGCACATGGCAAAGTTCTGCACGTTGAGGCGATCCGCAAAGAATTCAGTCTGGCCGGGGAAGGTGAAGCCGACCTGGTGCAGCCCTTCCTTGCAGACGGGGGCGGTGACCACGGCATCGATACGCCCTTCGCGCAGAGCAGAAGCAGCAGTTTCGAGCTGCTCCAGGGCTGCAGCTGCTGTTTCTCGGGTCGGGACGCCCGGGGTGGCGGCAATGGCGGGGCCCATGGGGAGGAAATCCGCTTCTTCCTCCGCCATCGCTTTCAGAGCCGCTCGAACAATCTCCGGGCCTATACCGGCCTGGTCTCCCAAGGTATAGCCGATGACCGGACGCTGCAAGGGGCTGCTGCTCATGGGAATTATACCTCCTCTGCAATATCATCATCCAGCAGCCCGGGTACAGCCCCGGCGGGAGCTGCCGGTTTCTGTGTGGCCTCAGGTTTCCTGGCGGGCTGTGTTTTGGGCTGTTCCTTAATCTGGGGTCGGTAGGAGCGGGCGGTGTTGATATACTGGGCGTTGGTGTCGCGTTGTTCAAACTGGAGCTCAGCATTGACCGAAGTGTGGTAAACGACCGTCACCACCAGAGCGATGATGACGGGAACCAGAAGCAGACTACCCAGACAAGTCTTCATACGTACGACATTCTACCGATGCCGCCGGATAAAAGCAAGCATCAAACGCCCGCATGGCACAGTATCATGCCGGTAGAATGGTAAAATAAATGGCAGCACACGCAAAATGAGCGTGACAAATGCGGCTGAAGTGCTTAAATAGGGGCATGCACTATACTCCGTACACTCTTTATCCCGTGGGTGCCATGAGCGCCCGAGCTGCAGCTCAGCCGCGCGAAGGCGTGCTGCTGCGTGGTGACAATGGTGGCTACGCCTGCCTGCAGGCCTGGCCAGAGCTGGGAGATTCGCCCCTGGAGTATGAGCTGGATGCCCTTCGCGAGGGAACCCCGATGCGACTGGGGACCCGCGCTCTGAAGTGCATCGAGCTTGACGGAGCAGCCCGCGCCAAGGGGGTGAGCCTGTTCGAGGGACTGACCGTGCCCCGCAGCTATGCCACACTGACGGTGAGCGCTACTCCTGCCCAGGTGTACAATCTGCACCAGCGTGGGTTCCGCGTGGGTAAAATCAAGGTGATTCCCAAGCTGTCTGCCACGGTCGAGCGTCTGGTGAATCTGGCCGCTATGGTGCCGGATTGGAAGTGGCGCGTGGATTTTAACTGCACTCTGAGCCCGGAGGAGGCTCTGCAGTTCTGGGATATGCTGCCTGAGGCCATGCGGCAGCGCATTGATTTTGTGGAAGACCCCTGCTACTATGACGTGGAGGCCTGGCAGAGCCTGCAGGATGCCGGTATGCCGCTGGGTTACGATATGCCGGTGCAGAATGAGAGCGTCATTCCCGCCCGCACCAGTAAGCCTATGATGCGTATCGTGAAGCCTGCACGCCACCAGAGTACGGCTGGGCTGCCCGTGTTCACTACGTACATGGACCACCCGCTGGGGCAGTGCTGGGCTGCATATAACGCAGCCGTTTTCTACACCGGAAAACCGGCCGAGGAGACGCCGCTTTGCGGTCTGGTGACGCACCACGTGTATCGCCCCAATGCATTCTCAGAGGAGCTGGGGATGGATATTACCCCGGACTTCCCTGTGCCGAAGGGGACGGGCTTAGGGTTTGACAACCTGCTTGCAGCCCTTCCCTGGAAGAAGCTTTAATTGAAAACAGCAGAAAGCCCCGCCGCAATGACCGGCGGGGCTTTTTTTCATAGTTGTGACCCGGAAGCCGGATTCAATTCAGCGGCAGGGTGATGCTGAAAGCGGTGCCTTTTTCATCGCTCTTTTCGAGTGTGAGTTCGCCGCCGATGCTGCGGGCAACATCGCGGGAAAGGGCGAGACCAAGGCCTACTCCGGGCTTGCGGCCTTCAACGTCCTTTGCGGAGCGTGAGAAGGGGCGGAAAATGCTGCGCTGAACCTTGGGCGGGATACCGGGGCCGTTGTCGGCAAAGCGGATATGGATGGAATCGTGTCCGCGCATGGTTGTGATGCTGACGGTGGGGTGCTCAGAAGTGGCCGCGTATTTGATGGCGTTGTCCGCCAGATTGGTGAAAATCTGCTCCAGCGAGATAATATCGGTGTTGAGCGTAAGTAATTCAGCGCGCTTGTCGTGCTTGAGCTGCACGCGGAAGCCGGCTTCCTTCAGTCGGGGCTCAACTTTGGAAAGTGCCCGGTCAATCAGCTGGGGGCAGGGGGCTTTATCGGCGCGTCCGCGCTGCTTGCCCCGGGTGAGACGTGCAAAGGCCAGCACATTCTCCACCAGGTGCCCGAGCCGCTGGGTTTCCTGGTAGAGCGTCTCGTGGTATTCGTCGAGTTTATCAGCTGGCACGAGCTTGTTCTTGAGCATCTCCGTCATGAGTGAGAAGCTGGTGAGCGGCGTGCGTAGTTCGTGGGTGACAGCAGAGACGAAGTCGGCCCTGCGGCGTTCCATGCGTCCGTAGATGAACAGCAGCCCGAAAAGAATGCCGATTGCCAGCACCGTGACCAGAGTGGCAGATGCCAGGGTGCCCCGCATAGCGGCCCGGCGGGCTGCGGTGTCGGGCACTTCCACATCGTTTCCCGGCCGCAGCACCATGGGCAGGGGGAAGAGATTGGCTGCTTCGTTTTTCCGGCAGAGCGAAATGGTGGCTCCCTTCAGTGCAGGCTCGACAAAGGGCATCAGGCGCTCTGCCAGTTTCTGTGCGTCCAGCATGATACCCTCGGCTGCAGAGCCGTGGGTGGTTCTGATGCAGCGCATGTACACCATGTCGTCAATGTAGTACCAGGAGAAGAAAGGACCTGGTTCGCCCTTCATTTCCATGGGGCTGCTGAAATCCTGGTTCTCCGCCTCATAGACCCCGAAAATGGGAAGCTGGGTTCTGGTGTCGATGGTCTTGTGGATCGGCTTCGAGGGGTCATAGACAGGCGCGGCAGGATTGAATGCCTTTCGCCGGATGGTATCAATGATGGCTGGTTTGCCTTCAATTTCGCTGGCGATTGCCTCCTGACCTTCCGGTACTTGCAGCCCTGCGGGAGTCAGTAGAAAATAGCCGCGCACATAGTCGGGCATATTATCAGTGCCGGGGTCGTATACAAGATCACCGATGGGGGGAGCATAGCCCAGTCTGTTGCGCTCCTGCTCGAGCAGGCGCTTAATCTCGGCCTGGATGCGCGGGAGCGAGAGTTCGACCAGTCGTTTCTGCTGGGCTTCCTTGTCAATCTGGAGCAAACGGGCATCCAGCGTGAAGGCTTCGTATGCCAGCCAGGAGGCCGCGCTCAGGGTGAGCAGGGAAAAGAAGGTGATGATGAGGATGAGTTTCTTATTCATGCGTTGTTCCAACGGTATCCGCGACCGCGGATGGTTTCGATACAGGCGGAGGGAATCGGCCCCAGTTTTTCACGAAGCCGGGTAAGGGTGACGGCCACTGTCCTGGTCTGCGCGGCGCGGCTGGTGCTGCCCCATATGCGCACCAGCAGTTCTTCCTGTGGAATGACGCGATCCGGGTGGGTGAGAAAATAGCGGAAAAGTTCGAATTCCTTTTCAGTGAGTGGAATCGGGGTTCCGTTATCAAATTGTGCACGGCGGGTTTCTCCATCCAGCTCTCCGCCGGGGAAACGCAGCACCTGGGCTACAGCGAGCTGCCTGCCGGGAGATCGCCTGAGCACAGCCGCCACGCGGGCCAGCAGCTCGGCGATGCTGAATGGCTTGACCACATAATCATCCGCGCCCAGCTGCAGCCCTTTGACGCGGTCCTGCTCATCACCACAGGCGGTGAGAATGATGCTGGGGATGCCGGGGCATTCCTTCTGCATCATGCGCAGGAGCTTGAAGCCGCTGATTTCAGGCATGTTCACATCCAGCAGAGCTAAATCTACCGGCGTGGAGAGCAGCAGCTCCAGGGCAGTCCGGCCATCGGGCGCGGTGCGTACTTCATACCCGGCGCCGGTCAGCGAATCGGCCAGCACGCGCCGGATGGCTGCGTCGTCTTCTGCTACCAGTATGCACTTGATGCTCATTGATTCTGAATGTAGCATACTGGACCCTCTTTTCGCAAGAGTAAACGCAATGGTGGCCGCCGATATGACACGCACCGGTTCAGGTTGCCTGGTATCTGCCATTCCGGGGCAAAATGTGCAAACCTCTGTGGTGTGACTGGTGCTGGAGCTTGACGTCTAAGGTATAAACAGGTAGAATGCCTTGCATGAAACCTTTGTATCGAGTTCTCCTGACGGTGTGCGTATTCATGGCTGCTACTGGCGCGACCTGGTGGGTTTGGCCGGGTGATAAGGAGGCCCCACCTGCTGAACCCATGACTATCTACTGCGCGGCAAAGACGGGCAACATACCCTGGATTCAGGAATATCTGGTTTCCGGCGGTGATATCAAGGGGGTGAATGATGCCGGTGAATCTCCATTGAGTATGGCGGCTGCTCACGGTCAGCTTGAAGCGGTGAAATTGCTGTGGGCTGCAGGTGCTGGGAAGGACGAAGCTGATGCGGACGGGTGTTCCCGCGCGTTGTCTTCGGCCATATACCATGGTAAGGCTGATATTGTCCGTTTCCTGCTGAAATCTGGTGCCGTATACCAGTATCCGTCATCGGATACCGAGTTCTGCCGAGCGATGCTGATGGGTGATGTAGCTACGGTAAGAACCTGTCTGCAGCGCAATAAATCTCTTTTCCGGGAGCGTGTGACGTGGCACGATAATGCATTCTATACCGCTGTCCGTCTGGGGTATGGAGAGATTATTCATGAACTGATATCTGCCGCCGGTGGTGTGAATGAGATAGGTGAGTCCTTCTCGACCCCTATGTTCACTGCTATCAGCCATGGGCATTTATCAGCTGTCGATGCCCTGGTAAAATCAGGCTATTGCAAGGTGGACGGTCACGCGATTTGTACCGCTGTCAGTTACAAGAACCGGGCGATATGCCGCTATCTGCTGAAGGCAGGGGGTAATATGAACGCCCCCGATTTCGGCTCGTGGACTCCGCTTACTGTCGCCGTCAGACAACTGGATGAAGACCTGGTGCGCTTTGTGCTGAGCGAAGGAGCCGATGCTACGCAGGATGCTCAGGCTGTGGAGGCCGCTGTTGAATGGGAGGCGATATCCATACTTCAGCTTCTCTTAGACGCGGGTGCTCCTCTCCATGCCGCTTTTTTTCATGCCGTCTGCAAAGGAAAGACGGATACGGTGAAATGGTTGCTGGGCAGGGACCTGCCTGCATCCGTTCTGACTTCTGTGCTGCCGCACGCTTATCGCAGAAATGACACCGGGATAATCGATTTGCTGGAGGGGGCAGGTGCTGACCCCCGGGCTGTGAATCTTTTCCTGCCTGCTGTGCAATCCGGTAATGTCGAATTGGTGAAGAAGTATCTGGCTTCTGGCGGGCAGATTGGCGCGGATGGTATGGAGGCTCTCAGATCTGCTGCCGGTTCTCGGAATAACCGCATGGTGCGCTTCCTGCTGGAGAGCGGTGTGTTTCCAGTGGAGCGCAGAGATATTCATGAACTGCTATCTGAGGCGTTGATGAAAAAGAACAAGGAGTGCGTCGAGCTCTTCCTTCATGCCGGAATCATTACGGACCTCGGGGGTGAGGGGAATCCGGAGTTGAATGCGGCTGTCCTGCGCGGCGATGCGGAGAAGGTGAAGCAGCTGATCACCCCCGCTGTGGCTGCTGCAACCGAGTATTACGAATGGCCGTATGTGATGCAGGCTCTCTATATGGGCCACAGGGAGGTCGCCCTTGTCCTGCTGGAGGCAGGTGCCAGTCCGGAATGCCCGGCCTGCACCGGCGAGACTCCTTTCTACCTGGCATTTACCAACGGTGATAAGGTGCTGATGAAGTCCCTGTCTGAAGCCGGTGCTTCGGTGAACAGAGGTTTCATACCGGGGGGGGCTTCGCCGCTGCATCAGGCTGCTGAAAAGGGGGATTTGGAAATGGTGAAGTTCCTGGTGGAACTCGGTGCCCATGTCGATGATGGTGGTGGTGACTATCTGACTCCGCTGGCGGTTGCCATATCCGGCGGTCATAGAGAAATTGTTGATTTCCTGCTGGAATGCGGCGCTGATGCTCAGCTGGAATGTTCGACCGGTATGAACGCGGTGAAGTGTGCTGCCCGGGGAAACGATCTGGAAATCCTGCAGCTCCTCATCGAGCGTGGATGCAGTGTGGATTATGATGGCCCGGAGCATGAATACGAGACGCCCCTTACCATCGCCATCTACAATGGTTCGGTGGAATGCGCCCGCTATCTCATTTCCAGGGGCGCAAATGTCAATGTTGTTGATAGTGACGGTAAGTCTCTTCTGGAATTGAGCTCTAATCCTCAAATCCGGCAGATGCTCCTCGATGCAGGTGCAAAGGATACGCCCCCAGCGGAATCAGATGCTGAGTAAGCATGCTGAGGGCTTGATTCTTCCCTTATCTGCATGGTGGCAATACACCTTCTCCGTGGTGTGGGCTGATAGAAAAAGAATCCCCCTGGTTCGAGGTGAAACCAGGGGGGAGAGGGATGTGCTGTATCGGGTCAGGCTTCTTCATCCTCAGCCTTGAAACTGGGGCGTGAGGTAACGAAGAGGAACATGACACCCACGCAGATGGACATGCAACCGTACAGGATGAATGCCTGCACGCTGGCGGGGTCGTTTACCAGGCTGGTCAGGAATACCACCAGCAGGTTGCCCAGCGTACTCGTGAGCAGCCAGAAGCTTGATACGATGCTCTTCAGGTTCTTGCCGGCGGCGGTGTAAGCATACTCCAGCCCGGTGGTGCTGACGAGAATCTCTGAAAGCGTGAGCAGGAAGTAGGGAATGCACTGCCAGAGGATACTGAGCTGAGCTCCGGTGTCTAAATGATTCTGAAGGGTTGCAACTGCTCCATACGCAATGCCTGCCAGCAGAATGCCCATGCCCATGCGCTTGAGCGGAGCTCCCCAGCGGCCGATATAGGGATAGACGAAAAGGGTGACTAAAGGAACGAAAATCATGATGAGCAGAGGGTTGAAACTCTGCATTTCTTCCGCGCCGAAGCAGAACTTGATGCCGCCCCAGCTCAAGTCAATGCTCTGCATCTGCTTACCCTGGAGCACCCAGGTGGAGGCGGTCTGGTCATACAGGCTCCAGAAGGGAATAATCATCAGGAAGACGATAAGCACACGCACCAGGTTGCGCACGCCGCGTTGCTCGTTTTCAGAGAATCGGGCGTTTGTCTCCTCGCTGGAGCAGAAAATCATGCTGCCGGCCAGGCCGAGGAATCCACCCATCCGGGTGGAGGCTGCGAGCTTGAACCCAGCGAGAGCGAGGGCCGCAATATAAAGAAGCAGGGCGACAAGGCCGCAGAGCGCAGCGGGAGTATCACCTGCGCCTGAGAGAGAGGCCAGGCGAGCGGCTCCGCCGTGAGCCCAGCTGCCGAGCAGAACGACGATGGGAGCGATGACGATGAATGCAGCAATGCCGATGGCCGTATTGGTGGCACGGGCAACGGAATCACCGCCGAATCGTTCACAGGCGCGGGCGGCACCCTGGAATATGCGGGTGAAAAGAGCTTTCAGAAACTCCGGCTGAGTAGGGGGCACGTGGTTGTATTTTTTGCGTCCGAGCCAGAAGATGAGAGTGGCCAGGGCCATGAAGATACCGGGTATGCCGAAGGCCCAGCTGTAACCCCAGTTCTGGCGCACCCAGGGGATGACAAGGAAGGAGAAGAAGGAACCGAGGTTGATGGACCAGTAGAAGGCTGCATACAGGCGGGTCATCGTGGGCCCGTTCTTCTCTTCGTCCGGAACCTGGTCTCCCACAAAGGCGGAAACGCAGGGCTTGATACCACCGGCGCCGATGGCAATGATGGCTAGACCTGCAAACAGAACCCACTTGCGGGCTTCTGCATCACTGGCAAAATCCGCCATGGCCAGCACCGCGTTACCCAGACAGTAGAGCAGGGAGATGGAAATGATGGTGCGGTAGCGCCCCAGAAAACGGTCTGCCAGCCACGCTCCCAGCAGCGGCAACAGGTAGGTGCAGGCAATGAAGAGATGGACGACCTCCGTGGCTTCGTTCTTAGACATGAGAAGCATCCCCGTCATGTAGGCGACGAGGATGCTCCGCATACCATAGAAGCTGAAACGTTCGCAGGCCTCATTGCCTACGATGTACTTGGTCTGAGCAGGCAGGGCCATGACGATTCGTGTGTTCTATGTTTACTGGTTGTTGAGCTTGATGTGTTCGGAAAGACGCACGGAGTAGCGGGTGTAGGCGTCGTGCAGCCAGTCGATGAGCACGTTACCACGCAGGCGGGCGTTCATGCTGGGGATGTGCATAAAGGACTTCATGGCAGCGTATTGCGGGCTTGTTTCCACAGTCCGGCCGGTTACCCCGGTGATGCGGGCGCCGCCGTTGAGCGTGACCATGGGTGCCAGCTTGCCGCTGGGTACACTGATGAGCGCCTGAACTTCCAGCCCCATGGGCAGCCCTTTGTGGGAGATTCCGAGGCCCACGGGGCCGAAGTCTTCCACAATGGCGCCAGCCTCGGCGGCCTTGGCAAAAGCGGCGTCAATTCCACCCTCTGCGCAGGCTGCGGTCATGGTTTCGTACAGCTTGCCAGCGGCGTCGCTCAGGGCGTTGGTGACGCGTTCAGCCTGCAGATCCGCAGCTGCGGCTTCTCTGGCCTGTTCGTAAGGCAGCACCGTGGGCTGCTCGATGGCCTCCACTCGCAGGAAGGCGAGTTTTCCATTGCTGGTGGGGAAATAGCCGCGTACCTGCCGGATGGTGGCCAGGTCATCGGCGGTGCCGGCTGCCTGGGCTGCTTCAAACTCAGCCACGGCGGGAGCGCTGTCAACTTCCTTGAAGGCGATGTCAGCCAGGGAAACGCTATTACCGTTGTGCTCGACCTGGGTGCGCAGGGCCTCAGGGGCGTCTGCCATCGAGCAAAGCGGGTAGGTCACGTGGCTCTTGCCTTCGGCGTTCAGGTAGGTGAATGCTTCATTCTCAGGGTTTTCTGCAGCAGCGGCGAGCTTCTTGTCAAAGCCCTTGCCGTTGGCCTGGGAGAGCTCCTGCATGATGATGTCGGCGGTTCCCATGAGCGCGTCCAGACTGGAACCTTCACCGGGGGTGAGGGTGTAGATGGAGACGATACGGCGTTCGTCGCTCATGTATTTCTCCTTGTTCTGCTCCCAGTATGCTTTAATTTCTTCCTCAGTGGCGGCGGCGGGGGCGGGCAGGCGGTCTTTAGCGAGCCATGCGGTTTTGCCGCGGAGCTGCTGGTTCATCACGTCCACGAGATTACCGCAGCTCTTGCTGTGCATCTGCAGACCGTCTGTCATGAGATTTCCGAGAGCCTCCCAGACCATCATGTCTGCAATTACGCTGCGGAAGGCTTTTTCCTGCTGGTTGTTGGCAGCCCCGTTGCGGAAGCCGGTCATGCGCTGGTAAAGCTCCTGGTCGAAGCTGCCGTCTGCCTTCTTGAACACGGGCATGGCCTGCAGATAGGCATCAATCTGCTCTTTGGAGGGGGAAATGCCCAGTTCTTCACCCTGAGCCTGGATGACTGCGCGGTTCACTGCTACGTTCACGGCAGAGTCATCGGCAAACCCGTAGCTCCAGCTCTGGTAGATGCCACCGAGAAACTGAATGAACTGGTCGTATTCGGGGTGCTGGGTGGTCCAGGCCTGAAGCGCTGCCATCTCGGTATCATCCAGTTCTTCGTTTTCATTCTTGTCGAACATGTTGCGCAGCTTGGAACTGGTAGTGGAGTGCAGGGACTGCACGTAGCTCTGACCATTTTCGCCCAAGGCGGCAGTCTCCGGGTACGAATAGCTGGTGCCATTCACCTGGATGTAGTAATCTTTGACAAACATGTTGCCACGGTCACCGTAGTCCATCATTAACAGGCCCAGACCAACGCCGGCCACCACGATGAGTACGAGAAGCGAGTTTTTGCGGATGAATTCAAGTGCGCTCATGATGAAAACGTGCTAATGCGGCTATTCTACGCTTTTCCCCCACCGTTGCAAGCCATAAAACCACATCGGTGTGTCAGTATCGATTTGATTCGGGCTGCATTTTGTGCTATGCTCCCCCGCGCATGAAAAGGGTTTCTCTCAGAACAGTGGAAGTGGTGGCTGCCGTTATCCTGGATGAGGAAAATCGCCGGGTACTGGCGTTCAAGTGCGCCGACCATAAGCACAATGGAGGCTGGGAGTTCCCTGGTGGTAAAATTGAGCCCGGAGAAACACCCCGGCAGGCGCTTCTGCGAGAGATGGCGGAAGAAACCGGCGTGCAGGTCAGAGTGGGTGAATTACTGCACACGGTGGAGTTTGATTACCCCGCTTTCCATCTGCGCATGTATTGTTATACCTGTCGTATTGAGAGGGGGGCGTTGCAGCTGCGTGAGCATACTGCCACCCGCTGGCTGGATGCCACCACTCTGCGCAGCGTGGACTGGCTGCCCGCGGATGTGGAGCTTCTCCCCTGCGTGGCGGAGTTACTGGAGTAGCCTCTCTGCGGGATGCCGTATTATAATATGGCAAATGGCAGCATGAGGACGAGTGCTGCGGAGCCGACTGCATACCCGACGGCTGTGAGCGGCGCATCTACCCCATACGAGAGAAGAGCCACCAGCGGAGTGCGGATTTTGTTGCCTGTGGTGCGGATGGTGGGCAGTTCCTTCAGCGCACCGTGGCGCTTGTAAAGCGATGGCATCAGCGTGAGGGCATCCATGTGCTGGAAGGCGGAGTGCGGAAGGTAGGGCGAGGCGATTTGCTCCTTATCTACTTTCTCGGCAGAGGCATAATCGAACTGGATAGCGCGGATAAAGGCGGGCATATCGGTGCGTGTCTCATCCAGACGCGCCAGATAGAGTTCCGGTCCGGGAGCGCCGATGTAGTCCGGCGCCGGTACGGGGCTGTTTACTGTGTCCACGTAATGAGCCACAGCAATGCCCACCAGTTTCGGATTCTGCTGCTTGTATTCGACCAGCTCCTCTTTGTACGGGACTCCGTTGAGCAGATAGTACTGCGGTTCCTCGAGGTTGCCGCAGGTCGGTACTGCTTTCCCGATGCTGTCAAGCCTGGCTCCGGTGTTGAAGGAAATGCAGCTGTTCAGACCGCATATCATCATAAGGATGAGGAGGCATCGCTGGAACATGGTAGTGCTATGTTGCCCTGTTGCGCTCTTGTGTGCAAGAGTACGTCAGAGGTACATGAACTCAAAATTATTCCTTTTCTTCGGGAGCCTCGGGCTCACCGTTGTCGATGGTGTGCATGGCCCAGCTGCTCATCAGTTGGCCCGGGTGGCCTGAGGTAATGGTGCGACCGTAGCGGTCTACAAAGATGCAGTGGGGAATGCCGCCGACCTGCGCGTACCCCGGTACTTTTTTGACCTTGTCGTCGTTGCCCATGACCGTGAGGAACTTGATGTTGAAACGCTTGACAAAGTTCTTGGCATCAGACAGTGTTTTATCCTGGCAGAAGAGGACGATATCCACCTTGCCGGATTTCTTGATGTCCTTGTAGGTTTCGACAATCTCGGGCATCTCCTGGCAGCATGGGCCACACCAGCTGGCGGAGTACAGATAGATGAAATAGTTGGCCTTGTCGTTGAGGCGTCCCTTGACTTTCTTGACCTTCTTGACGGCTGTGACTACGGGGGAAGCTGATTTCTTCTTCTTGTCAGCCTTGACTTTTCTGGACGGCTTCGGGCTGTCTTCCTCATCCTGTGCGAGGACGGCAGGCACTGCGCAGCTGAACATCATGCCCAGCAGGGTCGTGTAGAGAAGTGATTTCATCATAGCTGTTTCAGGTTAGCGTATTGAGGCTCCCTTGTCAAGGTGTTTTGCTCCGTTTCGTCCTGAGGGAGTCGAGCAGTCTGCCGTATGCCTGCAGAACTCCGGGCCACCGGAGAAACAGGCGGAAGGAGGCATTGAGCAGCGCTGCCACCGGTGCGGGCATGCGGCTGAGTGAGATGAGGGGGTAGGGAATGCAGCCTTTCCAGGGAGATTGCTGCCAGAAACGGAAGAAGTCTGCTTCGAGCGCATTGCGCGGGCCGGTCAGAATGTTCGGCTTCATGGCCGCAAAGTGTACAATGGCCGGGTGCTCATAGGCAGCACGGGCTTCCTCGCTTTCGTTTTCCAGCTGCTCAGAGAAGAGCGGGATGACGTTGTATTCCAAAGGCAGCGGGGTAATCTGCCCCCGGAGTGTTGCGTTCAGCGCGTCCTGGTCGAGCCAGATGAGCTTTTCCCGGGGGGTGTTTCTGACTGTTTCGATAACCCGTGCAGTGGTGCCGTAGCGGCGCATGGCTGCCAGGTCCATCACGAGCAGCGAGGCGTAGAAGTACGGAGTCCCATCATCCGGCAGGCCGAAACGGGCCGGGAAACTGCGCAGGTGCCGTCCGTATTCCTCGCGGTAGTGACCGAGTACCACCCAGGGTACGGCCGCTGTGGTGTTTCCTTGCAAATCGGTCTGATACAGGTCGCTAAGGTCGCGCTTGACGATGGTGTCGCAGTCGAGGAAAATCACCCGGGTAATCTCCTGCGGCAGCAGCACCGGCAGCAGGAAGCGGTGGTAGGTGGCGCTGGGAAATCGCTCGCATGTCGGCAGGTCCCGCATCTTGTCTGCCACGTTGTACCATGTGATGTTGGAGAAGCCGCCACGCATGATCAGCTGGCGGTTGACCCCGCTGTCCAGTATATGAAAATTGTATTCAGTGCCCGGGGCTGCGCTCTGCTCGATGGAGCGCAGGCACAGCGCCAGCGGAATCGTGAATGCGGCATTGGCGCTCAGGGCTATGTGTACCGTCGTGTTCATGCTTGTTTTTTGCGGAAGAACGCGGGAATGGAGGTGACCAGCACCACCAGCGCGCAGAGCACCACGGCCCAGTCCCCCAGCAGGGCATACAGCGTTATGCCGGCATTTTTGTCAACTGGCAGCACGGCGTAGCTGTGACCGGCCAGATGCGGGGAGCCATCCGCTTTCTGCAGGAGGTCGAGCATGGCACCGTTCGGGGCAATGGCGCAGGTGTAGCCCATGTTGGCGGCGCGTACCATGGGACGGCGCAGCTCGATGCAGCGGAAAGCGGCGTTGCGGGCCTGCTGTTCGCCGCAGCAGGAGTCGCGGAACCAGCCGTCATTGGAAATATTGACGATGACCTGCGGCCCCTTCCGGGCGTACTTCGTGAGCAGGCGGCCTACGGTGTCCTCGTAGCAGATGGCCGGGATGACCCCCACGGTTTCATCTGTGCCTGGTATCGTGACGGGAATCGGGTCATCCCCGCTGCCGGGGTGGATGCCGTCACCCACCTGGGTGCCGGTCATTTCAGAGTAGAGCTTGCCGAGCCATTCGAGCTCCTGAGCCAGGGGAAGGTACTCGCCGAAGGGCATGAGGTGCTGCTTGCTGGCGGTCGTGATGGACTCGAAGCCGCCCGGAATGATGGCCATGGAGTTGTACATGCCGCGGGGAGTCAGGGTGCTGCCTTCTGCTTCCCAGCGGTACTGGTCAACCCCGGTGAAAAGAACAAAGTCCTGCCCGCCCATCTCACGCACCTGCCGGCGCACCATCGGCAGCCCGGTGTTGCCGAAGAAGAGGCGGGTGGTGTTGGGGTCGGCAATGAGTTTATTCTGTGCTACATCCAGGTGAATCGGGCAGCCCATGGCGCTCTCCGGCCAGACTACCCACACCGGCAGCTGCTGGGTGATGGCGAGGTCCGGATTCTCCTGCGCTTTCTGCATGGTGGCGCGCTGGATCTCGGTGAATGCCTGGCGCGTCGTCCGCAGGAACTCACCGTACAGCCGCGGCTGCATGGGGCCGTCCTCGATGCGTTCCACCTGGTCCAGATTCAGCTGTACGCCCATGACGGGGAGCTGCAGCACATCGTCCCGCTTCATCATGACCAGGGGAGAATACATTTTGGAAAGGGCCAGTCCGCCTGCAAACATGCCGAAGAGGATGACAAGCATCGCATAGAAATCCCACGGGCGGCAGCCGCGGCCGGTAGCCCGGTATTGCAGCCAGGCGCGCCGGCTGGCGCACCAGAGAATGACCGTGGCCGCAGTGGGGAAGAATGAAAGTGCCGCAGTGCCGATGAACTCGGCCCACTGCACCAGGGAAAGTCCGTTGTAGAGCGCCATGCCCATGCTGTTCCAGCTGAACCCGAGTGTACCGTTGGCCCGGAGCCATTCCACGCAGACCCAGGCAGCACCGCAGCCCGCTGCGCAACGAAGGGTGTTCACCATATCAGCCGTAGCCCATTGGTTCCACGCTTGTTCTTTCCGCTGGAGGGGCAGACCCTCCGTCTCCGGGATTGCCGCCATGGTCGGTCGGAGCAGGGTGTTGGCAAGCCCGCCCCAGAGCCCCACCAGACAGGAATACACTGTCATGAGCGGCAGAAAGGCAATCCCCAGAAAGACCGGCAGCGGGATGCGGAAGACCAGCCCCACATTGTGAATCCACCAGAAACTCACGCAGTACCAGCCCATGCCGTAGAACCAGGCATAGCCGAATCCTCGCCAGAACCCGGGTCGCCCGAGCCAGAGCACGCAGAGCAGGGGAATGAGCCCCACCCACACCAGGTTACCTAAATCGTAGGGTGGGAAGGCCAGCGCCATGAAAGCCCCGCCCAGCAGGCAGGTGAGGATATGCACCAGCCGGCGTTTTCCCGGTCGTTTCTTATCAGAGGTCATTGGGAAGAATGCTGATATAACCCATTTGCTGATGCTCGCTTCCAGTGGCACGGCAGCCTACCTGGACCCGCCACAGCGGTTCGGTTTGTGAGAACTGGTGCAGGGTGTACTCATCCCTGGTGAGGAAACCGTCTTCGAGACGCACGGTGGCTTCTGTTTCTGTGACGTGGATGCTGTTATTCTCCTTGGGGATGAATTTCCCGTCCTTGTACGCAATGTACAGGCGGTCACCTATCTGTTCACTCCGGCTGTTGAGGAAGCGCACGGTCAGTTGCCCTTCGCCCTCTGCCTGTGCCAGCTTCATGCGGCAGACGGGGAAGCAGTACGCGCGCAGCTCCATGCGCGAGTCACCTGCTGAGTTTTTCCATACGGCTTCAACTTCATCCAGTCTCACCCCGTTGACCTGCCACGGCAGGGCGGTGCTGGCATTCCTCCATTCAGACTTAGGGAGTTTGGAGAACGCACTCCAGAACCCGACGAGTGCCGCAGCCATAATAATCAGCGCGACACCGCCCCACACCGCATTCTTCCAGCCTGTTTTTGCTTCGCTTGGCTCCTTCTGCTCTTGCATGACCATATTTTGTACCGAAAAATGCCGCGTTGCAACAAAAAAGGATTGCATTCCGCGAAAAATAGGTCATAAATAGTCATGGGTACACAACCCCCAATACACGACAATGGCTGATATCGACGATAAGACCGAAAAGAATGTTCCTGGCAAGTTCTATGTTGACTGCAACTGCATCGACTGCGACCTCTGCCGCGAGACCGCTCCTGATTTCTTTGCCCGCGACGATGACGAGGGCCTTTCCTATGTATGCAAGCAGCCCGTGACGGACGATGAGGTTGCTCTCTGCACCGAAGCCATGGAAGGCTGCCCGGTGCAGGCCATCGGCGACGACGGCGAGTAAAGCCCCGTAAGCTTTATTTCTCTGGGCAGCCCGGATATCCCGGGCTGCCTGCTTTGTCTCTCCGCTGCTGACTGCGCCGCATGGCTGCTCCCCGAAAAAAGAAAGATACCCCGGCAGTATCGCTCCATCCGCTACCGGTGGCGCGGCCTCGCAAGCGTTTCTACATGCAGAAAATGCCGGATGGTGTAGGTGAGCGCGCCGTGCGGGTAGAGAGTTCCCGCAGCGGAGCCCGCGCCCAGGCCATGGCGGATTTTTTCGGCAGCGGCCCGGTGCTTCACACCTCCACAAACCAGCGCAGCATGGAGGTGCTGCTGGGGGAGTTGCTCAGTGAGCTTGACCTGCAGGAGGAATCGCTTGCCCCCGGTTTGCTGGCAGAGGCCTGGGCAGATGCCGTAGGCCCCGGCCTGGCTTCGGTTTCCGCTCTGGTGAGCGTGGCCAGAGGCCGCGCACGCGTCACGGTGAACCACCCCACCGTACGCTATGAAATCACCCGCCTGAAATCCCAGATTATCCGCGCTCTTAACCGTACCCTTGGCCCTGGCAGTGTGAAGAGCATTCTGATTGCCTCCTCCTGATAAGAAAGAACCCGCCACTCACGGATGCGCCGGAGCAGCGGGTTAATATGGTGGGAAAGTGCGGGAATCCTACCCCTGAGCCTGGGCGAGCATGGATTCGGCCATGGCGTTGCCCATGGCGGCGGCATGTTTCAGGGCCACGAGGGCTTTGTCTGTGTCCTTTTCCATGAGGCGGCCTTCGATGAGGCACATGGAGAGTACAAAGAGGGCCACATGGTCGCCACCCTGGGCGGCGGATTCCAGGGAAATGAGGTCCTGCCGGGTTTTCAGCTGGGCAAAGTACACGCGCGCGAGCTGGTTCTGCGCTTCGGCATGCCCGGCAAAGGCTGCGTTGCGCAGATGCTCGGCGCCTTCCTTGGCGTTACCAGCCTTGAACGCGGCTGCTCCGGCTTCGTATTCCTGCTGCGGGTTCATTACTTCTTTTTGGGCAGGAGGTTCGGGTCAACCGTGGGACCGGCGGGGGCGGTGTGCTTCACCTCCAGGGAGTAGATTTCACCCTTGAAGCTGCTGCCGAGCGTTTCCAGCGGCAGCACGAAGGTGTTGATGAGCCCCTCGGGGTTGCGGTGGAATCGGGTGAGCGTACACTGGCCGGCCGGCTGGCCGTTCAGGAAGAGCTGGGTGCTGCCGGGCTTGCCGATGAGTTTCAGCGTGACCTTCTCACCCACGGGCAACTTGCAGTTGAAGGAGAATTCCATGCTGTCGCTGCGGCGGAAGCCGATGGTGCCATCGCTCAGCGCGGCGTAGAGCACTCCGGAATCGCCCTTGAGCAGCACCTGCTCCTGGCCGGGGACGGGGGCTTCCTTGAGGGTGAGCTCCATGGTCAGCTCATAATCCGGGCCCATGCAGGGCTTGCCGATAGCGTACGGCAGAGAGGCCGGGGCGCAGGAGAAGGTGTTGCCGTTCTCCCACAGGGCATAGGGGTTCACACCCGGTACCTTGTTGATGGATTTGATGAGTTCCTTGTGCTCGGCATATTTGGTGGTTGTGGCATCACTGCCCCACATCTTACCGGCCAGTACCTCCACGGAGTTGGTAATCATGTGCCAGATATCGTAGGCTCCGTAGCCCACATAGCGGCGGTCAATCATATCATTCCAGATACCGAAGGCGGCACCCAGCAGCTGCGGGTGGCCGGTGGGCACCACTTCGCCTGCGATGTCATTGACCTTCCAATGCTCGTGAACCCAGCCGTGGCGGGCGTCCATGCGGTAGTAGGGAGCAAAGGGGACGATGTAGAGCGCTCCGTCATTCGTGTTGATGACGTCGAACCCCTGGTTGATGGAATCCCAGGCCTTGGCCCAGCCTCCGTTCCAGAGGTTCATCTGCACGCCCTTGGAATGCACCGGGGTGTTGCCTTTCTTGGTGTTCAGGCTGCCCCAGATGCGCGGGGTGTAGCCCTTGCCCTGTACCATCTTCAGGATCCCATCGGCGTATGCGCGGTAGTGTTCGGCATTGCCGTGGAACTCGTCGGCTCCGACATGCACCACATCGCAACCGTCGAATACGGGCTTCCGACCGTTCTGCGGCAGCAGGTATTCATCGAACACCGTTTCTACGAATTTCAGGGTTTCGGGGTTGCTGGCATCCAGCATTTCACAGCCGCGCTTGTTCTTGCTCTTGTAGATGAGGTCGGGGCGCACGCGGGTGAAGGAGAGTGCGTGGGCGGGGGTATCGAATTCCGGCACGATATTCACACCATGAGCTTTGGCAAAGGCGATGAACTGGCGGAACTCGTCCTTGGTGTAGGAGAGGTCATGGGCGGTCAGGCGTGTGCCATCGGCGCCTACCATGTCTGACTCCAGACGGAAAGCGGCGTATGATTTTTCAAAGGGATTTTCTCCTTTGTCAACGTACTCTTCGTGGAAGATGTAATTGTCGTTCAGGTGAATGTGCAGGTCATTCATCTTGTACCAGGCCATGTATTTCACCACGTCCTTCACATAGCTCATGGGAATGGGCAGGCGGCCTACGTCGAAAAGGAAGCTGCGCACCTGGTAGCGGGGAATGTCCAGTGCTTTGCCGCAAGGTGCGGCGCCGTTGCCTTTCTGCAGCATCTGCAGCACGGAGCGGGTGGCCCAGTACAGGCCGGTTTCAGTGGCTGCGCCGGCTGCAATGCCCTTATCGGTAATTTCGAGCGTGTAACCTTCCTTGCCGAGTGTGGCATTGTTGGTGATTCCCAGGCGGATGTCTGCCTGTTCGCCGGCGGGTACCAGCTCCACCTTGCACTGCAGCATCTGCTCCAGCTCGGTGGCAAACTCTGCTGCGAACGGCACATCGGCCGCCACGCGCACCGAGGTTCCCAGCTTGTATTCGCCGGTGCCCCCGGCCCAGTTCAGCAGGGCGGGAATCACCAGCGGTGCCGGATTGGCGCCTTCCGCAGGAGTCTGCATGCCGGGGACCGTTACATCGTAATCGCGGGAAACGGCTTCTTCTCCATCCTTGCTGACCACGAAGCTGATCTTGACCGCCGTGTCGGTGAGCGGTGTCACCACGCTGCCATCCGGGCGGATAATCTGCTCGTAGTCGGCACCAAGCAGGCGAACCGCAGCTCCGGGTACGGCGGGAATTTCCAGCTTTTGTCCGCTGGTGCGGGGCTGCACCGGGAGGTTATTTGCAATTTCCTGTAGATTCTCTGCCATCAGCGGGGCTAAGGAGAGAGCGGCCATCATCATGAAGGTGGTCTTTCTCATGTCGGTAATGTTAGCATACGGGGGGATGATTGCAAGCTCAAAATAACCGGTGTGTCAGCAGGCTCACACGTGTCCCAAAGATTTGGGATACGTGGATTCACAATTGACAATTTACGATTGACAAATTGAAAGTTAGCGGCTTATGCCGATAGAACCACAAATTCATGCTTACTGCCGATGGCGAGGCGGGAGATACCCTACTACGCATTTTCTCACAGAACACATTGCCCTTATATCGTTCAGGGCTATTTTTCCATAATCTTTGGGATACATGTGCAGCAGGCTTATTTCACTTCCATGCTGAACACTTTGCCTGTGAACGAGCCGCCCAGATATTCGAGCGGTAGCACAAATGTGCTCATGCGCCCTTCTTTGCGCAGCGGGAAACGCACATTTTCCGGTTCTCCAGCAGATACGCCATCAATGAGCAGTTCGGTCTTACCCATTTTGCCGATGAGCTCGAGCCTGACGCGCTTGCCGACGGGCAGGCTGGCGTTGTAGGTAAACTCAATGGTGTCGCTGCGGCGCAGGGTGATGCGGCCGTCCTTACCGGCAATCAGGAGCTGGCCTTCGCTGGAGCCGAGCAATTCCTGCTCCTCACCCGGCACGGGAGCCTGAGGCATGAGCAACTCCATCGTCAGGTGATAGTCCGGCCCCTTGGAGCCCCTGCCGAGGCGCATGGGGGTGAGCCCGGGGGTGATGCTGAATTGCTCGTTGTTTTTGTGCAGAGGGTTGCAGTAGGGAATGGCGCTGAGCCGGGCGGCGAGTTCCTTGTGCTCTTCAAAACTACGGGGCGCGATGGGCTGGCCCCACATCTTCTGAGAGAGTACGTCCACCATGCTGCAGATGGTTCCCCAGAGGTCGCAGGCGCCGTAGCCGCGGTGCAGTCGGTCAATTTCATCATTCCAGATGGCGAAGGTCGCACCCAGCAGCTGCGGATGTCCGGCCGGCAGGGTTTCATTGGCAATGCGGTTGGGAATCCAGTTTTCGTACAGGTGTTTCTGCCGGGTGTCGGCGCGGTAGTAACCGGCAAAGGGTACGATGTAGAGGGCTCCGTCATGGGTGTTGATGACATCGTAGCCCTGGTTTACGCTGTCCCAGGCGCGAGCCCAGTCTCTGCTCCAGAGATTCATCTGCACTCCTTTTGCCCGGACCGGGGTACTGCCTTTCTTGGCGTTCAGGCTGCCCCAGATGCGAGGGGTATGGCCACGCTGCTGGATGTGTCCCAGCAGACTATCTGCAAATTTCCGGTAATCTTCCGCAGCTCCGAAGAATTCATCTGCTCCGATATGGACGGTGCTGCAATTCCCGAAAGCCGGCGAGTTGCCTTGCAGGTATTCATCCCATACCTTGCTGATGAAGCTGAGTGTTTCCGGATTGGCGGCATCCAGCATTTCACAGCGACGCTTGGCGTGATTCATGGGCCCCTGGTAAATAAGGTCCGGGCGCACGCGGGTGAAGGAGAGGGCATGACCTGGGGCGTCGAATTCCGGCACAATGTTCACCCCGCGGGCTTTCGCAAAATCTACCAGCTTGCGGAACTGGTGCTTCGTGTAGTATAAATCCTGAGCCGTGAGCGTGGTGCCGTTTTCTCCTTTCACCTCGCTTTCCATGCGGAAGGCGGAGTATGATTTCAGGAATGGGTCCTCGCCGGCATCCACATAGTGTTCGTGAAAGATGAAGTTATCATTGAGATGCAGCTGGAGGTCGTTCATCTTGTACCAGCTCATGAGCCGCACTACATTTTCAATGTAGCTCATGGGGATGGGCAGGCGGCCTGCGTCCAGCATGAATCCGCGAAGCTGGTAGCGGGGCATGTCCTGTGCGGTGCCGCAGGGAAGGGCGGTTTTTTCCTGTGCCAGCATCTGCAGAATGGTGCGTGTGCCCCAGTAGAGACCGCTGGTGTCACTGCCTGTTACGCGGACCCCCTTGTCGGCATCAATGTCCAGCAGGTAGGCTTCCGGGGCGTAGCCTTTCTGCTGAGTGAAGGAAATGTGCGCCTCCTTTGCTTTTTCGGTGAGAGTGGCGGTGTAGCCCTCGGGCAGCATGGCGTTGAGCTCACGCACAAACTCCCGGATGAAGGCGGTTTTGCCGTAAATGAGCAGTTCTTTCGGAAGCAGGTAGCTGCCCTTGCCTCCATTCCAGCTGAGCAGGTCCGGGATAATCTGAGGTTTGGGATTGGTTCCCACCTTGCTCTTGCTCGTGCCTTTGATGGTGAGTTCGTAATCCCGGCTCGTCACGGTCTTCCCCCCCTTGCTGACGGTGAAGCTCACGCGCACGGGAGTATCTGTCAGCGGACGGGTGATTTTTCCTTTGCTGTTGATAATCTGCTCATAATCTGCAGCCAGAAATTTCACCTCAGCCCCCTTGACTCGGGGAATGGTGAGCTTCTTAGCCTTTGCGGCAGGGGATTTGACATTCAGCGAATCGGCAATCTGCTGCAAATCCTGCGCAGTCAGCGTGGTAAGGGAGAAGATGGCCAGTGAGAGAACGGTACTCAGTCTCATATTCTGACATCCTAACAGATTATTCTGCTTGGTCAAGCTCAAAACGGAAGCTTTTGCTCAGTCTGTACGGAGATGAGGCTACAGGCTTAAAGTCCCATTTTGCCGGGATTGAGGATGCCGGCGGGGTCCAGTGCTGCTTTGATGGCGCGGTGGGTATCCAGGGCAACGGGGCCGATGGCCCGGGGAAACCAGGGCGCTTTGGCCAGGCCGATGCCGTGTTCGCCGGTGATGCTGCCGCCGTGAGCCATGACCCAGTCGAAGAGGCGGTTCACCAGGGCGTCGGCCGGTTCGCGGATGTCGCGGCCTTCGGCGTCCTTGAGTACCATGATATTGGTGTGAATGTTGCCGTCCCCACTGTGACCGAAACAGGCCACAGGTATGCCGGTTTCCTGCTGCATGCTCTCGCAGAAGCTTACCAGCTCAACCAGTTGCGAGCGGGGGATGACGATATCCTCGTTCAGTTTGGTGAGCCCGGTGGCTTTCAGGCTGTAGGAGAACTCGCGGCGCAGCTGCCAGATGGCTTCCACCTCGGGCTCGGTGCGGGCATAGACCACCTCGGTGGCGCCGGTTTCTCGCAGAATGGCGGCTATGGCTTCCAGCTCGGTGGCCACGGCATCGGCCTGCCCGTCAATCTCGATGATGATGTGTCCCTTCGCTCCGGCGGGCAGTGCGCTGGGCCCCAGGTGATTGCGTGCGGCGGCCAGGGTGAAGGCATCCGTGATTTCTATGGCGCAGGGCAGGTGGCCGCCCTGCAGGGTATTCTGCACGGCGGCGGCGGCCAGGGCAAACTGCGGGAAGCTGGCGTGCAGGGCGGCGCGGGCGGGCGGCGCGGGAATGATGCGCAGCGTGGCCTCGGTCACGATGCCGAGCATGCCTTCGCTGCCGCAGAAGAGCCCCACCAGGTCAAAGCCCTGCTTATTCTTGTGAGTGCGGCCTCCGCAGCGCAGCACGCGGCCATCCGCCAGCACCACGGTGAGCCCCAGCACGTAGGCTCGGGTCACGCCGTATTTCAGGCAGCGGGGGCCACCGGCGTTGGTGGCGATGTTGCCGCCAATACTGGATTCCTTGCGTGACGCCGGGTCCGGTGGGTAGAACCAGCCCACTTCCGCGCAGGCGGCCTGCAAATCAGCGGTGAGCACCCCGGCCTCGGCCACGGCCACGCCATCCGCCGGGTTCACCTCCAGAATGCGGGTCATGCGGGCCACGGAGATGACGATGCCTCCCCGCACCGGCACACAGCCGCCCACATAGCCCACACCGGCACCGCGCGGGGTCACGGGAATCCCCCGCACGTGCGCAAATTTCAGCGCAGCGGCCACATGCTCCGTCTCTGTGGCCAGCACCACGGCCTGCGGCAGCGCAGCGGCATGCCACTTATCACCCGCGTGAGCCTGCAGCGTGGCAGCATCCGTGCACACACAATCGCCCAGTAAACCTTTCAATTCCTCAATCCACTCCGGAATCATATCCACAATAGTCAATCGTCAATAGTCAATCGTCAATCGTCAATCCTTATTCGTTCCCCAGCGGCGGTGCAGCCAGGATTCCACGGGTGAGAACAGAATCTTATCCGCCAGCAGGCCCACGGCAATGATGATGAACATGATGCCGATGACCTGGTACATGCGCTGCAGCTCGCGGCCATAGTGCAGATACTGGCCGATACCGAAGCCGGACACCACGGATACATAAATCTCTGCTGCCATGAGCGAGCGCCAGGCAAAGGCCCAGCCCTGCTTCATGCCGCTCACCACAAAGGGGGCCGAGGCCGGCAGGGTTACAAACACCAGTGTGTGCAGCGGGCTGGAACCCATGGTGCGCGCAGCGCGGGCATAGATGGGCGGCACATTCTTCATGCCGTTCTGGGTGGAGAGCAGCACACTCCACAGCGTGCCCATGATGACCACGAAAAGCAAGGCTGCTTCCGTCTGCCCGAACCAGATACAGGCCAGCGGCACCCAGCACACACTGGGCAGCGCCTGCAAGCCCAGGGCCAGCATGCCCAGGGTGTCATTCACACTGCGGAAACGCGCGGCCAGCATGCCCAGCGGCACCCCCAGCACCAGGCCGATGATGTAGCCGATGAGCAGGCGGCGCAGGGTGATAATCATGGAAAGCGGGATTTTGCCGTTCACGGTGTTATCCCACAGGTAGTGACCTACGGTGCTGGGCGGGGGCAGCACATAGGGTGACCACAGGCTGAAATCCAGCCCGAAAGCAGCCAGGTCGCCGGTGAGCGCCGCCCACACCAGAATGAGCAGCAGGAAGAAGATGATGGTGATGATAACGCGTTTCATGACGGCTTAATCAGATTCGTTGGCTGTGTAGCCCTTCAGCGCCGAGGTGATACTCTGCGAGAGGTCGGCCAGGTCGTGGTTGTTGATATTGCGCGGGCGGGCCAGGTAGACCGGGAATTCCTCGCGCACGCGACCCGGGTGCGGGGAGAAGAGAATCACGCGGCTGCCCAGGCACACGGCTTCGCGCACGTTGTGCGTCACGAACACGATGGTTTTGCGGCGCTTTTCCCACACGTCCTGGATATCGCCGTAGAGCCGCTCGCGGGTCATGGCATCCAGCGCGGAGAAGGGCTCGTCCATGAGCAGAATCTTGGGGTTCGGTGCCAAGGAGCGGGCCAGGGCCACACGCTGGCGCATGCCCCCGCTCAGTTCGTGGATATTGGCGTGGGCAAAGCGGTCCATCTTTACGAGATAGAGGTAGTACTTGGCCACCTCCAGTCGCTCCTTATCGGTCAGGTTGGGTTTCTGCTTGAGCCCGAACATCACGTTGCCGATGACATCCAGCCAGGGGAAGAGAGCGTGTTCCTGGAACATGACCATGCGGTCGCGTCCCGGGCCGGTGATGGGGGTACCGTCGATGAGCGCCATGCCGCTGTTCGGTTTTTCCAGCCCTGCGATGATATTGAGCAGGGTGGATTTGCCGCAGCCGCTGGGGCCGACAAAGCAGACGAACTCGCCCTCGTTGATGGTGA
>JAFVQN010000096.1 GCA_017504805.1 Akkermansia sp. | reverse complement strand
GAATGGCGCGCGCATCCAGCATACAGCGATGACTACAACAGACTTTCTAGTAATCGGCAGCGGTGTGGCGGGACTGAGTTTTGCCCTGCGCGCCGCCGAATATGGCAAGGTGACCATTCTCTGCAAGAGCGATCCCCTCATTTCGAGCTCGGCCAAGGCCCAGGGCGGCATTGCCGCCGTGATGGATAAAAACGACACCTTTGAGGAACACGTGGCTGACACGCTGGACGCCGGTGCCGGTCTGTGCGATGAAGCAGCCGTGCGCACCATCGTGGAGGAAGCCCCCGCCGCCATAGAAGAGCTGCTCAACTGGGGCGTAGACTTCGACACGGAGAAAGACGGCGAGTTCGACCTGGGGCGCGAGGGCGGCCACGGCAAGCGCCGCATTCTGCACTCCAAGGACACCACGGGGCTGGAAATCAGCACCAAGCTGCTGCGCTGCGTGCAGCAGCACCCGAATATCACCCTGCTGGACCACCGCATCGCCATCGACCTCATCACCACCGCCAAGCTCGGCTGCGTAACCGAGGACCGCGTACTGGGCGCCTATGTGCTGGACCCCGCCACCGGCGAGGTGGACATCTTCCGCTGCGACCGCATCATGCTGGCCACCGGCGGCACCGGACGCGTGTACATGTACACCACCAACCCCGCCACCGCCACCGGCGATGGCGTGGCGATGGCCTGGCGCGCCGGGGCAAATGTCTCCAACCTGGAGTTCGTGCAGTTCCACCCCACCACCTTCTACAACCCCAAGAGCAGTGACCGCGATGGCCTCACCTTCCTCATCTCCGAGGCCGTGCGCGGCGAAGGCGGCGTGCTCCGCGGCCCGGATGGCCAGGAATTCATGCAGAAGTATGACCACCGCAAGAGTCTGGCCCCGCGCGACATCGTGGCCCGCGCCATCAACCGCGAGATACTGCGCACCGGCCACCCCTGCATGTACCTGGACATGACCCACAAGCCCAAGGGATTCATGGCCGAGCGCTTCCCCTACATTTACGAAACCTGCAAGAGCTACGGCGTGGATGCCGAGGTGGACACATCCCCGTGGTACCCAGCGCGCACTACCAGTGCGGCGGTGTGCAGACTGATACGGACGGCCAGACCTCGCTGCGCGGTCTTTTCTGCGCGGGCGAAACCGGCTGCACCGGCCTGCATGGAGCCAACCGCCTGGCCAGCAACTCCCTGCTGGAATGCGTGGTCATCTCGAAACGCGCCCTGCAGCGCATGCTGCGCACCCTGCCCCTGGCCCATAAGATGGAGGAATACCCCATCCCCGAGTGGAAGCACGGCGAGCGCGCCCAGCAGGATGACCTGGCCATTCTCTACCACTGCTGGGATGAAGTGCGCCGCACCATGATGGACTATGTGAGCATCGTGCGCACCAACCACCGTCTGCAGCGCGCCGCCACGCGCCTGCGCAACATCAACCGCGAAATCAACGAGTACTACTGGGGCTACCGCGTGACCCCGGAAATCATAGACCTGCGCAACCTGGCGCTCACCGCCTCACTGATTGTGGACTGCGCGATCCGCCGCCAGGAATCCCGCGGACTGCACTACACGCTGGATGCCCCCGACAAGCTGCCCGTGGCGCGCCCGAGCGTGCTGCACAACTGGTAATGATAGAAGGATGCTGACCCGCGCGCTGACTTGTCTCCTGCTCCTTGGCCTGCTGTCGCTCCCGGTGGCAGAGGCGCAGCGCGTGCGCACCAGCATCAGCGCCTCAGCGGTAAACCGCAGCGCAGCCAAGCCGCCCAAGCGGCGCATGACCTCCGACCGCCTGCGCGAAGCCGCCATCAAGGCAGGCCCGCTGCGCCCCACCTTCGACCAAAGCCACCGCCGCAACTTCCCGGATCCCAAGACACGCCCTCAGCGACCGCGCCCAGGAGCCTACCCCTGGCATTTCGATATCACGGCCACCTATTTCTACATAGGCGAGCGAGCCACGAAGAACAACCCGGTACCCAACACCGCCAGCAGCTGGGACAGCGCCTGGGACGACAACTACGGCGGGTTCGATGACCCCAACCCCGCCAACCGGGACCCGCGCACCTATGCCCCGCTGGGCTTCACCCCGCAGCTCAATCCCTTCTACATCGCGCTGCCCTACAACGATATCGACAAAGGCGGGCCCAAGCCGGAAGCCGCACGAGTCATCCCCTGGTACCGCCATTTCAAGGATGGCAAGTATGAATCCGTGTGCCGCGGCACCTGGGTGCAAATATACTACAATGGCCGCTACTGCTTTGCCCAGTGGGAGGACTGCGGTCCCTTCAACACCGATGACTGGGAATACGTCTTCCTCGGCAAGCGGCCCCGCAACAAGTCCAACAAGTGCGCCGGCATCGATATTTCCCCCGCGGTGCGAGATTACCTCGGCATCAAGGGCGGCACGGCCACCGTACACTGGCGCTTTGTGGATTTCCACCTGGTGCCGGGTGGCCCCTGGGCCCGCTACGGCAAGGATAACCCCTTCATCAACCCGGAGTTGAAGCGCGCCATCTTCAAGTTCCAGAAGCGCCACAACATCATCACCACCGACCGCCGCAAACCCTGATTCTCCGCTCCCCATGTTCAAAAACCTCCTTTTCGACTGGTCCGGCACGCTGTGCGATGACCTGGCCCTCACCCTGGAAGCCACCAACTACGTGCTGGCCCAATATGACCGCCCCGCCCTCACCCGCGAGCAGTTCCGCAATGAATTCCAGCTTCCCTACCCGGATTACTATGCCCGCAAGACCCCCGAAGCCAGACTCGTGGATTTGGAGAAATACTACCGCCACGCCTTCGACAATGCGGTGACTCAGGTCACCATCATCCCGCACGCAAAGGAATTTCTGGAGTTCTGCCGCAGCCGGGGTATCCGCTGCTTCATCCTCACCAGCATGGACCCGCGAGCCTTCGATGAGCAGGCCCGCTTCCTGGGGCTCAAAGACTATTTCGAGCACATCCACTCCGGCGTGCGCAACAAGGAGGAATACATCTACACCCTGCTCCGCCAGCACAGCCTGAACCCTGCTGATACCGCCTTCATCGGCGATATGCAGCACGATATCAACGCCGCCCACTGCGCCGGCATCATCGGCATTGGCGTGCTCACCGGCTACAACAACGCCGCCCAGCTCTCCGTCTCCACCCCGGACCTCACCGTGCCCCACCTCGGCGCCCTGCAGAGCTTCATGGAACGCGGCGGCACAGGACCGGTCCGCCGCACCGCCGACACTATCCACATCAACGGGCTGGAATTCACCTGCCGCATTGGCGTGCCGGCGGAGGAACGAGCCGAGCCCCAGCGGCTGGTGGCCGACATCAGCCTGACACCACCCACCGCCTTTGACACCATGAATGAAGAGCTGGAGCGCACCATCAACTACGATGCCCTCTCCCGGCACCTCACCGCCCTGGCGCAGGAGCAACCCACCGTGCTGCTGGAAACCCTCTGCCACCGCCTAGCCACCGCCTGCGTGCGGGATTTCGGCGCCACAACCGCCACCGTGGAGCTGCACAAATTCATCCTGCCCTTCACCTCCTCCGTCTCCGTGCGCTGCACGGTGTAAGGCGGACAAATTGATATTTGTCGGGCTAATAGCCCGAGGAATTTTGAGCCCGTCAGGGCGGTATAACCATAGCCCAGAGTGGAGCCGCGTTAGCGGCGGAACTCTGGGTTTGGAATAAAAAATAACCGGAACCCCGACCAACGTGGAGGGGTGGCAGGGAGGCCGCAGCTTATTGTGAAGCAACGATTTCTGCCGCCCACTCACTACGTTCGG
>JAFVQN010000095.1 GCA_017504805.1 Akkermansia sp. | reverse complement strand
TGCTATCCAGACAGCTCTCAACGCTCCTCAGATTACCCGCGTGCTGGGTGCCGCCAACGGCATCAAGGGCGTGCTGGAAGGCAAGCTTTACGACATGGGCATGGAAGACCCGGTGGAGCTGGAGCTGCTGAAGTTCACCCCGTCCTCCGCCCTGGGCACCTGCCGCTACAAGATGAAGAACCCGGATGTGGATCCGACCGACTACGAGAAGCTGCTGGAGACCTTCAAGAAGTTCGACGTGCGCTACTTCTTCTACAACGGAGGCAACGACTCCATGGACACCTGCAACAAGATTTCCAAGTTCATGGAGAAGAGCGGCTGGGAATGCCGGGTGATGGGCATTCCGAAGACCATCGACAACGACCTTTTCGGCACCGACCACTGCCCCGGCTACGCCTCTGCTGCCAAGTACATCGCCACTTCTGTGATGGAAGTGAAGCACGATGCCTGCTGCTACGACACGGGCATGGTGACCATCATCGAGGTGATGGGCCGTCACGCAGGCTGGCTGACCGCCGCCGCCGCTCTGGCAACCTACGCCGGCGCTGGTCCCGACCTCATCTACCTCCCGGAGGTTGACTTCGACATGGACAACTTCCTGGCTGACGTGGAGAAGATTTACAACGCCACCGGCAAGTGCCTCGTGGTGGTTTCCGAAGGCATCCACGACAAGGACGGCAACTTCATCTCCGAAGCCAAGACCAACAGCAACGACGGCTTCGGCCACGCCCAGCTGGGTGGTCTGGCCAACAAGCTGGCTGAGATTGTGCGCGGCCGCATCGCCAGCGCCAAGGTCCGCGCCATCGAACCCTCTCTGCTCCAGCGCTGCGCTACGCACCTGGGTTCCGCCACCGACGCTCACGAGGCATACCTCGCTGGTAAGACGGCCGTGGAGGCCGCCGTGGCCGGCGACACTGACAAGATGCCCGCTTTCGAGCGCACCACCGACGAAGAAGGCAACTACAAGTGCGAGATGAAGCTCCTGCCCCTGGCCAGCGTGGCGAACTTTGAACGCAAGGTTCCCCGCGAGTGGATTAACGCCGCCGGGAACAACGTGGAGATGGCCTTCATCGACTACGCCCTGCCCCTCATCCAGGGCGCTACCGGCATGAAGACGGCCGAATCCCTGCCCCGCTTTGCCCGTCTGCGCAAGATTCTTGCCCAGCCCGAGGCCTAAGCGCAAGGATTACTCAATCCCATTTACCAAAGGAGCTGCCGACAGGCAGCTCCTTTTTTGCATCTTCCCGGAAACGGGGCGGGCAATAGTCATAATTTGCAAATAATATCGAACATTTAGCAAATTAGGTTGTCTCTATTAGCAAGATATGGCAGTATAGGCGCATCCGGTACTAAACCCGGCAACTACAATATGACCCAACGCAACATTACCCGATACACATATGAGACAACATCCTTTCAGGGATGGAGGCTCAGCATCTGCCGCAAGTGGAACCAGTTCACCAAGTATTTCTCCGACCGCCAGTATGGCAGCGAGGAAGCGGCGTTCAAAGCAGCCGTCGAGATGCGAGACCGCATATTCGACGCCCTGAAGCGCAGCCCGGAAGACCCGCGAGGCGTTTTCGAGCACTTCAAGAACGGCACAGAGGAAGAGCTGGAGCCCCAGCCCGCCATGGCCGGCAAGTAAACTTTCACACGGTACCAATCAGCTGCCCCCGCCAGTGATACTGGCGGGGGCAGCGTCGTTTCAGTTAAGCTTTTCGGCGGCTTTTTCCTCGGCTTTGGCGCGAAGCTTCTTCAGCAACTCACGCGCCTCGGCCTTGTTTTTCACAGGACTGGCCGGCGGTGTAGCAGGATGCTCATCCAGATACCAGGCGTGCTCGGCAAGCTGGTCCTCATCACATTCCTGCTCATGTTTCCACGAGTATTCAAGGGTGTATCCCTCGGCTGCATCCATGGCCGCATCTGCGTGATACCAGCGTTTGCCGGACCAGCGGACAAGATTCCATGCATGCAATTCATCCTTGGTGCGGCCATGCACCAGCTGGCAGGGGATTTCCATCATTTCGCAGAGGACCTGCATCGTCACGGCATAACCCAGGCTGTCACTCATTCCCTTCAGCAGGGCATCTGTAGCGGGGTGTTCTTCGTCACCGGCATAATTAACCCGGGTCGTGAGATGCTGATAAGCATCGCGTATTTTCTGCCGACGGATTTTCCACTTAGAGCCGTACGCCTCCGCCAGTTTACGGCAGGCAAACAAGGCAGCGCTCTCTTCTGCAGTCAGCTTAGCAGCGGCTTCCTTATTCTTATGGGCACTGAGCAGGCGCACTTCCGGTCTGTACTCCACGGTCAGCGTAATCTCGGGGTCAGGCGTCAGCGGATGCAGCTCACTGGAAGTAAAGCTGTACTTCGATACGTAAAGGTGAATATCCGAGGCGTTCAGCATATCCCGGGCGCTACTAGTGCAGCCGCCGGAGATTTTGAAAACGATTTTCGGGCCTTCAAGTTTCTCGGCACACTGCTTGATGAGCTTGTTGAAATCCTCTTCAGATTTCACCACATATCCCTGCTGGCGGGAAGCCGGGGCTTTCTTCACCTTTCTGGCGGGCAACATGCCGGTATAGGGAGCAGCGGTCTTCTCCAGGGGGGTAGCTCTGGAAATCAGTTTGTCAGGCACCAGTTCCTGCAATTTCTCAAGGTCCTCTTCCGGCATGATACCGAAAAGCTGGTTATTCGAGCACCCGCCGCCATCTGTATAGTACTGATCTTCGGTACGCTGCTGGTCTGGCTTGTACTCAAAATATGCACGTTTATGGAAGTTGAGAGCGTTTATCTCCGGGGTCGTCGGGTATATATCCTCGTCCTCCCCCTTGAGCGGCCAGTCATGGTCGATATCCATTTCTTCATCGCAGATGAGGAAATAGGTGTAGCAAAGATTGTTACCCGGGTCATCCCAGGTGGAGTCCATGTGATACCACTCACCATTCACATCCACAAAGTTCCAGGCGTGGGTGTCCGTACATGAGGTGGACACTTCACCATGTGCATAGCGACAGTCAATTTTCACCATGTGCAGCAGCAGCTGGCAGGCGGTTGTATAAGCTGAGCAGACTCCAACTCCATCAAGAATAAGTTCCGGGGTAAAATGAAAGCCCTTGGTGTAGGTTGTCCCCTCCACGATAGCGTCATGAATTTTCTTGATTTTCAGCATATTGGGCATACCCTTGCTGATATTCTGAGAAATCCACTCAGCGCAGGAAGCCAGAACCCCCTGTTCCTTCTCCGACAGTTTGTCTATCAAATCCGGGTTACGGAAAGCAGCATAGATGCGCATATCGGAAGCATAGCGGATGATGATGGCCGTAGCAGGCTTATTCTCATGCATCGTATCGGCCAGGGTAACGTGGAGGGTCCGGAAGGTATTGATGCGCTTCATCCAATCCTTCAGGTCCTTTCCACGCTTAACCGCACCGGGCTCAAAGTAATGAACCGTCTTCAGTTCCTTGTGCATCGCCCAGAGGAGCTGCCACAGCTGTTTTTCAGACTGAATTTCTTCCGGGTATGAATCATCCACGTTGAAAATGGCGCTGGGTTCAGCCCCCATGGGGCCTATATATTCCCGGCCTTCTTCCGACATGGAATCCCATTCGGGGAGCTTATCATTCTCCGCATACCCACATATCTGGCGTGCCTTGGTCAGCTCGTTGCCCGCCAGGGGCTGACCCAGCAGAAAGGAGCCGAAACAACAGGCAAGTATTGTTCTCCAGTAGTTCATAATCATCAATTTCTTATTTTTGCACAGTTTGCACACGAAGAAGGATGCGCAGGCGGTCCCCACAAGTGGTTGCCGCGCCTTCCACGCGATCAATAAAGGTAGCTAACACTTTCATGGCCGCGGCGGCATCACTTGCGCGGCTGTCAGTGCCGGCTGCAGCATAACGCTCTGCCATCCGGCTGAGCGTGGCCAGATTCAGAGCAAACACCGAGCCTCCCGCCACGGGAACGCCTGAAGCAGAGGCTGAATCTGCGAAGGCATTTCCACCACAGCACAGAGAGAGTTCCCCGGGCTGCCGCTCCACGACCACCGGCCAGGGAGAGGGCTCACCGCCCTCCTTGCGCAGCAAATCCAGGCCTTCCTGCCATGCTGCGGCTGCAGCATCCAGCTCCGGCTCACAGGCAACATGCGCCTTCAGCGTTAAAGCCAGTGGCTGTGGCGCATCTACCGCAGTTTCCTTCAGCAGTATTGCCCCGCTGCCTGTGAGGGCCTTCTGCAACAGGGAGACGCTCTGAGCCCATTTTTCCAGCACCGGACGCAAACGCCGGAATTCGGCCACATCCGCTTCCGTTGCCGCGGACTTCGCGGGGTCCAGTGTATCGACATAGCCCTGAGCCACAGTGTCCACCTCACGCAGGAGGGCGGGTACATCAATGGCGCGGCCTCCCGTCAGAGGAGTTCCCTCCAGGTAGAAAGCCGTTTCCGGCAGGGCAGCGCACGCCGTATGAAGAAGTTCGCCGGGTGCATACTGGAGTCCGCAGGCATCCGACTCAGTCAGAATGTACAGGGAGGAGTCTGCTGCATCGTTCCGCTGCCACACCATCAGCTGCTCAGCCTGGCGTTTCTGCGGCAGCAACTCTGCCGTCTTGCGCAGCAGCGAATCAACAGCTGCTGCCGGAGCTGCAAACTTCTCATCCCCCGCTGCCAGCAGCTTGAAGACTGAGCCCAGGCAGTAGAAATGACTCAGCGCGCCGGACATCGTATTGAGCTTTTCCTGCATGTCCACCACCGCCGGGCTGCTGTAGCCCACCAGCCACGGTTTCTCCTGCATACAGGCATCAAATGGCTGCAGCTTATTTGTGGCCAGGAGTGATTTTGCCGGGCGCTGCGCGAGTTTCACCTCATCCAGATTACTGCAAATCACCAGCACCAGCTTGTTGCCGATAGCCTGAGTCACCAGATACAGGCGGGCTTTCTGCATATTGGCCCTCAGCTGGTCCTCGTGTTCCGGGGCAAGATTGGCCGCAGACACATCCAGGGCATCCCCCCGCAGACAGAATCCACGCCAGCCGCCGCGACCAACCATTTCCACCGTACCATCCGAATTGAAGGGCAACATAAGCGGCAGCATGGAAAGCTGCTGCATCAATCGCTCGCCACCGGGCTTGCAGGTGAGAACGAGGTAGATGGGAGCCATCCGGAAATCCCTGGTGGCCTGCACCAGCAATTCACCCTTCAGCGTCTGCTGGTCTCGCTGGTGCGCCACAATGGCCCGGGCCGCCGCTGGTTCTGCCCGGGTTCCCCAGGAATCCAGCAGAGGCTGATTATCGACAGTCAGCACCTGGAACAAAGGCATCAGGCGCTCCCAATCACGCACAGTCTGCTCTGTTACCCCTATGGCAAGGCAGTCCAGCTCATTTATCACAGCATCGAGCATCGGTGTTCCCTGACCAGCTGTTGCAGCCAGTTCTGCCAATTCACCAAGCCGGGTCAGTGCGATGAATGAATCGGTATCTGGCGGCAGACAGCCCAGAGCAGAAAAGGCCTTTGCTCGCGTCTTCAAGGCAGCAGGCTCTGTCTGCAGATGGGTATTCTGCAGCAGCTGCACCACCGGAGCGATCTCCTGACCAGCTACAGACGGAGTTGACAGAAACGCTGCTGCGAGAGTCAATAGGGCATATAATCTCATCTCACGGGTATTCTACCCGCTCTGCTCTGATATGTAAAGAGAAAAGCCGGTTTCCCGTCGCGGGAAACCGGCTGCTGGATAAAAATACGGCAGATATGAGGCTTACTTCTCGCAGTAGGTGCGAACGGCAGCGGCGATTCGGGCAGAAACAGCCTCGGGCTCGCCTTCCTCCGTCACGTCAATCTGCACCACCTTACCCTGGGCGCGGTAGTGCTCCACCACGGGTACGGTGAGCGTTTCGTAATCCTTGCGACGCTTAGCAAAAGCCTCGGGATTATCATCTGAGCGCACAATCATGGCGCCGCCGCACTTCGGGCAGATTTCCTCGCCGTTGCGGGTGGTCTCGCCGCAGGCGGGGCAAGCCTTGCGCTTGAGCATGCGAGCCTCGATAAGCTCGGCAGAAACGTTGAGGTACACCACGATGTCCACACCCAGGCCCATGGCGCTGAGGTTTGCATCCAGCGTTTCAGCCTGGGAAACGGTGCGGGGATAGCCATCGAGAAGGCAGCCGCAGTCCTTGTTCTCACCCAGCCACTTGGCCACGATACCGTTCACCACTTCATCGGGTACGAACATGGCGGCATCCATATACTTCTTAGCCTCCAGACCCAACTCGGAACCGGCGGCAATCTCAGCACGCAGCAGAGCACCGGTGCTCAGGGGCTTGAGATCATAGGTCTCAGACAGGAAAGAGGACTGAGTACCCTTGCCGGAAGCAGGGGCGCCTACAAGTACGAATCGCTTGAGCGTTTTCATAAGTCTTAAATTACAGGATATTTCGACAGCGTACGCTGCCAGACTGGGGTTATTATGCCTGTTTCGGCAGGAAAAGCAAGCTTAAATACAGCCCCGGTACTCTGTTTTTCTCAAATCAACACAGGAAAGCCCTCTTCCCCGGTCTGAGGAAGAGGGCTTTGATTTGATGAACAATGATGTGCCTCAGGGCATGATACCCAGAGCTTCCTCGGCCAGCAGCCTGCAGCCGCGCAGGTCGAGCTTGCCCGTAGGCAGGACCGGGATGGACTCCACCGGCACCAGGTACTTGGGAGCCCAGAGTGTGGGCATCCCCATATCGGCCAGCATCGTGCGGATGGACTGGAGAATCTCATTCGCTTCAGAGCTCTTCTGGTGCTGGGGCATTGATGAGAGCAGCACCAGAGCCTCGCCCTTCTGCGGGTCGCTGACACCGGCCACAGCAATCTGCACCCCATCCTCGGCGGTCAATTCAAAGCCTTCACTGAGGGCCAGTTCCACGCCTTCATGCGGCACCATTTCACCGCCGATCTTGGAGAAGCGGGAAAGGCGCCCTCCCAGGGTGATAAAGCCATTGAGGTCCACCTGACCGATATCACCGGTCTTGAACCAGCCATCGTGGAAGATTTCCTTATTCAGCTCGGGGCGGCCGATATAACCGCCGAACACGTTGGCTCCCTTGAACCAGATCATGCCGCGCTCGGTAAGCGGCAACTCCTTCGAATCGTCATCCACATCAGTGATACGGATGGCGATACCAGGCAGCATAGCGCCAATGCTGGGACGCACCGTGCCGGGCACGAAGAATTTAGATTCTTTCAGCGGCTCCGCATCAGGCATGTTGGCACCGATAACCGGAGAAGTCTCCGTCAGGCCGTATCCCTCCATCGGGTATACGCCGCATTTCTCGATAAACTCCCTCTCCAGGTCGGGCTGCAGCTTTTCGGCTCCCAGCACGAAGTAACGGACTGATTTGAATGTATCGGCCTCGGCGCGGCGCAGCATGGCGCGGGCAAACGTGGGTGTGGCGCACACCAGCGACAGTTTGTACTTCTTGATGAGTTCGTTCAGGGTGCGGGCGTCGGTCGGGTTCGGGTAAGAGCAGACCATGCAGCCCGTCATCATCGAAAGCATCATGTTCACCGTCATGCCGAAGCTGTGGAAAATCGGCAGACTGGCCAGGAAGCGGCAATCCGTCAGGTCCAGACGGCAGGCGCACTGGGCGACATTGGCCATGAGCATGCGGTGGGTGAGCACCACCCCCTTGGGTTCACCGCTGGAACCGGAGGTGAAGAGAATCACGGCTTCATCATCCCCCTTATGAGCATCTGTATCATACATCTTGCAGATGAGGGACGCCGGCAGCAGTTTGGCCTTCAGCACATTGGCAACGAGCGTGGACTTCGGGGTCTTTGTCAGCAGGTCTTCCACCAGAATGAGCTGTTCCTCCGGCGGCCAGGGGAACTGCGGCAGCTTCTGCATGAACTTGCGAGCCGTTATAAAGGTTTTCAACCCGGCCTGGCGCACCGTGCTCTCAAAAGCGGCGGCGGAGGAAGCGTAGTTAATCATCACCGGCGTAATGCCAGCCAGCATGCAGCTCAGTGTGGCAATCACACCACCAGCACCCGGCGGCAGAATCACGCCTATGCGCTTCTCTCCACGCTTGCGCAGCATGCCAGCCACGGCCATACCCACGCCCAGGGCCTTGAAATGCGGCAGCGCAGCGTGGGTCATGCCATCCACGATTTCCACCTTGGGGAACTTTTTGAGGGCATACACCAGATTAGTGATGACCGAGGTATTAAGCAGCGGCTGCGCGGCAAAAATCTCAGCCCCCTTCTCCAGCCAGGCGGCCATCAGGCGCTCACCGGTCTGCGGCCCGGATGCCAGTTTCGGCAGAATGCAGAGCTCCTCATGCGTGTCAAAATCCTCTCTGTCGCGATACAGCGTCTTGACCGTGTTGCCATAGTGCCCCAGGAACAGGGGGACGGGAGATATATGCAGACTGCCCACGTGGCGCAGGAAGGGGGAAGGTACGTCACTGTAGGTGCCGCGCCACTTGGCCACCTGCCCGGGCATGAACACCACGCTCATCCCCGCAGCCATACGGGCGCGTATCTGCTCGCGCACCACCAGCGATGTGGTCTTGCGGAACTCATAATACTCCATTTCAGCAGAGCACTCCTTCAGGCTCTTCATGACCGCCTCGGTAGGCGGATAGGTGGGGTCCACCAGATAGCACACCTTGCCGTTCAGCAATTTGTGCAGCGCCTTGACCGCTGCAGCGGTGAGGCGGTTGGGCATGTAAAATCCGGGGGATGCTATGTTTTCTTGTCCGTGTATGATAAGGTCAGACATAAAAAATTCCGTTTCGGTTATTGATTATCAGTTGGATGATGACTCTGAAGCCGGAGCGAATCCGGCGTCCGCAGCGAGTTTCAGAAGCCTGGCGGCCTCAGCCTCGTTCTGTTCCACGCCCAGTCCCTGGCGATAGCACATACCCAGGGTGTACTGAGCTTCCGGAAGCCCCTGCTCTGCTGCCGTGCGGCACCAGCGGATGAATTCCCCGCGGTTCACTGCCATACCCTCGCCCAGCACATACTGGCGAGCCAGGTTGAACTGCGCCACCGGATCACCGGACTCTGCCTTGGGAAGCAGCGACTCTGCCTCGGCATTCCATGCAGGAAGCGGGGCCGGCTCTGGCTCCGGTGCTGGCTCCGGCTCTGGCTCCGGTGCAGGGGTGGGAGCAGGTGGCTCAGGCTCTGGTGCGGGTTCAGGTGCGGGTTGCGGCTGCACCTCAGCCGGTGCTTCCGTTTCCGCCGGCACGAGGCATGTGCCCGTGCATTTTTCGTATAAACCGATAGCCGCTCCGCGGGCAGGCTCATACCAATACACCGTGGCGGCCACGGCTGCCAGCAATACCAGAATCAGGAGGAAAATGATTTTCTTCATACGAAAGCTCTTCTACTCTAGCGGTTGAAACGCGCTTTGTCAATGACATTCGCACGCTTCTTGCTTGAAATGCTGCGTCATTTATGATAAACTACCTGCATTCCATGAGCAAAGACATCACACCTGTATACCTGCAGGAAAACCCGAGCCTCATTCAGAAAATGTTCGGTGACTACTATCTGGAATACGCGTCGTATGTGATTCTGGAGCGTGCCGTTCCGCATATCATTGATGGCCTGAAACCAGTGCAGCGCCGCATTCTCCACTCCATGGAGCGCATGGATGACGGCCGCTACAACAAAGTGGCCAACATCGTGGGCGACACGATGAAATACCACCCGCACGGTGATGCCTCCATCGGCAGTGCACTCGTCACCCTGGGGCAGAAAGGCCTGCTCATCGACCCGCAAGGTAACTGGGGCAACATCCTCACCGGCGATGCAGCCGCCGCCCCGCGATACATTGAGGCCCGCCTTTCCCAGTTCGCCAAGGATGTAGTCTACAGCCCGAAAGTGACCGAGTGGAAACTCAGCTACGACGGCCGCAACAAGGAACCCGTGGCGCTGCCGGTGAAATTCCCCCTTCTGCTGGCACAAGGTGCGCTGGGCATTGCAGTGGGCATGAACTGCCTCATCCTGCCGCACAATTTCAACGAACTCATTGAAGCCGCCATCCACTACCTGCGCGGCGAAGAATTCGAGCTCTACCCGGACTTTGCCACCGGCGGTCTGCTGGATGTGAGCGGCTACAACGACGGCACCGGCAACAGCCGCCTGCGCTGCCGCGCCAGGCTGGATACCAGCACCAAAAGACTCATCCGCATCACCGAAATCCCCTACGGCACCACCACCGAATCCGTCATCCAGAGCATTGAGAATGCCATGGAGAAAGGCAAGCTGAAGGTGGCAAAGATAGAGGACAACACTGCCGCCACGGCCGATATCCTGGTACATCTGCACACCGGGCAGGATGTGGAAAAGACCTGCAACGCCCTCTACGCATTCACCGAATGCCAGGTGAGCATCTCGCCGAAAGCCGTGGTCATCGTGGACAAGAAACCGGTGTTCATGGGCGTGAGCGAGATTCTCAAAATCAACGTCGACAACACGAAGGACACCCTGCGCCGCGAGCTGGAAGTGCAGCTGGCCGAGCTGCAGGAAAGCTGGATGCAGGCCAGCCTGGAAAAAATCTTCATTGAGAACCGCATCTACAAGGTGCTGGAAGAAAGTGAGAGCTGGGAGCAGTCCCTCACTGAAATTGAGGAGCGCCTGCAGCCCTTCGTCAAAGATTTCATCCGCCCCGTCACGCGGGAAGACGTCATCCGCCTCACCGAAATCCGCATCAAGAAGATTGCCAAGTACGAAATTCACGAGGCGGAAGAGCACATCCGCGGGCTGGAAGGCGAAATCGAACAGTGCCGCAAGAACCTGGCCCAGCTCACCCGCTACACCATCCGCTGGTTCGAGAAGCTCCAGAAGAAATACGGCGCCAACTGGCCCCGCCGCACCGAACTCACCACCTTTGACACCGTCACCCGCGCTGTGGCCGCAGTGGAAAACGAAACCCTCTACATCGATGAAGAGGGCTTTGCCGGCTACGGCATCAAGAAGGGAGGCGAAGCCATCGACAAGTGCTCCACCATGAGCGATATCCTGGTCATCGATAACCAGGGCGTGCTCACCGTGCGCCGCGTGCAGGAGAAATTCTACGTAGGCAAGAAGCTGCTGCATATCAGCGTGCTGCGCCCCACGGACGACTGGGTGTTCAACATGATTTACCGCGATGGCAAGGAAGGCATCACCTACGCCAAGCGCTTCAAGCTGGGCGGGTTCACCCGCGACAAGGAATACCAGCTCACCCAGGGCACCAAGGGCAGCCGCGTGTTCTTCTTCACCGTGCACAAGACGGAGGAGGAAAGCAACGCCATGCAGGTGAATGTCTACCTCAAGAACCAGCTGCGCCGCCTGCGCCGCCCCATTCCGTTTGATTTCGGCAAACTGCGCGTGAAAGGCCGCAGCGTGCTCGGCAATATCGTGACCAAGAACCAGGTGGAACGCATCTCGCGCATCATGCCCAGCGCCGCCGGCGAGGGCGAAGAAGGCGCCGCTACCCCCATACACGAAACACCCACCACCCCAGTGGGTACCCTCAGCGCCCTGCTCAACGGCAGCGCCGAAGCCCCCGCCGCAGCCCCCACCCCTGCCCCGGCGCCGGATGTGACCACAACTGCGCCTGCCAACGAACAGCAGGGACTTGATGACTCCATCCACGAACAGATGGGCTTCGAGTTCTGAATTGCCACCGTGGCTTCCGCATTCAACAACACCGGCATTGCCACCTCCGTGGCAATGGCCGTGGCCATTCACAACATTCCGGAAGGCATCGCCGTGGCACTCCCCCTGCTCTATGGCACGGGCGACCGCCGCAAGGCCTTCGGCTGGGCACGCTCTCCGGTCTGGCAGAGCCGCTGGGCGTCCTGGTGGGCATGCTGATTCTGCTGCCCTTCCTGAGTCCCACCCTGCTGGCGGTGCTCTTTGCCGTGGTGGCGGGCATCATGGTCTACATTTCCTTTGACGAACTGATGCCCATGGCCGAGCGCTGGGGGCACCACCACCTGAGTATCTACGGCGTGACTGCCGGCATGCTCATCATGGCGCTGGTGCTTTGACCTTTCTCCCCAATCGGCAAACCCACACCAGCAGACACAGGGAAACGGTATGCAGCGCCATTCCCCAGAGTCCGGCCTCCGGACACCATGCCCATAACAGCTCATTCCCCGACATCCAGCTCAGTAATACAGCAGCGGGCCAGCAGCAATTCACGCGGAACAACAGGAACCCGCCGGAAATCAGCCGCATTCCCAGGCGCAGCAGAAGCACCGAACCACACAACAGCAGAAAGGCATACACCAGAGCCAGGAGCAAATGCGGCATCTCATATTCCTGGATTCCCTCCGCCACGATACCGGCCATACCAAACAACAGTAGCGCCGTCAGACAACTCAACACCCCCCCGATGATGGCACCGACAGACTTCACCATAAACTACTGTGCATAAGAGTGCATGGATTCAATCCTCGGCAGCAGGTTCACCACCAGGAAGGTGACCACCACCGCAGCAAAGCCCAGCAGAAGCAGCGGACGCCGCCAGCCGGCAAAGGCAGGGTAACGCTCCACATGCAGGTAAATGAGGTAAATGCACCAGGTGAGCAGAGACCAGGCTTCCTTGATATCCCAGGCCCAGTAGCCGCCCCAGGCCGCATCGGCCCAGAGGGCACCGCTCCACAGCCCGAAGGTCATGAACGGCAGCGACAGCCGCACCACATCCCCGGCGGCATCCAGCAGGGATTCCCGGCGCAACGAAGCCAGCGTAAGCATGGCGGCCACCGTCATGAGGCCATAGGAAATGACATAAGCCGTGACATGCGGCACAAACCAGGGGGATTGCAACGCCGGCATCTGCCGCCAGCCCGCCTGCAGCGGCATACAGAGCGTCCCAATGAGCGCAATGGCCGATGCTCCGGCCAGCCAGCCGGTGAGCTCCAGCCCGCGGAAACAGCGCAGGTAATACGCTGCCGGCACCATCACCAGCGGGAAAAAGGCCAGCACGTGCCGCATATTGCCGAATGGCGGGGCCTGGGCCAGCACCCAGTCCGCCACAAACAGCAGCAATGCACCAGCCCACGCAGCATCGAAGGCTCTGCGGCACTCCCACTCCCGCTTCATGACTGCCGCCAGCACGCTGCCCAGGCAGAGCAGCAGTGTAAAAATCGTAAGGGTGTAGACCAGTGTTGTCATGCCTGTTCCTCCTTTCGCCACCAGCACCAGACCGCGGTGCAGATGATGATGCCCACCATGCCGGCGAGAGCAGCAAAACGCCCCGGAGCCCGGCGAGCCTGCAGCAGCACCTCAGTCCTGCCCCCCTCCTGCCGGTACGAGGAAAGCGAGAAGCGCCAGTCCTTGCAAGCCACAGGAGAATTCACCCGCAGCTCATCCTTGCGGGTTTCCGGGCGCCCGCGATGGTCCGTAAAAATAGTCAGATGCGCGCAGTAATCCTTCACCGTACCGGGATTCTGCACCAGCACCCGCGCAGGGGAGCCCGGCAGCATCAGGAAGGGATGCGGCATACCCGGCGCATCTTTCAGCGCGCTCACCGGCCAGCTTTCAGAGCCCAGGTGCAGCATATCACCCCGGCGCTCCACCTGCTGAGCAGAACCTGGGCGTCCCTGCTCAAAGTGATACAGGGTGTAAGTGGCATCATCGTAATACCGCACTTTGAAATCATCCACCCGCAGGCGGAACCCCAGGGGCAACTGCCGGCCATCATCCAGAATCAACTCCGTCAATTCTGTCTTCGCATCTGCCGGCAGTGTAACAGGCACGCGAATCTCATACGCGGCATCAGCAAACGCGCCGATTCCCAGCAGCCCCACGGCCCAGTGAGCCCCGGCCAGCCAAAGCAGGCGACGGTTCATCACCCGGCAGCACAGAAAACCGAACACCGCCATGAACACCACCCCGGTGAGCGCGATGCACCCCATCCCCACCGCTCCGGCCCACATGGGGCCGCCGATGCCGGCATACTCCAGCGCCTTCGCCCCGTACTGGAAGAGCATATTAAGCCCCGTGACAGTGAAGAACAGAAACACCAGCCCTGCCACCAGCTGCGCCCGATACCCCCTGGCCAGCCGCCACCCGCCCCACAAGCAGAGCAGCACCACCAAAGCGCCCAGCAGCATCATGGCGCCGCCGCGGTAGACCGCCGGCGCACCCAGCAGGGGGAAAGCACCCGCCAACAGCAGCACACAGGCTGCACCCAGCGCCATGATTCCCCCTTTGAGCAGTGCCCTCATTTACCAGTGGAACGCAAAATTGAAGGTGCCGAACACCGTGTCATCTATCTGGCTGCGGAAATTATCCGTACGGGCGACGATGCCGGCAAAATAATCCACCCCTTTCCGGCGCACGCCGATGCCCAGCTGTGCCTCACCCACCCACGGCATGCGTCCGCAAGTGCGGTCAAAATCATGAAATACGCCCCCATCAATGAACATATCACGCGCCACGTATTTCACCGATGCTCCCGCCTGCACATACCACGAGGTGGCAGCGGGGTCATAATCCGGCTTGCGGATGAGCCCCACGGCGTAATCACCGGCGTGATTCGTGCTGTACTGCATACTGTCGGGCAGATTGTGCCCCAGGCGGAAATACACGCCCGTCTCTGCGGCAATGGCCACGGTACCCAGCTCTTCGCGGGTGAAAAGGGCGCCATCTGTCTGCAGGCCGCAGGGCAGGCTCGTTTCAAGCCACGGCAGGCGGTAGTCCTGGCGCGCGGTCAGCTGGAAGGTAACCTCACCGCGAATCTGGTCATTCCACCCCCGCCAGCGCTCAAGACCCATACCGGCATGAATCATGTCCTGAGTCTCGCGGGAGCCGGAGGCTTTGCCCGTGGTGCCCAGCTGGAACTCCACACTGCTGCCCACGTTCTCCCCGCTGTACAGATGCGCCACACCCAGCGCCAGATAACCGGCATACGGGTGCTGACCGGGCACAGCCCCATTCGTGTGCAGATAGGGCGTGTAGATATTCTGCGTAAAGCTCAGGCCAAAGGCATGGTGCGGGTGCGCGCTCAGTGTCTGCGCGTAGTCAAAACGCGTGCCATGCGTATAATTGCAATCGCTCCCGGCTGCAGAGTCATTCTCCATCATCAGGCGCAGGTGATGCCGCGGGGGTGCATCATAACCAGGCTCTCCTGGCTGCGGAATCGGGTTGATATAGTCCACAGCAACGCCGCCGGCGGCCATCATCATCCATGGAATTAAACTCATAGCAGCACCCTGTATACCCCTAACCCCGGTTTAAGTCAACCCTAAAAGCATGTTATTTGAAAAAATCAACCTACTTTCACAATAGGAAAATACTTCTTCACCAGCGGCTCCTGCACCGCGAAAAGAGCCTCGCGGTCTGCAGGCTCATAATCCAGGTAGCCATGCAGGTGGGTCAGGCCATGAACCATGTAGCGGAAGAGTTCCTCCTCCCGCACAAGGCCGTGAGCCGCCGCATAGGCGGCAGCCGTATCGCAGCTGACAAGCACCTCGCCATACGGGAAGGTGATGGCATCCGTCGCGCTCGGGTCATCCAGGAACTCGCCATGCACCTCTGCGATAGTGGGGTCATCGACGATGGAAATTTCCACCACATCCAGCCCGCTGAGCACATGGTCCGGTCCCTCAGGGCTCGACAGGAGCTCCGGCAGAAGCGCCTGCAGAGCCGCAGCGAACTGCCCCGCCAGCGATTCGGAGACCCAGTCGTTCTCCACATTCACATAAACCTCAATCTGCGGCATCATAGTCCTGCACCTCCCTTTCCTTGCGCCTGCGCTCCTTGGCAGCAGCACGAGCAGCCCGGAAAAAAGACTGAAACTGCTCCAGACACGCCTCGCCCAGCACGCCGCCCTGCACCTCGCACTTGTGATTCAGAGGAGGATTGGAATCAAGCAGATTAATCCACCCGCCACAAGCCCCACCCTTCGGGTCCGGAATACCAAACACCACGCGATCGGGGCGGCAGTGTACCAAAGCACCGGCGCACATAGGGCACGGCTCCTTGGTCACATACACCGTGCACCCCTCCAGGCGCCAGTCACCCACCGCAGCCTCCGCCGCCGTGAGCGCCAGCATCTCGGCGTGGGCGGTGGCATCCTTCAGCGTCTCCACCTGGTTCCAGCCGCGGGCAATCACCCTGCCCTCCTTCACCACCACACAGCCGCAGGGCACCTCCTCAGCCTGGCGGGCCTTCTCGGCCTCGCGCATAGCCAGCAGCATGAACTGTTCATCTTCCGTCATGGCAGAGTGAAGCAAAAGAAAAAGCGGTCGGCGGGCAGTTCCCCGCCCGGGCCGACCGCTTTAACGGCAGTAAAATTACTTGATAGTCACGCGCTCGTCGCTATCCAGAATAGCCTGCAGCTCCGGCCAGCCCTCCTCGGTCTGGTTCTGGAACATGTGCAGGTACACCGAAACAGCACCAGCGGGGTAATTCTCGAACAGGGAATCCACAGCCTCCTTCAGCTTGTCTGCATCCAGAGTCTCGGGCAGCACATCCACCACGCCGTGGCCGTTGTGCTCGATGCCCAGCTTCTCAATGAAGCTCACCAGCATGCCCTCGTGCTTACGAATCAGCCACACCTGCAGCAAGTGGTCGGCAATCGTCTCTGCGGGCTTCCAGGCCAGCATCTTCTTAATCCACTCAAACTGCTCAGCCACAGGCTTCTGCTGCATGTACTGCGGACGCAGCTTCTTCAGAGCACCCAGCTCGCGGAGAGCGGCGCGGTACACGTTACGCTCCTGGTTGCGCATCCACTCAAGGAAAGCCGTCACCGTAGCGTCGTCAGACTTCTGGAAAATCGTGTAAGACTTCATATTTTCAGGAAAGGACTAAATGTGGCAATACTAAATCACATCCCTGCCCGTTTGTCGAGTACAAGCTTAGACATAATGGCGCAAACTGACATTTTTTCACTAAGCCCCCCCCTGGCAATGCGAATTTCACCCCAGCGCACCCACCTGTATCCCAAAGATTTTATAAGCGATATTAACATTAACAACATTTTTGAAGAAGCCCCCACCTCTGCACGAAAAATGAGGATTTGAAGAAGTGCAAAGTATAAAGTAAGGCAGGCAGACACCTGCAGGCGGATTCTCTTGATACCAGATGGCGATCCGTAAGGCTCGCGGAACCTTCACTTAGTACCTTTGGCGGAACGCTAGATTCTCATCTATCAGGCTCATCACTCAAACATAGGTCACGATTGTAACCGGTCGCCCCCTGGTCAATTTTACTGCAGAAAATCGACATACGGACAAGCTTTGACAAACTCTCGGCTTAATAAAAATATCTTGCCATTTTCAAAAATCATGGCATAATTTCGCCGTGGACTTTTCTCAACTCATTTTCTGGCGTATACTGTTCTTCTCCATCATCTTCATGTTGCTTGGGCACTTTGCTCTCAAATTCATCTCCCCCCAGCGTCGCCACAAACTATTTCTGCTCGTCATCAGTTGGGTCATGCTGGGTACCATCAGCATGGAAACGCTGCTGATATTCTTCAGCGTATGCATCGGAGCATATGTCCTCTGCTTTCTCCAGACAAAACACAACATCTTGCCACCGCGCCTCCTGCTGGGGCTGATGATTCCACTGCTGCTACTGCCGCTCTTCTACTACAAATACGCCGACTTTGCCATTAACGACGTCCTGGGCCAGGACTTCGATGTCATTCGTAATCTCATCATACCTGTCGGCATCTCGTTTTACACTTTCCAGGTCATTGCCTTCTGCATCGACACCCTGATGAACAAAGAGCCGATACCAGGCTTTGTCAACTACATGTTATTCTGCTCCTTTTTCCCCCAGATAGTAGCCGGCCCCATTGAACGCAAAAAAGACTTACTGCCACAGATGGAAAACATCCAGCCTGGGTTTCTTGCCGCCAATCTCAAAACCGGCATCAGCTACGTTCTCATAGGCATCTACTTCAAATCTGTACTGGCGGACAATCTGGCAAGCTACATGGTAACGAATTACGACGGCGAAAGCGCCGTCATCATATGGATAAACAACGTTCTCTTCTCTCTCAGAATTTATTTCGACTTTGCAGGATACGGCCTGAGTGCATGGGGGCTGGCCAAGTGCTTCAATATCCAGCTAAGTATGAATTTCTGGAGCCCATACTCTGCTACAAACATTTCTGAATTCTGGCGCAGATGGCACATCACACTCACATCCTGGTTCAGAGACTACATTTATTTCCCCCTGAAAGGAAGCCGGACCAAACGCTGGTGGCTCAACATTCTGATTGTTTTCCTCATTTCCGGTGTATGGCACGGAGCTGGTTGGAATTTCCTTATCTGGGGCCTTCTGATTGGCATCACCATGGTAATTCACCGCGTTTTCGCCAAACGGGGTCATAAAATGCCGGCATTTCCAGCATGGCTGCTCACCATCATCACCATGATCTTCATATGGATGTTCTTTTATGTGACCAATCCCGCCTACTTGCTGCAACACGTTAAAAGCGTATTCGACCTCACCCACTACCATGGAAGTTTTCCGCTTCCCGGAATCAAAACAGATGCCGCACTGGGGGTAATCATTGCCCTGGCCATCCTCACAATAGTCCTGGAAGCAATCTCGCTGAAAAGGCATAACGACCCCTACCGCATCTTCACGCATCCGGTCATAATTGTCACGATGGTAACGCTCATGTTCCTCGCCCATGCAGGTGAAGCACCGGCTTTCATTTATTTTGCATTCTAACTCTCGCACACAAAGTATGAAGCAACTCTCCTTCTGTATCATCATTGGCATGGCTCTTGGAATCATTCTCCAGCAATGCATAGACAAATACATGGACCCGGAACTGATTTTTTTTGGCAAAGTAGCAAACATGACTGACGCCTGGTTCACCAAGGTAAAAAACAACCCGGCACCGCTGCACATCATCATAGGTGGTTCCGAAATAGCCACCAGCGTAAATCCCAGGGCCATGCAGGAAAAGCACGGCATCACAGTAGTCAATGCGGGCAATCACGCCGGGTTTGGATTACCCGGAAATGTCGTTGCAGCAGAGCACCATATCGCCAAGGGCAATCACGTCGTCTGCAGCCTTTATCCCGCACCGAACATAACGACACAAGGGCTAAAATTCGCCTTCCGACAAAAAGGATTAAACATGTTCAGCACCAATATCATTCCCTTGAACACTGGTAATCTGCTTACTGTATTGAGCGGAGATTTATCAGCCAATGTCAATTACGTCAAACGGCAGCGCAAAAGAATCAAAAGAGGTAGGCCAACCCATGGCTACATGAATCCGGAAAAAGCAACCCTGCACAATAATGGTTTCTTGGAAATTCACAACATGCGCATGCACGAAATGGAGCCCGAAAAGCTTTACCATGATGAAGTATGTGCTGCCACCTCTGATATTGTCGAATTCTGTAAAAAAATGCAACAACTTTGTCATGAACGAGGAGCCTCATTCTCAGTCATGTTTGCTCTCCATTACAATTCCCTGGATTGTCGCATCAAGCATGCGGAATTAGCCCGGCATCTCACAGTAAACGGCATCCCCGTTCTCAAAGATGAAAGATTAGGCATCTCTGATGACTTGTCATATTTTTCAGACACTCCGTCTCACTTGAGCAACAAGGGGGTTGACATCTGCTCAGACATATGGGGATATGCCCTCAAAAACCGTATTTACTGGACAGAACAGGAATTAACCAAAACTATTAATTCCCTCGGCGAAACATCGAAATAACCCCACCCGGTCCCGTTCTGGAACAGGCATAAGAGTCAGCTGAGGCTCCAGCCGTGCTCCCCGTGGTAAATCATCTGGCGGGTCATACCGCCGTCGATGCAGATATTCTCTCCCGTAATAAACCCGGCCCGGGCAGAACACAAGTAAAGCACCATCTCCGCAATATCCTCAGGCCGCCCCACCCGCCCGGCCGGGTGCTGGGCTGCATCTGCCCCGCTGTATTCAGCCCCCTGCGTCTCAATCCACCCCGGCGAAATGGAATTCACCCGCACCCGCCCCGCCAGCGACGCAGCCAGTGCATGCGTAAGCGCCGCAATCCCCCCCCTTGGCCGCAGTATAACACTCCGTGCCGGGCATACTCATACGATCGCGGCTGGAGGATATATTCACCACTGCCGCCCCCTCAGCAAAATGCCCCAGCAGCAGCCGCGTCAGCATATACGGCGCCGTCACCCCCACCTGCAGCGCATAATTGAACTCATCCCACGAGCAATCCGGTAACCCCTTGAACAAAGGAGCCGCATTGTTCACCAGAAAATCAACTTGCCCATACTCAGCCAGTACCTTATCACAAAAAACCCGCAAATCCGGCTCACTTGCCAGATTCCCCACAAAATACGGATTCTCCAGCAAATCGAACACACACACCGCCGCCCCAGCCTCGCGAAACTTCTCCGCAATGCAACGTCCGATACCCCGCGCGCCACCCGTCACCACCACCACTTTACCGGCAAACTCACTCATACCAGCATTATAAAACCCGCACCTCCACCTGTCAATCCACGAATCCGGACCGCCGCCCCCACCTTACGCAAAAGCCCGAGGCGGTTAACCTCGGGCTTTTGGAGCATCCCCACGCGGATTCGAACCGCGGTTCTATGACTGAGAATCATATGTCCTAACCCCTAGACGATGGGGACATTCATGATGCTCGCAGCTTGACTGCGGGCGCAGTATACACAAGCTTACCCGCGCAGTCAAGACAAATCTTGAAAAAATCCGGCAAAAAAGAAAAAAATCGCTAAATTCCCCCACATGAAGCAGAAAATACTTGCACCTCCCCCCCACATACGATACTATCCCCCCAGCACGCAACGCAGCCTGCACCACCCCGGATGGGTGGCAGAGTGGTTGAATGCAGCGGTCTTGAAAACCGCCGAAGGTTAATCCCTTCCGTGGGTTCGAATCCCACCCCATCCG
>JAFVQN010000094.1 GCA_017504805.1 Akkermansia sp. | reverse complement strand
GAACAGAACGTTCCAGGCAGCCTCGAGCAGCCGGGTGAAGGTAAGAATGGACAGCAGCAGAATGACCGCTAGGGAGATGGTGACGCCGTTGACCCCGCTGAGCATCTCCACAAAATCAATCTTGCCCAGAGAATTGAAGAAATCTCCAAAAGTAACGGTAGGAGAGGATTGCAGGTAGCACGCGACAAGCAACAGCACGATGATGCTGAACACCACGCGGAAGAGAATAGCCAGTACTTTCATGACTCCACCATTTTAGGCAATATGTCTCCGTGCGTCAAGGGAAAAGGGCTTTTCCTCTCAACTTTCCTCATGGAAAAACCCCGCCGGATGCAGATCAGGCGGGGTGAGAAATGCTTCTGGAGACCAGGCGGCTGCTTATTCTGGCAGGCACTCGTCTTCTACAATCTGCTCCAGCGTCTGGCGGCGGCGGATGACGCTCCACTTGTCGCCATCCACCAGCACCTCCGCGGCCAGCGGGCGGGAATTATAGGTGGAGGCCATGCTGAACCCGTATGCTCCGGCGCTCATTTCGGCCAGCACTTCGCCGGGCTGCACGTCTGCAATGCGGCGGTTCTGGGCCTGAAAGTCACCCGATTCGCAGATGGGCCCCACGATATCAGCCAGAATCTCATCATTCTGGTGTTCCCTGACGGGCCAGATTTCGTGGTAGCCTTCGTAAAGCGCCGGGCGGATGATGTCATTCATGCCGGCATCAATCATCTTGAAGGTCTTGGCTTCGCCCTTCTTCTCATAGATGCAGGTAGTGAGCATGGCGGCGGCGTTGCCCACGAGGCGGCGGCCGGGTTCCACCAGGATTCTGATGCCCAGCGGCTGGAGCCGGGGGATGAGCTCCGCTGCGTAGCTCTGGATGGTTATCTGTTCCGGGTGGGCGGCCCACCATTCCGGCTTGCCGGATTCCAGACAGCCGTCGTACACGATACCGATACCGCCACCGATGGACCAGAACTCAATCCCGTAGAGAGTGATGAACTTCTTTACAATGGGCAGCACCTTTTCCACCGCAGCGGCGAATGGCTGCTTATCCGTGAGCTGGGAGCCTATGTGCATCTGCAGCCCCTTGATGTGCAGATGCGGTAATTCGGCCGCTATCATGGCGTAGACGTCTTCAATCCGTGAGATATCTACACCGAATTTGTTCTCATTGGTGCCAGTGGTGATGTACTTGTGCGTGTGGGCATCCACATTCGGGTTCACTCGCACCGCCACGGGGGCCTTCACCCCCATTTCACCCGCAATGCGGTTGATTTCCCGCAGCTCGTTTTCACTTTCGCAGTTGAAACAGTATATATTCTGCTCCAGAGCATAGCGTATTTCCGGCTCTGTCTTGGCCACGCCGGCATAGGTGCACTGGGTGGAGTCGCCGCCGGCGTTGATGACGCGCCAGAGTTCGCCTCCCGAGACGATATCGAAGCCGGCACCCTGCCGGGCCATGAGGTTCAGGATGGCTTTATTCGAGCAGGCTTTCACGGCATAGGCCACGTGGGCTTTCAGCGGGGAAAGAGCCTCGCGAAATTCGCGCAGGTCATCGGTGATGGTCTTTTTGCTGTACACAAAGACAGGCGTGCCGACCTGGGCTGCAATATCAGCGAGGTTTACATCCTCGCAGTAGAGAAAACCATTTTTATAGGCGAATGAATGCATAGTTATTTTTTATTGAGCTCGAGCTTTTGAACGTGGGGCGGCGGTTCATCTGAAATGATAGTGGCAGCCCAGGAAAGATCCGGCGAATTTTCAAGCGCCAGCTTGATGAGCACCATGATGGGCACGGCCAGCAGCATGCCGCAGGGGCCCCATACCCAGCCCCAGAAGAGCACGGCCAGAAGCACCACCGAGGTGGCTATGCCGAACTGTTTGCCCAGGAAGATGGGTTCAATACCATTGCCGATGGCAAAGTTGATGCCGATATAACAGACGGTGATGATGGCGGCATCACCCCAGCCGCCCATGAGCAGCGCCATGATGATGGGCGGAATGGCTGCCACAATGGACCCAATGGTGGGGATGTAGTTGAGTACATAGGCTACCACGCCCCAGAGGAAAGCGAAGGGTACGCCCTTGAGTTCGCACGCCAGCCAGGCCAGTGCTCCCGTCGTGGCACTGGCGATGGTCTTGATGAGCAGGTAGCGCTGGATTCCTTGCAACGCTACGGTGAAATCCTCCTTACCCTTGGTGCTGTTGGGCAGGCGATGCAGATTGCGCTTGAACAACCGCGCTTCCCCCAGCATGAACGTCATGAGCACCAGCACCAGGGTGCAGGTGGTTACAAAGGAGATGGCCTGCCCGGAAATTGCCTGCACGACGCTGACCATCTGCTGGATATCAAATAAATCCTTTGGCGAACTCACCAGCGCGCGGGCCTGCTCCTCCAGCCCGAAATTACCCAGCCAGTGCATCAGCTCATTGTATTTTTCCACCATGCGCGTGAGAAAGTCTCCCTGCAGGGTGGCTTTCATGTCTGCCGCCAGGAACTTGATGATACTGCCCACGCCGAAGAGAATCCCGCCATCCACTATCACCGTGGCTGCCACGGCCAGCCAGTGCGGGAAGTGCAGATACCGGCTCAGCAGTTTCGTGATGGAATAGCTGATGATGGCCAGGAACCCCGCCATCATGATGGGGAGCAACACGCTGCGGGCTGCCTGGAGCCCTAAGATGACAATGACAAACGCAGCGGCGGTCAGTAGAAAACGAGCGCCTTCTCCGAAATGATTCCTGGGTTCTGGTTGTTCCGTCATAGCTCACCCGCATTTTACATGTCCATGCGCCAGAGTTCAAGCGGGAATACGGGTTATGCCAGATTTTCCTGATTGTTAATTCCCTGAAGTCCTGTGTTCCGATAGTTTCAAAGATTCCAATCTGGTGAGCAGGTGGGGGCTTCTTCCACAATGTTGATGGTATCGCTATTGCTCCCAAAACTTTGGGCTATCTGTGTGCAATTTCTCTCGCTGTTGCATTTTTTGCTTTACAATGGGGCAGAAGGTGTGATATTGAGTGAAATACCTCGAACAAAACATACTTGACTGATATGAATAAATACACCTATTTTGCGATGGCTCTGGCTCCGGCAGTGTGCATGGTGGCTCAGGCAACCCCTGAGGTGGCAGCACTTGATTCCATCAAGTCGGCCATGCGTGATCTGACCACGCTGGTGAGTACTTCTCAGGAGAAGGACCTGCCCGCGCTGGTTGCAGATCTGGATTCTGTTCTCGCAGCCGCCGTTCCCGGTATTCTCACTCAGCTTGAACCGCTTACAGATGAGCAGCGGCTGAGCGTTATTCAGGGCATCATGCAGGCCGAAGAAGTGGGCCAGCTGATGGAGGGTATGGCTCCGCTCTGCGAGGGTAAGGCTGCTGCCACCATCATGCCCGCTGTTTCCGGCGAGGCCGATCCGGTGGCTCTTTCCGCCTCACTTCCGTTCAAGACCAAGCTGCAGGTGGTGGATATCACGGCCAATCTGCTCAAGCTTGCCATCGGGCTGGGCATTGACAGCCCCGCCGTGCAGCAGATGCTGGGTGAAATGATGGGTGGCGATGAGGAATGCGCCCCTGAGGAATGCCCCGCAGAGTAAGCAAGCCCTTGCTCAACAGTTTCCCGCCCTGACTTCGCCACTTGCGAGTGTCAGGGCGCTTTTTTTGTTATCGAAATCAAGGGGCGGAACCTCTGGAAACTCACTGAATAAGTGCCGGATTGATGGGCCTTAAATGGTATTTTATCTGAATTAATCATATATTGTGCGGGTGTACTATTGCTTATGTTCTGATATTTGTAGAAAGATAAAGATGTGAATAATTGAGATATTCATAATTTTGTGTTTTGCGTGAGGGCTCGGTTTCTTTTTTATGAGGTTTAATAACATTTTTCTTTTGACTTTTGCATATTGAGGTGGTAGAGTGTCACAAGATGAAGGGATTTCCTACGAAAGTGATGGTGTCTGTGTGGGCCGCCTTGGGGAATTCAGTCGTCCGGGATGAAGAAATCGTCTCCTTAGTTTTTTCATCCTGAAAACAGCCTGCTGCATGCAGCACTATACAAAACCGAACTCAACATACTACAATGGCTATAGAAGAAGTAACAACAGAAAGCTGGGGCAGCCGCCTCGGAGGCTCCTTCAAGGGGATACTTACGGGAGGCGTGATTTTCCTCGCCGCAATTCCCCTGCTGTTCTGGAATGAGGGCCGCGCCGTCAAGACGGCCAAGGCTCTGGAAGAGGGCGAGGCCGCCTGCGTGGCGCTGCCCACGGCCGACAGCATTGACCCGCAGTACGAGGGCAAGCTCGTGCACCTGACCGGCAACGCCGTGACTCAGGATACCCTGACAGATGGATTTTTCCCCGGCATCAGCCTCAAAGCAATCGAATTGAGCCGCCGCGTAGAGTATTACCAGTGGGTAGAGAGTGAATCCACCCGCGAAGAAAAACAGGTAGGTGGCAGCGTGAAGAAGATTACCACCTATTCCTACAGCAAGAAATGGGTGAGCGAGCCGGAGGATTCCTCCTCTTTCAAGGAAGCCGGGCATGATAACATCGTGCACTACACCGGTGTGGAGAATGAAAACCAGAACGCCACGAATGTGACCCTGGGCGCGTTCACGCTGACCCCGCGGCAGATCAGCTCGATTTCCGGAGATAAGCCGGTGGATTTGAAGGATGTGACGCTTCCGCAGGAACTTACCGGCCGCACGGCAGTTTCCGGGAATGTGCTCTACATCGGCGCACCTGCCAGCGCAACAAGCATGCCGTTGCCCAATGGCATGCAGCCCGGCGTGGCGCAGCAGCTGCCTGCCAGCATGTACGTGACGGTGGATTCCTACCCCGGCCAGCAGCTGCTGGTGCTGGATGACCCCACCTGCGGCGCCCTGATTCAGGGTCCCACGGGTGAAATGTACCCGATGGTGGCCGATGAAGCTGCCCAGACCGCCTACATGATGGTGAACAACACCCAGCGCACCGTGACCGGCTATGGCGACCTGACCACCCCGGCTCCGACCATGCCCATGCAGCTGCCCGGTCTCATCAATGTGGACCGCCTGGGTGTGCTGCCCGTTGTCTGCTTCGGCGACAAGGCCTACGTGCGCACGGCCGATAACCGCCTGCTGCTCATCAAACCCTGGCAGAATCAGTACATGGTGAGCAACAACGGAGTGATGCTGCGCGCTCACATCAACCTGGCTCCCACTGCCGCCAACGGCAGCACGGTGAATCCCGGTGCCCCCGAAGTGGGCGATGTGCGCATCACCTGGACCTATATCCCGGACACTGTGGCTATCTCTGTGGCTTCCTGCCAGATGGGCAATACCTTCACCCCCTATGTGGCGGAGAACGGTTACAAGGTTGACCTGCTGCAGATGGGCACCCGGAGCAAGGATCTCATGTTCCAGGCCGCTAAGGATGGCAACACCATGTGGACCTGGATTCTGCGCCTTGTGGGCTGGTTCATGATGTACATCGGCATTGGCATGATCCTCAAGCCCCTGTCCGTGCTGGGTGATGTGCTGCCTATCATCGGAAACATCCTCGAATTCGGTATCTCCATCATCTCCTTCTTCGTGTCCTCCATTGTGGCACTGGTGGTGATTTCCATTGCCTGGCTGTTCTACAGACCGCTGCTGGGCATTGTGCTGCTGGCTGCAGCCGGTGGTCTGGTGTGGCTCCTCATCAAGAGGAAGAAGAAGTCCGCCCCTGCGGCTCCTGCCGAGGCTCCGGCTGAGTAATCTCATCCGCGGAATCATATTCACAAGCGGGGGGCTCCGGTCCCCCGCATTTCCCTTGAAGAAAACAGCCCGTTGCCATGTATCACCATTCATTTCTGCCATTTATCTGTGCTCCGGTTGTGGCGGTAAGCTGCATTGTCTGCCCCGCTGCCCAGGCTTCCGATGGGTTGGAAGCTGGCCTTAATGAGCTTGACGGTGTTCTCGCAGCCCGCTACGGTACGGCTCCTCAGTGGCCCGTACTTTCTTCCTATATCAACAACATGCGGAGCAGCGGCAACGCCAACTGGACTGACCGCAGCGGAAACAATCTGCTTGCCTTCTGCCTGATATCGTTGCCGGACTGCGATGCCGCGCTCGTGCATAAAATCCTGCTGGCCGGGCTTGACCCCAATCAGGCAGAGCCCGCTACTGGCATGACCCCGCTTCACCGCGCTGCCCTGGCCGGTGATTACCGCATGGCGCTGCGCCTGCTGGCCTTCGGCGCGAAGGCTGATGCCAAAGACAAGAAGGGGCGCCGCCCGATAGAGCTGACGCGCCATCCCCAGTTGCGGGCGTTGCTGCGCCGTGGTTACCCGGTGGAACTGCAGAGCGATGAGGCCCTGGAAGCCTGGGAAAAAGCCTGCCGGGGCGATTCCGCTGCCATGTGGAAACTCTCCCGTTATTATAATGACGACACAGGCATTCACTCTGCCTACATCAGCAAGTGGGCGAAACCGGAGCAGGGGGTCGATGCAGATGAGCTGGAGAAACTCGCCTGGGTGGAGCAGGCTGCTGCCAAAGGAGAACCCGCCGCTCAGTATGACCTGGGACTGCGCCTGATGTTCGGCCGAAACGTGCCGCAAAACGCGGCAAAGGGGTATGCGCTCATTCAGGCCGCTGCGAATCAGGGGCATGAGTCTGCCGTTGAGTTCCTGAAAGAGAATCCCAGCCCTGAATTGTAACCATGCTTGTCTACGTGAACGATACTTCTGTGCGTATCTTTGCCGGTGCCACCGCGCTGGATGCCCTGCGCCGCTACTGCGCGGACAAGAAAATTTCCGTGCCCCGGGTCGAGCTTTGCGATGCCTGGGGTAATGTCATTGCTCCTGATAGCCCCATGGCGGATGGCCGCCATATTTATACTTCACCTTCCTGCTGAATACAACAATGAAAAAGTCACATTTCCTTACACTTCTGGCACTGCTCGGTACCGCCTTTGCCGAACAGGTGACCATTCTGGGTATCAATGATATGCATGCCAATATCGATGGCATGCCGCAGCTGGCCACCTGCGTGAAGCAGGAGCGCCTGACCGACCCCGGCCTGCTGCTGCTGGCTGCCGGCGATAACCGCACCGGCAACCCATACGTCGATAACGGTAACCGCCCGGGCATTCCGATGGTCACGCTCATGAACCACATCGGTTTTGACCTCTCCACCTTCGGTAATCACGAGTTCGACTCCGGTCCCGCCGCTCTCCGCGACTATGTGAATGCCGCTGAGTTCGAGTTCGTCTGCGCCAACATCTTCACGACCGATACACAGGGAATCAACGTGAAACCCTACAAGATTTTCGAGCGCAACGGCGTGCGCATCGGCGTGCTGGGCCTGGTCCAGACAGGCGATAACGGCCTGCCGGATGCCCACCCGGACAAGTGCCAGGGCCTGCAGTTTGCCTCTCCCTTTGACACTGCCGCCTGCTACAAGCACCTGCGCGCCCATTGCGATGTGCTCATCATCCTCACCCACCTGGGCTTTGAGGACGATATCAAGCTGGCCCGCATGTTCCCCGAGGCCGATGCCATTGTGGGCGGCCACAGCCATACCCGCGTGGAAAAGGGCCACATCGAGAACGGCGTGCTCATCACCCAGTCCGAAAACAAGCTCAAGTACCTGACCCGCCTCACCTTCGATGTGGAGGACGGCAAGGTGGTCAGCAAGAAATCGGAGTTGCTCCCTCTCACTGGCCTGGAGTCCGACGAAGCCACGGCTGAGCTTGTGGAGAAGACCAAGAGCCTGCCTTTCTTCAAGCGCCAGCTCACCACGGTCAAGCGCAATATCACCCGCCGCGAAGGCCTGGGCTGCATGATGGCCGATGCGCTCTGCGTCCGTGCCGTTACGGATATTGCCATCGTGAACTACGGCGGCGTG
>JAFVQN010000093.1 GCA_017504805.1 Akkermansia sp. | reverse complement strand
ATTATTGCTCCGGCAATTAAAGAATATTGCTTGGACTCAACGACAAATGGGAATTTGGCGTTGTCGGAGCACGGGACTTTAGTCCCGAAATCACGGTGCATATAACCGGGACTGAAGTCCCGTGCTTCGAAAAGTTTCCCGACAAATTCCAATTTGTCCGTCACCACCAATACGGATAACACATCAATCTTTAATTGCCGGAGCAATAAGCCAAGGCGGGGGGGATCCGGTTCGGAGTTACTCCGGCACGCAGCAGGCGTTGCAGGGATTCTCTCCGGCATCGAGGTGGAAACCGTGCCGGCGGAACAACTCCGTTATTTCTTTGTCAAGAGTCTGGTCCAGAGGCAGCAGCTCGCGGGTTTCGGCTGTGGGAGTGGCGCCATGCTGCAGAAGGATATCGAGTATTTCCACCTGGGCGCGCAGGCGGGTGTCTTCTTCCGCATTTTTTCCGGGCGTTGCATAACGCATGGTTTCCAGGCACGCATCAATGGGCGTTTTCCGGGAAATGCGGGGGATTTCATCCAGATTATCTTCAGATGCGGGCGCGGCGGCGCCGGCTGGCAAGGCATTCGGATTGTGGCCCTGAGCCAGCAGCCAGCGCAGGGTGTCCGGCACAGGCAGAAGCAGGCCGGCAACATACTGCAGCGGAGTGCAACGTTCATCCGGAGACTCGATTTCCTGCGGTGTCGGAGGCAGGAATCCATCCTTTATCAACTGCTGATAAGTGGCCAGTGCGTCCTTGCCACGGAGCAGGATAAGCGAGGCACTGGCCGGGTTGAGCTTATAGCCATGACGCAGGAACCAATCCAGTATGGCCCCGGTGCTGTCATCCGTGATGGTGAGCGAATAATCGGCCATCAGGAGCACGCGCTCCTCCTCCACTGCTTGAATGTTCACCCCGCGGGCAAGCATCCAATCCAGCAGCGCGATGCGTTCCTTCACCGGCAGATATTCACCCTCACCATTGCTGCCCAGCATTATTTCAGAAAGCAGGTATCCGTTGATATCCATGAACGGAGACTCAGGATTCACGCCTTTTTCCACGAGGAAGCGGGCCAGCGGTATATCCTGCATCTGCAGAGCCAGGGCTGCCAGAAAACAGTCATCTGCCGCCAGCGTACCGGTTTTCAGCAAGCGGTGCAGACTCTCTCTGGCAGGGCGCAGAAGCGTACGCGACACAACGTCGCTGGAATACCGCATCTTCAGGTCTTCCAACCAGGCTGGTGAACCATTGATGCTGGTTAGTTCCCCATCTTCGTCGTATTCATATTCTATCCGCGCATCAGTCCATGCGGCAATCTCACGCTTCATCCGCATGTGCAGCGATTCCGGCAGTTGCTTCGCAATATGGGTGTCGAAATCGCGCAGTTTCTGAGCTTCAGGAGCCGACAGACTGGCATGGGGTGTGGGTGTACCGCCCCAGCTCCAGCTGTACAGCCAGCAATATGCCCCGAGGGCTGCGAGAAGAGCAATGCCAAAAGAGCAACCAATTCCCCAGACGAGCAATGTCCTGATTTTCATTTCGTGTACGCGTTGGAAACCATCGCTTTCTCACCAGCCTGAATGCGGAGCATTTCCATCTGCAGGCGGGTCAGTTCTTCATTGAAGTAAACAGGAGTGAGTGGTCGCCAGCTGCTTTCCTTTCCCATGTGCTCCATGATACGTTGCAGATGCCAGGCCAGCGGGGTATCACGGTCCAGGAGCGGCTTGATAAGGCGGGTGGCATCCGAAAGGTAGCGCTTCGTTGCGTTACGGGGGCGCGGGCCGGCCACTGCCATGTTATCGAAGCGGAACGCCATATCCATCAGGTAGGTATGCTCCAGTGCGAAAGGTTCGGAAGCAATACGTTCGATATCCAGGTAGATACACACGCGGCAAAGTTGCTGCAGCAAACCACAGATAGTGATGGACGGCAGCACTCGACCATTGCTTACCATCATATCAAGCGGCTCACCATTGATGCGTTCCATGGACAGGTGCCAGGCAGCATCACTTTCCAGCAACTCTAGTGGAGCTGCAATATTCGGATGGTCAAGCCTGGCTTTCAGGCGAGCCGACTCTACGAAAAATCTCACCTTGCGGTCATCCTGCATGGCAGAGGTACGCAGACTGCGCAGGTACACCTCGCGGCTCATATTTTTCTGGGTTGCGGCATAGGTGATGGTATCGGCATCTTCATCAATGATGGAGGTGAGGATGTACTGATTGGCAACCACTCGCGGGAGACTGTATGCAGACTGAGGCATGATCAGATAGAAAAAGGAAAGGATTTCAACCCTCGTACCCCAGTTTGAGCACGGGCAGGCCCTCGACTGCGTTAAACCAGGCTTCCGCCGGTATGGTGAAATCAAGATAGTAGTCCGGCTCATCGCCATCGCTCTCAACCTTGACGCGTTCCACGCTTACCTCGCAGTCTTCCTGACCGAGAATCTCAGGATAGACACTGTTGAGCTGATTGGAGGGGATACTCAGGACATAATCCATCTCCTCCTCACCCGGTGCACGCTGCGGCAGGAATATGTACAAGTCATCCCACACAATGCTGGCAGCAACCTCCTCCGGCAGGTCGAGTTCCCCCTGCACAGGGCGGCTGTTGTAGATAGCCTCGCCATTCACCCGCATCCAGGCACCGACACGTCTGAACACCTCGGCCACACCTTCGGGAATTGAGCCATCAGCCTTCGGGCCGATGTTCAGAAGCAGGTTGCCGCCCTTGGCTGCGCATTCCTGAAGCTGGCAGATAATTGTCTGCGGGCTCTTGTAATTCACAGAATCATTCCGGTTATACCCCCAATGGCGGCCAATGGTCATACAGGCTTCCCAATCGCGACCGGGATACCCCTCGCGGGGAATGCGCTTCTCTGGTGTGGAAAAATCACCCTTGGAAAAGTCCAGCGCCTTGGAATCCTGACTGGGGTCAAAACCGCTGAAGGAATAGAGACGGTTGTTGAAGATGACGCCAGGATTCTCATCGCGGCAGGTCGCAATCAATTCATCGGCCTTCCACGCTTTACCCTCAGCGGCACCCTGTGAATAATCCCACCAGAGGATGTCGATTTTGCCATAATTGCGCACCAGCTGCCGCACCTGATTGAGCAGATACTCCTGATAGGAAGCATGGTTGCGGGGAATCTGTTTATCCTTCAGCATCTGAGCCTGACCCACCGGGTAGCAGAGATCCGGGCATATCGTGTTGTCATAATCCGGGTGATGCCAGTCAATGACGCTATGGTACAGCCCCACACGCATGCCTGCAGCGCGGGCTGAATCAGTAAATTCCTTCACGATATCGCGCTCCAGCAACTTGCCGCTGCAGTAATCCGTGGTCGGTGTATCGAAAAGAGCAAATCCTTCATGATGCTTGCTCGTCAGCACCATATACCGGCAGCCGGCTTCCTTCGCCAGCTCTGCCCACTGGGTAGTACAGTCTGCCGCTGGCTGGAACAGCGGAAGCGCTTCGGCGGCATATGTATCAGTGTCCAGTCCGAGATTGCATTGAATCCACTCGCCACCACCGGGAATTCCTTTAAACTCTCCCGCCAGCCCGGAATACAGGCCGTAATGAATGAACATGCCGAACTTGGCATCGCGCCACCACTGCATGCGGGCATCGCGCTGTTCCTGACTTTCCTGCACTGCAGCGGGTTGCGGAGCAGCAGATGCTTCCTGTCCCTTGACGCCTCCGGCCAGAAATGCAGCTCCCGCCAGCATGTAGATGATATTCCTTGCTTTCATTATGATGAATACTACCGAAAATACCTGCATTTGTCAATAAAGTTGACAGGATGGCACAGATATGCTAGAGTTTGCTCTATGAACGACCTCACGCTGACTCACACTATTACCAGCTACGAATGCTCAGATGACCACCTGATGAAACCGGAATTTTTTCTGCATCTGTGTCAGGAAATGGCTGAGGAGCATGCGGACTTGTATAACCTGGGGTTTGCCTGGGCCGTTCAGAACCACAAGATATGGGTGGAAACGCAGGGAAATTATGAACTCATCCGCCGCCCGGACTGGAAAGAAACCGTCACGCTGCGCACCAATACCGGTCAGGCCAGTGCCCTGCAGGCTCGTCGATTTGTGGAAATGACGGATGCGGAGGGCAAGGTGCTGGCTCGCGCGGATTTGCTGTGGGTGCTCATTGACATCACAACGCGTCGTCCGTTCCCGCTGAAGCGCACCGACGTAGCCTTCCGCGACAAGGATTGCCCGCCCATCACGCAGCCGCTGGAAAGCCCGGAATGGAGCGCGGAGGCACTTTGCAGCATCCCGCACACAGCGAGCCGCCGCGATATTGACTTCAACGGCCACATCAACAACAGCGCCTACCTCATCTGGGCTCTCGACACGCTGCCCGCTGAGCACACCCCGGAAGGGGCTCCTGCCCGCTTCCACCTTACCTTCCGCAAGGAATGCATGCTCGGTGCTGAAGTGGAAGTGCAGCATTTTCGCAATGGCAGCTTTACACGCCATATCATCAACTCTGCCGAAGGCGTGCGCGCTGAGGTCGTGATTGAGTGGCGCTGAAAAAGGTTGCCAAAAACGGGTTTTCAGTGTATGGTAACGCCCATGCACGCCCAGATGGGAGACAGGATTGATGCTCTTTGCCGCAGGCAATGCGCCTTTGCGCTCTATTGCCTGCCAGGCTCCCCTGAGCCTGTCTTCTGCATGGCGGAAGATGGCCGCACGGAGGACGACCCGATTTTCAAGAATGGCTTTGTCGTTGCCACCTTTGACGGAAAAAGCCTGTTTATACCCTCTGAGTGTGTTACCGTACCTGAAGCAGACGCGTGGAATGAGCAGATTCATTTACCGGACGATGCCGCCACCGCGCGCGGCAAATACGCATCGCTCTTCAATCTGTACACCGGCTTCATCAAAGAAGGCAAAGTGCAGAAAATCGTGCTGGCGCGCACGGCAGATATAGCGGTAGACGCAACGTTCTCCCCGAGCCGGGCATTTTTCAATGCCTGCAACCAGAATCCCAATGCCTTCAAGGCATTAGTGCATACACCGCAATTCGGCACCTGGCTGTTCTGCACCCCGGAACAGTTGATTACCGGAAGCGGCAACCAGTGGCAGACGATGGCACTGGCAGGCACACGCATCCCCTGCACCCTGCCCTGGGATGCAAAAAACAAAAAGGAACAAGCGCTGGTGAGCGACTTTGTGCGTCAGATTCTCATGCCCCTGGCGGATGAATGGGAGGAAAGCGAAGTTGAGAACCTGCGGGCCGGGCGTATCGAGCATCTCTGTACACGGTTCCGCTGGAGCATGCCGCCGGGGCGCGTGTTGCTCCTGCTGGAGCAGCTGCCGCCCACCCCCGCTGTTTGCGGGTCCCCGGTCGCGGAAGCGCGGAACCTCCTGCAGCAGTATCCTGATATTGACCGCTCATGCTACGCCGGATACCTGGGACCTTGGGGCCACGGCAGCATCCAGTTCTACGTATCGCTGCGCTGCATGCAGATATTCCCCGGTTTCTGCAGACTGTACGCCGGAGGCGGGCTGATGCCCGACTCCGACGAAGAACAGGAATGGCAGGAAACGGAAAACAAGATGGAATGCATGCGAGCTGCCATAGCCGGCCAATGCTAATGCTCCTCCCGCGGAGCAAGCGCCAGGAACATGAGAGTCCACCCGGAAAATATCATTTCCACCGCAATCAGAGTCCCTATCAGCCAGACAGATGATTCCGGCCAACCCCAGATAATCATCACCCCGAGCACCAGGGACACAAGCGCATTGAACACACGCCAGAAGCGTCCTTGCTCGTGCCATAAGGAAATGGCCACACCCATGCGGATGATACCGGCGGTAACCAGGCTGGCCCCAATCAGCAGTGTCCACCATTCCATGGACAGCACAGGCATCAGCACCGTAAACACCCCCACGAGCAGATAAAGGAACGCGGCCAGAAGGTTCCACCAGCGGTCCGCCCTGCGGATGAACACCTGCACGAAACGGAAGATGCCGGCCGCGGATAGCACAAACCCGGCTACCCACACCGCGGATAATCCCAGCAGGAAGGGAAAACTCAGCAGGATGAATCCCAGCACCAGCTCCAGTGCTGCCAGTACACCCGCCACCCAGGGGCGGCTCAGCCACGCGCCCGTACGGGCGCATCCACAGAATCCGGAATCACGATTCGTGGCATTCATGAGTCTGTTTATTGCGGTTGAATCTTTTATCGACAGCGCACCAGCATATCTGATTCAGGAAGGCATCCACATAGCCGGCCCGGTTATTCCGGTAGCGCAGATAGTAGGCATGCTCCCACAGATCACAGACCAGCAGCGGGCGCATGCGAGGCAGCAGAGCGTCTTCGTGCTTGTGAGCTCCGAGTACCACCAGCCGGTGACTGACGGCGTCCTTTGCCAGCACAGCCCAGCCGCTCCCCTTTACCCGCAACGCAACTGCCTTGAATAATCGCAGGAATCCATCATAAGAACCAAAGGCGGTATTGATGGCATCTGCCAGTTCCCCGCCCGGCCCGGCACAGGGCGTGCTGGCAATACTCCCCCAGTACAGCGTATGCAGCATGTGACCTGAAAGGTTGAATGCCAGATTAGCGGCTGCTGAGCCAGCGGCGCATTCCGGCATTTCACCGGTGGCAATCATCCGCATCAACGCAGAGGCTTCATTAGCTCCTGCTACATAGGCAGCGTGGTGCTTTTCGTAATGCAGGCGCACGGTTTCAGCATCCAGCAGCGGCTCCACTGCAGCAGCCTCATAAGGTAAGGGTGGCAGTACGTACTGACCACCTGCATATCCATCGCATAAACAAACGGTGTCCATGCAGGGGTGGACACCCGCACCGGGATGCAGGTTCAGTGCTTGTTATCATACATCGATGGAAACCACCGTTGTATTGTCAGCGTACGGGTCATCCAGAGCCTGGCAGGCTTCAATGAGCGCCACTGGCAGGCTCCCCTCCCTCGTATTGAGAATGTTCCGCCCTACGCTTGTGAGCAATTCCGGCGCCAGTATATCCTCCACCCCGTCAGATGCCAGAATAATGCGGTCCCCGGGCAACAGAGGATAGGGTATGGCCGGAGCATCGACCAGATCCAGCGGTTCGCCCGTCACGGCGCTGCGGAGCACATGACCGCGTCGCAGTGCTTCCTGGGCAGTCATGCCGGCCCCGATGTATTTCCGGTAAACATCGCGGAAGGAGTGGTCCTGATTCAGCCGTATGAGACGTTCGCGGCGCCAGAGGTAGAGCGCAGTATCTCCCACGCTCACCCAGCGCAACACGCCGGAACCGGCAAAGGCTGCCACAATCGTGGTGCCACCGTAGACCCCGCGCTGCTCAAAGGATTCCCTGACGGATTCATTCGCATCGTTCAGGGCCGTGCGCATGCGCTGCGGCATAGGTAATTCGTCATTCCGTTCAAAGGAACGCAGATACGATTCTGCCACCATGGAGGATGCCAGCGCACCATCGTGATGCCCGCCCATACCGTCGCACACCACAGCAAGCACCCCCTCACGGAAGTGCTTGACAACGTAGGCATCCTCTTGCTTGATACGGGTGCCAATCCACTGTGCAACCTTGACAATCATGTACCTGCCACCTAAATAACACAGAAATGTATTACGCGCAAGAAAAAATCAATGCTTACGTATTGAAAACAACATACTGCTGTGTTAAAATGCACGCAACCATGGCAATTTCCACCCTGCAAGAGTCACTGTACGCCTATTTATCAGCCCCTGGATATGAGCCCCAGGAAATGGTGGATATCGCCCGTGGCCTGGGGCTGCCGCCTGAAAGCAGGAAAGAACTGAAAAACCTTCTGGAGCAAGGCGTCAGAAGCGGCAATCTGATTAAACTGCGCAAGAGTCTGTTCGTCCTGCGAAAACCTCAGGGAGGGCCGCTTACCGGGCATATCTCCAAGCGTGGCAGTCGCTTGTTCTATATTCCGGATGCGGCATCCGCCCGACAGCTTTCGGCTTTGAGCGCCGGAAGCGATAGCGGTGCCCTGCTTATCAACCCGTATCGCAGCAACGGCGCCATGGATGGAGACCGAGTCCAGGTTTCCGTGAGATTGCAGTCCCCTGCCCGCGACCACCGCCACAAGCACCGGCCAGAGGCGAGGGAAACGCGAATCGAGGTGCGAGTGCTGGAAATTCTGAGTCGCGGTCATGAGCGCTGGGTGGGTACCTACAAATCCACCGGACGCTACGGTATGATGACAGGAGATGGCAAATCCAGTCCCGAGCTGGTGCGACTGCTCACACCACCGCCTTCCGAATTATTGCCGGGTATGGTCGTGGTCGTTGAGCCAAAAAGCTATCCGCTGGCCCAGGGCGAGGCAACCGGTCGCATTATTCAGGTGCTCGGTTGGCCGGAGGACGAAGGAGTGCAGATTACAACCATCATGCACAAGTACGGGCTGGCAGATACCTTTCCGGCAGACGTGCTGGAGGAATCTGAACGTATGCCGGACGAGCTGTCGGCTCAGGAACTCGAGGGGCGAGACGATTGGCGTACGCGCTGCGTCATCACCATCGATCCGGAAACAGCCCGTGATTTTGATGATGCCATATCCGTGATGCGCCGCGGCTCAAATTGGGAACTGGCCGTACACATAGCAGATGTGAGTCACTACGTGCGCCCGGGCTCAGCTCTCGACGAGGAAGCCCGGAAGCGGGGCAACTCCACATATCTGCCCGACCGGGTGCTCCCCATGCTGCCGCCCCGGCTGTGCGACGGCATCTGCTCCCTGCGCGAAAAAGAAGACAGGCTAACCCGTCTCTGCCTGATGCAGATTAACCGCCAGGGCAAGGTGTTCAAGGCGGAATTCCGGGAGGCCGTCATCAACTCCCGGAAACGGCTGTCCTACCAGCAGGCTCTGGACGTGCTGCAAGGCAAAACCAGCAGCGGTGATGCAGAAGTGGACACAATGCTGCAGGAAGCCGGAAAACTGGCCGGACTTCTGCGGCGCAAACGCTTTGAAGCAGGAGCCTTGCGGCTGGATATGCCCGAAATCAGGATTGTCACCGATGACCACGGAGCCCCGGTGGATGTGGAAATCGAAACAAGCGATGAGTCCCACCAGCTGATTGAGGAATTCATGCTCATTGCGAATGAGACCGTGGCACACGCGCTCAATGCCCACAGCCTGCCAACCATCTATCGCGTGCATGAAGCACCGGACCCGGCCAAACTGAGTGAACTGTCACAGGAACTCCGCCTGTACGGCATCAAAGCCGGTGCTCTGGACACACGCGAAGAACTCAATGCCATCATGGATAAGATTGAGGGTCACCCGGATGAGGATATCCTCAAAGTACACATTCTCCGCGCCATGATGCGGGCCCGGTATTCCCCCCAGGCACTCGGACACTATGGCCTGGCAAAGGGCGATTACTGCCACTTCACCAGCCCTATCCGCCGCTATGCCGACCTGGTGGTCCACCGTTCATTCAGCAGGCTGAGTGGCGCGCCGTCCGCGCCTCTGCCCGGAATAGGCACGCTGGCAGACATAGCCGACCACATCTCTGAGACGGAACGCAACTCTGCAACCGCCGAAAATGAAGCGCAGCAAAGCATGATGAGCCGATTCCTCGAGCTGCAGTGCGAAAGCGATGCGCCGCGGGTGTGGGATGCTGTGGTGCTGGCATGCTGGCCGCAGGGCATGGCCGTTGAGATTCCCATTCTCAAAGTGAAAGGCTTTGTTTCCGGCGCAGAGCTGCCGCATGATACCACCTGGTACTTTGAGCGTCATGCCGAGCGATGGACCAGCACTGATGCCCGGTGCCTGTATCCCGGATGCAAGTTGCGCGTCATTCCCACCCGGGTGGATGCCGCGACCGGATTTGCTGACTTCAAGCCGGTACCGTGACATTACGGTGCACATCAGTCAACTTGTTTTGAACAGGAAATGAGTAATGACATCCAACTATTTACGATGAACACGCAAGAATCTTGACTTTTCGGCGTATTCATAGTAGACACATAGTCAACAACAGTACCTCAACATATGAAAAAGACGTACATTATGATTCTGGCAGGTCTGGCCATTGTGGGTGCCACGACCACATATTGCTTCTCCCAGGGCAACCAGGAGATAGCTCCCGTTGCAGAACCCGTTGCCGCTGAAGCTGCCGCGACAGATGAGGCTGCGCCTGCAGCCATGCCCGCAGCCCCCGCCGAGGTTTCCGCAGAAGATGCCAGGAAAGCCTTTTCCTACTTCATCGGCTACCGTTTTGGCCAGGAAGTAGCCGCCGGCGCCACGACGCTCAGCATTGACGACTTTGACAAGGACACCTTCTTCCAGGCTCTTTCCGAAAGTCTGGAGGGCAAGCAGCCGAGCATTGACCAGGCCGCAATCGAAGCCGGCATGAACGCATTTGTCATGACCATGCAGCAGCGCGAGCAGGTCAAAGCCGAGGCCAACATGGCCGCAGGCAAGGCTTATCAGGAGGAATTTGCCAAGGGGGAAGGCGTGACCAAGACGGAATCCGGCCTGCTCTATCGCGTCATAACCGCTGGTGACGGCCGCAAGTATGACCCCGCTACCGATGGTGCCGGTGCCATCTGCAACGTAATGTACGAAGGCAAGCTCATCAACGGCACAGTGTTCGACAAGAGCCCCGCTCCGATTGATATGCCCATCGACCGCGTGGTCCCCGGTTTCTCCGAAGCGCTCAAGCTCATGCCCATCGGCTCCACCTGGGAAGTATGCATCCCGTCTGAGCTGGCCTACGGCCCCCAGGGTCCCGGCCCGATTGGCAACAACTCCACGCTTATCTTCACCATCACCCTCAACAACATCACCAAGGCTCCGGAACCGCAGATGGGAGCTCAGTCGCTCCAGCAGCTTCCTCCCGAGATTCTGCAGCAGCTTCAGCAGCAGGGCCTCGAAATCCAGCCGGATGATGCTCCCGCTGAAGACGTGGCAGAACAGCCCGCACCTGCTCCCGAAGCAGCAGCTGCTCCCGCCCCTGAGGCAGAATCAGCACCCGCCCCCGAGGCCGCTGCTCAGCCGGCAGCACCCGCTCCGCTCGATGCTTCCGAGAGCTTCTGATTTTCAGAGCATAACAATCCCTTGTTCAACCGGCGCAGCCTGTACTGCGCCGGTTTTTCGTCGCTGTGGACAAGAGCACACGATGCGTACTTGACACCCAGGGGGTGATTCTGTACATTATAACGCGTATGCACCAGCTCACAGAATCAATAGGTAAATATCTGCTTGCCGCCGTGTCTCCCCTGATTCGTTTCCCGGAAAAGGCGGAGCTGCGCGTAGCAGCCTCTACTGAGGGAGACATGGTCCGTTTCCGACTGGTGCTGGAGCAGGAAGATGTGGCACGCGTCATCGGTCGCAACGGGATGACAGCCTCTGCCATTCGTTCGCTCGCCAAGGCGGCCGGGGAAATGTCCGGCACCAAAGTGGTGGTTCACATTCTTTCCAAGGAAGAAGCAGCTGCCTGATTCTGCCCCTTTGAGGCACATGCAGGACCTCTTCACAGACCAGCGCGACTTTCCACCCGCCGCACGCGTTCTGGTGGATGGCATGAACGACATGGTACTGGATTACGCCATTCCAGACACACTGAATGGCGTGCAGAGAGGATGTCGTGTTGAAGTGCCGCTGCGCGGGCGCAGCGCAACGGGTACAGTACTTGCCATTGTGCCGCCTTCGCCGGAGTGGGCGGACAGGTTGCGACCGCTGAAACGCCTGGTAAGTGAGGAACCCATCGTCTCAGCAGCGCTGATGGAACTGGCAGAGTGGGCTGCACGCTACTACGCCGTTCCGGTGGAGCAGATGATTCGCTGCATCGTGCCTGAACCGGTGCGGCAGGAACACCACGAGGAAAAGACCCGCAAGATTATTGTGCTGCAGAACTGGCCGGATGACGACACCCTCAACAAAATCAACCGCAAAGCTCCGCGACAGGCTGCTATTCTCCGCTATCTTCACGCAAGTGAAACAAAGCGGGAACCACTGGCTGACCTGGGTGGATCTCCTGCCTTGAATCCTTGCCGTGCGCTGGAAAAAGCTGGCTATGTACGCATCGAGGAAGAAGCCGTGCATCGCGACCCTGCCGGCAGCGAGGAATTCGCACCTACTCAGCCACTTCCCCTGAACCCCGAACAAGCCGCGGCACTGGAACAAATCAATGCAGCATTCGATAAGCGGGACCCCCGCCCCATTCTGCTCCAGGGAGTGACCGGCTCAGGAAAGACAGAGGTATACCTGCAGGCAGCTCAGCGAGCCATGGACCAGGGAAAGGGGGTCCTCATCCTCGTGCCGGAAATATCTCTGACGCCGCAGACTATGGCGCGTTTCAAGGGGCGATTTGCCAGAACCCCCGGCAGCGTAGCTATTCTGCACAGTGCCATGAGTGATGGCGAACGTTTCGACGAGTGGCATGCCATTCATCGGGGCAAAGCCCGCATTGCCATCGGGCCTCGCTCTGCGGTCTTCGCGCCGGTGCAGAATCTGGGACTCATCATCGTGGATGAAGAGCACGATTCTTCCTACAAACAGGAGAATACCCCCCGATACCACGGTCGCGACCTCGCCGTGCTGAGAGCCCGGATGGAAGGTGCCAGTATCGTATTGGGCTCAGCAACTCCGTCGCTGGAATCCCTGTACAATGTGCAACAGGGAAAATACACCATGCAGCGTATGGATAAGCGGGCCGACGGTCAGCGACTGCCGCTCACCAGGGTACTGGATATGAGGAGTGAAGCAAAGGATAAACGCAATCTCGGCATTCTTTCCGAGCGACTCCGCATGGCCATTGATGAACGTCTGAACAAGGGCGAACAAATCATTCTGCTGCTGAATCGCCGAGGATTTGCCCGCGCGCTCCAATGCCCGGAATGCGGTTTCACGGCCAACTGCGAACACTGCGCCCTGCCCATGACCTACCATGCAACGGAAAACCGGCTGGTATGTCACATCTGCGGTTACCGTCAGGTGGTTCCCGCCCGCTGCCCGGATTGCCACACCGCCAACATCTCACTGGAAGGATACGGCACCCAGAAAGTGGAAGCCGTGCTGCGCCGCTGTTTCCCGGAGGCGCGACTGCAGCGTGTTGATGCAGATGTCACCACCCGCAAAAATGCCTTGCGCGATATCATGGCAGATTTCCGCGCCCACCGGACAGATATACTGCTGGGTACCCAGATGATTTCCAAAGGTCTTGATTTTCCCGGGGTCACCCTGGTGGGCGTGTTGAATGCTGACCTGGGGCTGAACGTACCAGACCCGCGCGCGGCAGAACGCACCTTCCAGCTGCTCACCCAGGTGGCCGGACGAGCGGGTCGCGGCGAGTTGGACGGCGAGGTCATCATCCAGACCTATAATCCCCAGGCGGCTGCCATTCAGTTTGCCCGGCGGCATGATACCGACGGATTTGCAGAGACTGAGCTGGAGTTGCGCCAGCAGATGGATTTTCCGCCATTCTGCCACATGGCCGTTGTTACCGCACGCTGCGAGCATGAGGATGTAGCAGCGCTGGCCATTGAGACCCTGCACAAACGCCTCATCAATGCGCTGCCTCCCCAGGCCAGAATCAGTGCCCCCCTGCCTGCTCCGCTTGCCAAGGCATACGGGCAATTCCGCTATCAATGTACTCTGAAAGCTCCTTCGGCAAGAATCCTGGCAGACGTATGCGCCAGAGAGATTGCAGCCATGAAATGCGGTGAAGGCGTAACGCTTACGCTTGATGTTGATGCTTATTCATTCCTTTGAATTTTGCGTTGACACGCTGAAAGCAGCATGGTAGGATTTTCCCGATGATGAAATCCAAGTTTATACTCCTTATTCTGCTGGCTGGTCTGGTGACCTGGGCCACGCCGGTTGCACATGCTGAATCTGACGAGGCTCCGCCCAAAATCACCAAAAAAGCAAAGAAAGGTAAGAAAGGCAAGAAAGGTAAAAAGGCAGGAACTGAGGAAAACGCTACTGCAGAGGAGAGTGTGGTGGGAGCACTGCTCAAGAAGAACACCTATTTCAACAATCCTGAACCCAACTTCAATGCCCGGTATTTCATTTTCCTGAAATCAGCCTCCTGGTGTGGCCCCTGCAACATGGAAATGCCCTCTGTAGCCAAGGCATACGAGCAGATGAAAGCCAGCGGCAAAGTCGAGCTCATCCTGCTCAGTCATGACCGCGTGGAAGCAGACGCCAAGGGCTTTCTCGAGAAGTACGGAGCCAAGTTCCCGGCGTTGATGAAAGGTGCCACCCTGCCTGAAATTCCCGAAGGCAAGGGTATTCCTCATGCCACTATCATGAAGTCCGACGGCACTGTGATTGAAGAAGGTCACGGATCCATCATCCGCGGCTGGAAGAAGCAGACCATAGGGGAGTATGCCGTCATCGGTGATGATGGAGAACCCCGTGTAGGCAAAGCCATGAAGGGAATGAAATTTGCCAATGGAAAACCCAGTGCCAAGGCTGATTTTTACATCTATGTGTACATGCCCGACTCCGGCTCAGCAGATGAGGAACTCATCTCTGAGCTTGCCCGCTCATACAAGGATATGAAAAAGGCAAAAGTTGAGGTCATTTATATCACAAACGCCAAAACGCCCGCCATCATCGCCAAGTTCCTCAAATCGAAGAAGGCCAAGTTCCCCGGCATTCAGTTAAATGCCGACGGTGTGGATGAACTCCCCGGACTGGGCAAGCTCGGTGCCTCGCCCTGCGCTTACGTCGTGACCCAGAGTGGAGCCCTTGTTACTGAAGGTGAACCCGGTATCGCGACCAAATGGGAGAAATTTGTGGAAGCCAACCAGTAATCCCTCCCCCCATGGACGAAACGCTTATTGATTTGAAAAACCGGCGCAGCTGCCGCAAGTACACCACTGAGCAGGTGGCGGCGGATGTGCTCGACAAGGTACTGGAAGCCGGCACTTATGCCCCCACGGGGCATGGCCAGCAAAGCCCGGTGATGGTTGTGGTTCAGGACCCTCAGCTGCTGTCCAGGCTTTCCACGCTCAACGCTCAGGTCATGGGAACCAATCGCGACCCGTTCTACGGAGCACCCACAGCGGTGGTGGTCTTCGAAGATACAAGCTGCCCCACGGGGCATGAAGATGCCTGCCTGGTAATGGGTAATCTGATGAACGCGGCACACGCCGTCGGTCTGGGTTCCTGCTGGATTAACCGCGGACGCCAGATGTTTGAGCTGCCCGGCGGAGAAGAAATCAAGACTGCCTGGGGGCTGGCTGATAACATGGCCGGTCTGGCGGTCTGCATTCTGGGATACGAGGCAGATGGCGGCACCGTGGCAGCAAAGCCCCGCAAGGAAGGTTACATCATACGCGCATAGCCCGTAATGTGTAAGAAAACATCGTTTTTTTCACTGATTTTTGCAGCTCTGACTTGCGGCGCGGCGTTGTCTCAGGAAGCTCCCGCCGCCGGTGAGTTCGTGAGTAAGGCCCTGCAATCGCCTTCCATCAGTTATCTGACGGAGACAAAACCGGCTGCAGATGCCAGTTTCTACATTTACCTGAGCTCGGCTTCCTGGTGCCCGCCCTGCCGGGCGCTGATGCCCAAGGTCGTGGCGCAGTATCCCGAAATCAAGGCAGCTGGCGGCGAGGTGATTCTTCTCTGCTTCGACCGCACCCAGGAAGCTGGTAAGAACTACCTGAAGAAATACGGAGCTTCGTTTCCCTCCATCATGATGGATTTCAGGAATCCCGCAGCTCTTATCCAGAGGCTCCCGGGCTTCACTCCCCCGCGTGGTATTCCGCACACCATCGTAGTAGGTGCAGATGGCAAAGTGCTGCATGCCGGACACGGAACCTCCATTCTGAACTGGCGTGAAATCACGTCCCGTCAGTGAGTCTGAAAAAAAGCCCGCTGCAATCAGTTTTGCAGCGGGCTTTTTTTCAGGCAACTTTTTTCTACTTCACATCGGCCACGATGCCGTCGCGGATGATGAGGGTGCGGTCACCGCGCGCCGCAATGGACGAATCGTGAGTAACGGTCACGAGCGTCTTGCCCCCCTCCTCTGCCAGACCGAAGAGCAAATCCAGAATCTGTCCACCGTTGCGAGAGTCGAGATTGCCCGTTGGCTCATCAGCAAAGATGATAGCCGGGTCATGGGCCAGGGCCCGGGCAATAGCCACGCGCTGCTGCTCGCCGCCGGATAGCTCGTTGGGCAGATGATCCATGCGGTCAGCCAGTCCCACTCTTTCGAGCAGCGATTTGACACGCTCCGTAGCTTCAACACCTGCCACTGCCGTGGCCAGCGAGGCGTTTTCCAGCGCGGTAAGTTCCGGCATGAGCATGTAATTCTGAAAAATGAAGCCCATCATCTTGTTGCGAAACAGCGCCCGCCGGCGCAGATTGAGAGCATATATATCCTCGCCGTCTATAATGACCTGGCCCTGCTGAGGCTGCTCCAGACCAGCAAGGGTGTACATGAGTGTCGTTTTACCGGCACCGCTGGGACCGCAGAGAAACACCTTCTCGCCCCGGCGGATGTGCAGGTCAAGTCCATGCAGCACCTCAATCTGTTTCTTGGCGATGCTGTACGAGCGGTGCAGATTGGTGGCGTGTATCATGAGCGTGAAAGTTCGATATTGTCAATAAGGCGCACATTACCGAACCAGGCGGCAACGGCAAGGAGGGAAAGACGATGCGGGGTGCTCACGTCGTGAAGCGTGGTGGCATCCACCAGTTCGACGTAATCGACACGCACGCCGGTGATAGATTCCAGTTTCTGCTTCACTGCCTCGCAGACGATTTCGGCAGCAGTGCCGGATTCATAAGCCGCGCGGGCTGCAAGGAGCGACGCGCGAATGGCAGGTGCAGCAGCGCGGTGCTCCGGCGTCAGGCGCACGTTCCGGCTGGAAAGCGCCAGGCCATCATCCCCTCGGACAATTTCCGCACCATGAATCCGGACGGGAATATCGAGATCGCGAACCATACGGCGAATGATGGCAAGCTGCTGATAATCCTTCTTGCCGAAAATAGCGTCCGTGGGCTGCACCAGGTTGAACAGCTTATTGACCACGAGACAGACACCTGCAAAATGACCGGGACGGCTCGCACCACAAATAACAGTGGAAAGATGCGTCTCTTCCAGCACAATGGAACGGTCACTGCAATACATGGTGTCAGGGGACGGCATAAATACGACATCCACCCCGCACTTGTCACAGGTTTCGAGATCCTGAAGCGGCGTCTGAGGATACGAGGCAAGGTCACCGGCATTGTCAAACTGCACAGGATTCAGGAACACACTGGCCACCACACACCCCTCAGCGCCTGCCAGCTCACGAGCCTGGCTGAGCAACGAGGCGTGCCCCTCATGCAAGGCTCCCATGGTGGGGACAAGAACGATGCGGCGGCCTCTGAGCGGAGCCAGTGCCACACGTAATTCTTCCTTTGAATAAGCTGTCTGCATGAGCCCATACTAACACAAAGCAAAGAGCGTAGCAACCCATCATGACAGGGATATTCGCGTGACACGTGTCCCGGCTGCTCTTTTCTTGACTCCACGGCGACTTGTGTCTATAATAAGTGCAGGTAAAAGAGTCCATGAACAAGCAGCTTTACATATACGATTGTCTTTCTGCCAAGCTCCGGGCTTCGGATGGCAATTTCATGACCATCGGTTCGGGAGAAAAAAATACTTTCCGCGTAAAGATGAACACAGAAAACGGCGGTTCTTTTGCCCAGCGGGACCACACCTGCCGGTTTTTCCCTCATGGTCGTATCTCGTCCTATTCATTGAACGGCGTAGCTCTGAAACAGGATGTCGTCATCCGCCCTGAAACCATGTATCTGTTTGTACTGGAAGGCGGCTGTTTCGTCTGCTGGTACGGGAACGACGCCTCGCGCCCGGATTTCAGCCAGTATGACCCGGCTACCTGGTACCTGTACAACCCCTCAGTGGAGGAATGGTATGGGCCGTACTCGCTGCCGGACCTGCCGCTGGTTGCCCCGGAATTGCCGGACGATGTGCTTGCCACCTTCCAGGGGCTGGAGCATTGCGCTTTTTATCTCCGGGATATCCTGACCGTGGCGGATTTCGCCGGCAGACAGGAAATCATCCCGGCTATGAACGTGCCGCACGAACATGAGCAGCAGGAAGCCCTGCGCTGCCCATGTTGCTGGGAGTTTTTCACACCTGAGGACATTCTCTGCATTGCCAGTCATCCGGATCTGCTCGGTGATTCCCTGCTGGGCGAAGACGCCATGTTGAGATTCAAGCCGGAATACAGAACAGAGACAGGCCGCCCGGTAGATGCGAAGGGGTGCATATGCAATGACTACGCCTGCCCGCACTGCCATGGCAAGCTCCCCCCCTTCTTCACCAGCACCCAGCAGCACATCATCTCACTGGTGGGGGTACCCGCGGCCGGCAAAAGCTACTATCTCACCGCGCTGGTGCATGAACTGGAAAACCAGTTTCCGCGAGAGTTCGGCATGCCATTCCGGGATGCAGACCCGGCTACTAACGAACCGCTCAACGAAATGCGCATGAGACTCTTCAATGCGCAGACTCCGCAGGAAGCCTACATTGCCAAGACTCACATGCAAGGAAGGCTGTACCACAAGGTCTGGCGGCAAGGCGTCTATGCAAACATGCCGCGGCCGTTCATCTATAACCTGAACAGGGGAGCGGACGTTCACTCAATTGTACTCTATGATAATGCCGGTGAGGATTTTCAACCCGGACAGGACAGCATGATTACGCCAGGCAGTCATCATCTGACGGTAGCCTCAGCCATTCTGTTTCTTTTTGACCCCACTGCCAATCCCGGTTTCCGCCAGCTGCTGCAGGAAAGCACGGACCCCCAGCTCCGCAACTGTATGTACCGTCCCGGACGGCAGGCTATGCTGCTGGCAGAGTCTGAAATGAGACTCCGCACCAGGCTCAATCTGCCGCCCTCGGAAAAGATAAACGTCCCCATGGCCGTCATCATCGGCAAAAGCGACACCTGGTCACACCTGCTGGGGCCGGAACCACTGCTGCCGGCCACCCGTAACGGCATGTTCATGGCAGAACATGTCAATGTCAACTCCACACGTCTGCGACAGTTCATTTTCAATATCGCGCCACACATCTGCACCAATGCAGAGGCCATTTCATCAAACGTGCGGTACTTTGCAGCAAGTGCCCTGGGTGAATCACCCGTGGAATTCACAGATGAAAGCAGCGGTAGCACCCTTATCGGGCCGGCTTCCGGCGAAGTGCATCCCATCCGAGTGACCGAACCGCTGCTCTGGGCCTTGCACAATATAGTCCCCTCCCTCATTCCCAGCTCTCAGAACTGAGTATGTCGCTCCAGTTGATTCACACCAGCGCCCTGCACTTGCTGGATTCGGAAGGTTCCGGTTACGGGACGGTCGCGCGCTCTGAGAATATGTCCCGGCAGCTGTGCCAGCGACTCACCGCGCTGAGCACATACCGTGAGCCCCGCAGAGGATGCGTGGCAGATGGACCACAGTTCAATTACCACGTTGAAACCATCGCCGGACAATCCTGGCATGTGCTGACCTGTACCAGTAAAGCAGGAGCCGACTACAGTGGCAGAGCCTGCCATATCTCGCACCATCTTGTCCTTTCTCAGGATGAGGTGCTGGAATTGCTGGACAACGAATTGAGGCCCACACCGGCAGGTGTCATCCTGTCGCTGCTCAACAGCGGATACTGGAAATTCAAATGGGAAGGCCCCCCCTGCTTCATCTCCGATGAACCCGAACTGCGCCCTGGAGACCTGCCGGATGCCTCTGCCCAGCCGACATGGAAACACCTGACGGGACACAAGGCTAATGCCCGGGCATTCTTCACCCCGCCGTATGACCGGGACTGCCTGATTACCTTGAAAAAAGGCACAGCCATCCAGGACATACTGAGGCTTTTCCACGAAAGCGACTGGCTGACGAATACGCGAGGTTGGGGAGTCAGTTTTACTACGGCAGCAGATGATGCAGATTCCTTTGCGGAAACGCTCCGCATGGTAGTTGTGCCGGACTCTCCGCTGGTGCAACGGGCCCACCGCACGGGGCACCCGGTGCTGGAAATCACGGGAGATATGGAGCTGCCAGTTCAGGTAATCGACAAGCAGCCGCCTGGCAGTCTACCCATGGAGCCGCCACCTGCTGTAGCCGGAGCCGGTTTTGTCCGCACGCTCTCGAGGTCCGTTTCTCATTACCACTACACGGAAGAGCCGGACTGGCTTCTGTACGACGTACGCCCCGGCATCCAACGCTGCCGGTGGGGTATACCGGTCGCGGCATCCTGCATGCTCGCCGGCATTCTGCTTTCTGCGTGGGCTTACTACGCACCTGCCCCATCTTCACCCGCCATAACGGCGGGAGACGACACGGACGAACCGACCGGGATGATCGCATGCAACGGGGTACAGAAACTTGCAGCACTGACGGGCTCGGAATACGACCGGCAGGCGACACAGGCCCTTCTCTCAGAACTAGTGCGGCAGGAAGAAGCAAGCCCGGAAGATCATCTCTTGCTGGAAGCGGTCGTTCTTCTGCAGCGCGCCCAGCAACCAGGAGTGCAGCATGCCGTGGCCATGAAACGACTCTGTGAATGCGCAAGACTGCTCGGCATCAAGGATACCGATATGGCGCGGTTGTATTTACGGGAAGCCACGTATCATGTCACACCAGAGGATTGGCAGAAACAATTCAATGGCCAACAGGCAGCAAGCTGGATTGCACTCAGAAAAACAGAACCCCAGGCATTTAACCTGTTGGAGGAGAGCGCTTTCAAACCATACGCCCCGATTCTGGTCGAGCCCGCGGCACCCCGCGTACTCGCCACTGTGAAATCCATGCCGGAAGCCGGAGATGAACTATCCACCCAGACTGACCAGCCTGTACGCATTTCACTGATTCCCTCACCGGCAGTAGCTGGTGAAAAGCTACCGGAGCCTCTGCTGAAATTGATACCGAAACTACCCATAATCATTTCAGCGGGGACCTACGTGGTTTCCAGTTTTGAAGAAGGCGGCAACCTGCAGCCTGCACAGAAGCAGGACCTCAGTCAGGGCGCTTTCTCTCTTTCCCTGGCTCCCGCAGAACAAGCCGGAGAATACAGTCTGAAGCCGCTGCACGCAGATGGCAGGCCATCCCCATTGCCCGAGGTGCGCTTCAGCGTGAAAGCCGGACGCCTGCACTCTGTCAGGTGCGGGCAGCATGAAGCCGTCGTTGCATTCCCCGTACCCACAGACGATAATTTCCACACGAACATCATCCTGGCTCCCCGTTTCGGTATTCCCATTCCGACGGGCAACGAACCGGAACTGCCCCCCGCGGCCAAGGCGAATCTCGATATCTGCGTGGATGACCTGGTAATCATTCCTCCAAGCGGTCAATCCGCGGCACCTCATCTGCAACTCCGCAAACGGAAAGGGGCGCCCTGGACCCTCACCAGGCGAGAAATGTCACGCATTCTCTTCAATCTTGAATTGCCTGTTCTGACCGGACACAATACTGCGTTCATGGAGGATGAGGTAAGCCCCGCCGGCTACGAGTGGGTTCAGGCAAAGGTGCTCGATGAATCTGAAACCCGCACCCAATTGCGATGCGAAATGATATACAGACCGGATCTGCCTGGCCGCCTGGAGCGCACCTTTGAGACGGTATCCAATAGTCCGTGCTGCGGTGAGGGTGGCAGCACGAATCCGGCCATGACGCTGGCCAATCTCTACTACATCAGCTGTGCCATGGCTTCGGATAAGTTGAGTATAAAAGAAAAGCGCATGCTCAACCAGTCGTATTACGAACTGTATGCAGACAAGGGATTCAACCCCATTCTGCACCGGATTTTTGAACGCGACAGGTCAATCCTGCTTTCCCGGAAGGAAGCCACTTCGCGCCACCTGAAAGCTGCCAACATGCGCCGCAACGTCAGCAAGATGCTGGAAGAACGACAAATGCGCGATGTAATACGCCAGCGCGTGTGTGAGGTGCTGACCCGCTCCATGTATGCAGCCTACACCGCGGTACAGGAGAGTGAAAAGGCCAGGCTCAGCAATCCCCCTGTTTTCATACTTAAAAAAATCGGCATCGGAGACCATGCCGAACTCATCTGGTATTTCTGCAAGGAGAACGTGAGCGACAGACCATGAGACGCCGCCGTCAGGACCCGGTTATGCAGAAACTCCGACAGCTTGCACGGGCAGGCCGTCGAACAGAGGCTGTCAACTATCTGGAGGAGGTGCTGCGGGAATCTCCGAATCATGAGGCTGCGCGTAGAGAATTATCGCGCCACCTGACAGGCCGCCCGTTTTCGTTCGAGGAGGCAGATTATGATGAGATTCAGTCCATCATCTCCAGTTTCCTGACCAATCCGCAGATGCTTACCGGCATGCGCAGACCCGCAATCAAACGTCTGCGACAGCGCGTTTCCTACCTTCAGCGAGCTCAGAGCCATGCGCTCAATGCCACTGAACAGAAAACCCTGCAGCAGATACGGCGCAGTATAGGTCGTGAATTGCAGCGTCGCAGAAAACCACTCAGCAAAGCTGGCAAAGCCGCCATAGCTGCACTTCTCGTGATTCTAGGTATCACTGCGTCAGGCGTCTACCTCTGGCGCTCAGCAGAGCGCGCTGCAGATGAACTGGCACGGGCCGGCAAGGAAGGATTCCAACGCAACGTGGCAAAACAAATACTCAGCGCGCATGATACCGGTCTGAACCGCACCCTGAACAGACGCGTTGGCGAGGAGGCGGACCGTCTCCGGGCGCTAATCAAGGCAGCCAGTTTAAGAGCGAAAGAACTGGATGCCATCCTGAGTGTAATTGAGCGAGGTGAGCAGACCGTGGTGAACCAGGGGGTCCGCCGCCGGGCACTCATTGAAAGAAAGCTGCAGGAAATGGGAGCAGATGCCGGCTCACTCAAGACCCGCTGGATTGAACTCTGCAACAGGGAGAAAGACGCGCTCAGCCAGCAGCGTCTTGCGCTGGCTGCCGAACTCATGTCTCCCCTGCCTGAATCCGAGCGATTGCAGCATGATGTACACGCAGACTGGAACATCCTTTCAGCCCGCCGGAAGATTCTTCAGCAGCGCATTAACATCTTCGATGACGCAAGTGCCTCATTGCAGCTGCAGCGCGACATCATCAAACCCGTAGTGGAGGAACAGAAGCAGGTCGAGCTCCTGTTCCAGGAAGTATCTGCCTTGAAACAGATGCTGGAACTTCTCCCGGCGGCTCATGATTACAAGAGTTACAAACAGTATCTGCAGAAGTTCACACCCCGGCACTATGCGCCAGGTATCAGGATGATGAAAGTGCTCTCGCAGCTGCCTGACATAGAAAACCTGAGAGGCAAGATGCAGGAACACGGGCAGAATCTTCCAGCTGGTTTGATGAAAGCGGCGCAGCACTGCCTCCTGGAAGGAGGTCCGGCCTTCACCTCTGCCTTCCCGGCCAGCAGGGAGCAGCTGCACCTGTTTGATGAGATTCTGACAAATTCGGCACTCCGGACGAGACTCTACGAATTAACCAACGCTGATCATGAACACGCCTATACCGAAAAACTGCCTGTCATCCGTCATGGCAGAGCGTGTTTCGAGCGTTCAACGCTTGATCCCGAGCATGATGCAGCAATCAGCACTGCTATGGAATGGTGTGACCCGCAACGCATCATGCAACGAGTCATTGACCCGCGGCCCCTCTTTAATGAACTTGGAATGCAGAATCGTTCCTCCTTTGTGCTCAATGCAAATATTCACAAGCTGCTTACGCAGGTATTGCAGACGGAAGGACCGGAAATACCGGTACTGGCCAGAGCATATCTGTTTGACCAACTTGTGCAGATTAATGAACTGCACGAAAAGCCCGTACTGAACGGTCTGAGGTTTGCACCGCAGATGCGACGCACCATTAACTCCTTCAAGAAGGTAAAGGAGAAATGCGGCATCAAGCTGGATGGAAGCTGCTGGCTCAGGATTTCTCACGTGCATACCGCCGCTGAACGGGAGTTCGCCTCCTGGTTTCACCGCCACAAGACCGACGATTTTGCGGCAGAAGTCCGCCAGAATATCGGCACGCTGCTGCGCGTGGCTCCACGATTCTGCGGATATGTTAATGAAGCCGGCGAGGCGGTTCTCTTTGAAAAGGTCAAAGAGGAGCAGTTGCTCTGGTACCTTTCCGGGGCGTCCATGACCACCTCGGGCAGCAGTGAGCCACTGCAGAAACCGACATTACTCTCCCCCGTCTTCATCATGGAAAAACATTATTAACCCCACCATGCTGATAGCCCTGTTCTCCGATATTCATGACCATACAACGCACCTTCTGCTGGCTGTTCACGCAGCGAAGTCCCGCGGCTGTGCGCATATCCTCTTCATGGGGGATATGGTAAGCAGCTCCACCTTCCGCATTCTGCGCGAAGAATGGACCGGGGGAATCGACCTGGTGCTCGGTAATAATGAATGTGAACACGACACGTTCCAGCACATGGCCGGTCAGTGGCCGCAAACCCGGTTTCACCACTATCTGGGAAATATCATCATGGATGGCCGCAAACTCTTCTTCACTCACTTGCCACGCGATGCTGCAAAAGCTGCGGGCAGTGGCAAGTACGACGCAGTGTTCTTCGGCCACACGCATCAGGCGGAGGTGCTGCAAGTGGGCAGCACGACTGTAGCCAATCCCGGTGAAATATACGGTCGGCAAAGTTCCCCCACCATAGGTATTTACAATACGAGTTCCAACACAGTAGAGATTATACGCATCTGAATGGACTACCAGGTATACAATCTCAGCATGCTCCCGGATAATACAGCTGATATGAATCTGCTGGATGAGCACGACACTGCCACCGCCATGCAGCGGCGCGGTTCATTTGCAACTATCCGTTCGCTGCTGCGCAAGGAACTTTCCCGCCGCTGCGGCATAGCGCCGCAGAATATCCATTTTTCCTATTCAGAAATGGGGAAACCGGAATTCGCCCCCCAGCCATTCAACCTGAGCCACTCGGGTGATTGCCTGTGTCTGGCTTTTCACCACGAAGCTGTCGGGGTGGATGTTGAGAGGATGAAGCCCCGCGCTTTTGATAAACTGGCGCCCCGATTCATGAGCGCCGAACAATTAACTGCCTTCCTGGGCAGGGGGTGCCCTGCGGAAGAGTTCTATGCCTGCTGGTGCGCAGCCGAAGCGCTGGTCAAGCGATGCGGAGCATCTATCTGGGATGCACACAGATTCCCGTTCCTGTATCAGCACGGACGCATCATATGCCAGTTTGAAGCATCCCCCGTCGTCCGCCTCTTTACACCCATGCCCGATTATATGGGAGCCGTGGCGTTTTAATACTATCTGAGATTTCACCATGTCCGACCTTCCGTTACATATAGAAATCGCAAACTGGAGCATCATACTCAGCACGGCTGTATGCTTTCTGCTGGCCTTAGGCGGCCAGCTCTGGAAACACTGCACACACGCACTGCCTCCGATTCCCTTATTCCCCGGGAGTTCTTTCCCCCATTTCGTTGCCGTTTTCTACACAGCATTTTTCACAATCACCTTTGCGATGCTGTCCATCAAGGGTGCCGCCCCAGCGCCGGAGGCTACAAGAGCGGAGCTGGTTCTCTCCATGCTCATCCAGATAGCACTGTACGTGCCGATCCTTGTGGTTTATTTCTCATTACCCCGGCGCGAGCTGCCCGTGACTCCCATCTGGTGCAAAGCAGGCTGGGTATTGCTCGCGCTCTTTGTCATTGGCGCCTGCTCCATCCTGCTGGAAATTTCCGGCCTGAACCGCTGGATTGTGGAGCAGACAAATTGTCCGCCCCAGCAGGACGTAGTGGAAAGCATCCTGAAAGGAGACCGTTTTGAAAAGGCAGTCATCTGCTTTATGGCCGTCATCGTTGCACCCATTGCAGAGGAATGCTTTTTCCGCGGCTGTATATATAATATACTGAAACAATGCAGCACGCGATGGATGGCAGCCCTGGCATCTGCCCTGCTTTTCAGCGCAATCCATGCTTCCCTACCGCAGTTTCTACCGCTCTTCATTTTCGGCCTGGTTCAGTGCGTTGCATACGAGAAAGCCCGTTCTCTCTGGCTGCCGGTGGTTATTCACTTCACTTTTAACCTGGGCAATATCCTGCTCCTCTTCATCTTCCCGCATCTTACATGAGTACACCGCTCTCCCAACTCGGCGAAAACGCCGTTCTGCGCCGCTTGCTGCAAAACCTGCCCCGGCACCCTGAACTCATCACCGGACCGGGGGATGACTGCGCCGTTGTGGCTCGCGATGATGAGTGGGATACCCTGCTCAAAACCGATGTTGTGGTGGAAAATATGCATTTCACTCCGGATACAATGCCGGAGAGAATCGGTCGCAAGGCCCTTGCCAGGGCTGTCTCTGATATCGCCGCCATGGGTGGCTTGCCCGAGCACGCGCTCATCACTATTCTTTGTCATCCTTCCCGCCCTGTGGAGCTTCTGGAGGGCATTTACCGCGGTATGTCAGCTCTCGCCGTCCAGTTCGGCATTTCCCTTGCCGGGGGGGAAACATCTTCACTGCCGTATGATGGCCTCGCTATCAATGTGGCACTGACCGGTAAAGTCGAACGTGGACAGGCCGTCCTCCGCTCCGGTGGCAGACCTGGTGACTTCTTATTTGTCTCCGGCCTCCTGGGCGGCTCTTTCCCTTCCGGATGGCATCTTGACTTCGAACCCCGGGTGGAGCTCGCCAGAGGCCTCCTGAAGGCCGGTATCCGCCCTTCTGCCATGATGGATCTCTCTGACGGCCTCGGAAGCGATTTGCCACGTCTGGCGACCGCGAGCGGCTGTGGGTTCGAACTCCGTGAAGAATGGCTTCCCTGCCGTCCTGGTTTTACTGCTCAGGATGCTGTTTCACACGGCGAGGACTATGAATTGCTGCTCGCCCTCCCTCCCGACATGGCTGATCTGCTCTCCTGTTCTCCCTTTGCCAATCACTTGTGGAAAATCGGCCGTTTAGTCCCTCATCATCATGCCAAATTGGCTTCCGGCTGGCAGCATTTTTCAGCCTAAAATCCTTGCTTATAGCTCCTAATGAGCCTCCTTGAATGGCTCAATTTTACTGTTATCTTAATGATTAAAAATGCTTCACTTGCTTAACACTGTGTTAGTTACATGTTTTAGACACCTGCGTTCTACGAACATCTGCTACCTCAGGACACCAGCTCACAAAAATATCAAGAAAAGTTAACAAATCACCATGGTGATTACAAAAAAAAATTTTTACTGTGGAACTCCCATGGAACACAGCATCCGGAGTGGAACGGAAGACCGGGTATGCAAAAAAATCTTTTTCTGAACGGGCAGTCGTGGCATATTGCACCCCGCACTCCTCCGGCGGGGGGAGAAAAAACAACAGAAAACTTACTACGACACAAACAACCGATGGACGAACTGAAACAGGAGAGAGAGACACAGTGGGCACAGATCATGGAGGATCTGCGCACTCGGTGTCAGGCGGACGGATATCCCATCGAATTTACGACCGGACTGAGTCTGATGGAAGACACCGGCAGCAAGCTTGTCATTGAATACCCGCAGGGGCTCATGGTGGACTGGCTTGAACTGAACTACAGCGAATATATCGAAAATTCGGCAAAGCATGTTCTGAACTCGCCGCGTCAGCTGGAGTTCGTGGAAGCCAGGGAGATCGAGGCGTCTGCATCGGAGGAGCCAGCCCCCTGCCCTGCTCCGGCAAAGCCGCAATCAGGCACGACCACATCCAGCCGCCGCCCTGCAAAGAGCACGCGCAGCAGCAAGATACAGAGCAGCCTGAATGAGAACTACACATTCGACAACTACGTGGTGGGCAACAGCAACCACTTCGCCTACGCTGCAGCTCAGGCTCTGGTTAATTCCACCGAGCGTGTGTTCAATCCTCTTTTCATCTACGGCAAATCAGGCCTGGGGAAGACACACCTGCTTCATGCCATCGGTAACGCTCTGCGGACACGACGTGACAACGTGAATGTGCTCTACGTAACGAGCGAGCAGTTCACAAATTCATATATAGAAGCCATCCGCAAGAGAGGCGATGCCCTCGAAGTCTTCCGCCGGAAATACCGCAAGGTGGACGTTCTGCTCATCGACGACGTGCAGTTCATGGCGCGGGCCGACAAGACTCAGGAAGAATTCTTCCACACATTCAATGCTCTATTTGAAAGCGGCAAGCAGATTGTACTGTCTGCCGACTGCCCGGCCTCGCAGATTACGAGCATGGATGACCGCTTGAAAACTCGTTTTTCGCAAGGCATGACAGTAGAACTGACTGTTCCCTGTTATGAGATGCGCGTGGCCATTCTGCGGCAAAAGATGCGCACCTGGAAGCAGAATCTGCTGTCGGATGAAGTTGTGCAGTTCCTGGCCCGCCACATCACTCAGTCTGTGCGCGCACTGGAAGGAGGTCTTATCCGCACCAGCGCCTTTGCGTCGATGAACAACGGCTGTCCCTCCATTGAGTTCCTGCGCGAAAAACTGGCAGACCTCATGACACAGCGTGCTGCCACTCCCGGACTCTCCATTGCGGATATCCAGCAGCGTGTCGCGGATGAATTCGGCCTGCGCCTTGCGGATATCAATGGCCGCCGACGTACGGCCACCATTGCACATCCGCGACAGGTTGCCATGTTCCTGGCCCGCAAGCACACCTCCTGCTCCCTCCAGGACATTGGGGCTGCTTTCGGCGGCAGGGATCACGGCACCGTGCTGCATGCCATGCGCACCATTGAAGAAAAACTCAAAGTGGATTCCTCTCTGCGCGAAGCCATCGCCCGGGTTTCGGAAGCGCTCGTGTAAAATCACACTTTTCCTACAATAAAAGTATCTTTTAACTTGACACCAGGCGTGCTGTTACTATAGAATGCAGGCACGCCTATGATGAGAATCTCTACAAAGGGCCGCTATGCCCTTCGCATTATGCTGGATCTGGCTCAACACAATGACCAGGGCCCTGTGGCTCTGCGTGAAATTTCCGAACGCCAGAACATTACACCCAAGTACATGGAAAGCATCATGGCTCTGCTGCTGCGCGACAATCTCGTGCAGAGTCTGCGAGGCAAAGCCGGCGGTTACAGACTGACCCGCAGGCCGGACCAGTACCCGCTGTACGAAATTCTCAGCACAGCAGAGGGAGGACTGGCTCCTGTTCATTGTCTTGCGATGGATGAGAATGAATGTCCCATCCGCCAGAGCTGCCTCACCATCCCGGTGTGGGAAGGGCTGCACAAAGTCATTGAGGACTACCTGAGCGGTCTGACGATTCAGACTCTCTTAGATCAAGGAGCCACCTGCGTGTGATGAGGTATTCAGGTATATCCCCCTATAGTATGACAAGCGCCATAGTTTCCACTATGGCGTTGTCCGTTATGCAGGTCATGGCCGTTGAATTGAATGCAGCCGACTACGGGATACAGCCGGGAGGCAAGGACTGCGGCGCTGCGGTGCGGCTGCTGATTAATGATGCACGAGCCAAAGGCGCGCGCCGCATCAACTTTGCCCCCGGTGAATACCATTTCCACCGCAGCAGTGCCCTGCCCATGCAGCTCTATATCTCCAACCACGACCAGCAGACGGCGCATCCGGTAGCCCTGCCGCTGGTGGGCCTGAAGAATGTGGAAATCTGCGGGAATGGGGCAAAGTTCATCTTCCACGGCATGATGCTCCCCTGCGTTCTGATGGATAGCGAGCATATCACCGTGAATGACATCAGCATCGACTTTGCCGAGCCTTTTTCTGCCGAAGGTCGCATCATCGAAATGAAGGATGGGTACACCACGCTTGAGATGAGCCCGGCCAGTCGCTATACTGTGGAAAACGGCAAATTTTTCCTTACCAATAATGGCCGCAAGGACAGCATTCACTGCATGCTCGCCTTCGAACAGGATGGTCGCATGGTACCCACCGGCCGCAGTGGCGACATGGCCTGGTATGCCAAGGCTGAAAAACTCGCCGGCAATCAGGTGAGGTTCGCAGAGGACGCTGCGGCCAAAGGGCTTTCGCCCGGACAGACACTGGTGTTGCGCAGCTACTTCCGCCCGCATCCCGGCATGCTGCTATACCGCGCCAAGGATACCACGCTGAACAACGTAGTCTTCCACGACAGCCAGGGCATGGCGCTCATTGCCCAGCGCAGTGAGGATATCACCATCCGCGGCGGCGGTTGTCTGCGTGCCGCAGGGCGCATGCACACCACAGCGGCCGATGCCACCCACTTCTCCAACTGCCGCGGACATATCAGCGTACAGGGGGCTACCTACGAGGCCATGATGGACGATGCCATCAACGTGCACGCCACCTGCCTCGGCATCACCAAGGTGGAGACACCCCGCACCTTCATCGCCCGCTACATGCACGGCCAGGCATACGGCTTCGAGGTAATGGAGCCCGGCGAAAATCTGAGTTTCATCCACGGCCCGACCCTGGAAATGGACAGAGAGCAGATACCGGTGGAAGCCGTTGAGGTCATCGACCCGCGGCACATCCGCGTAACACTCACCAAGGCCCTGCCCTCCGGCATAGGGGTGGGCGATGCGATTGAAAATGCCGACTGGCACCCCAGTGTGGATTTCAGCCACAACATCATCCGCCACAACCGCGCCCGCGGCGCCCTGTTCACCACGCCGCAACCGGTGCGGGTAATCGGCAACCACTTCGACCACACGCACGGCTCGGCCATCCTGCTGGCTGGTGATGCCCAGGGCTGGTACGAAAGCGGCGCCTGCAGGGACGTGCTCATCTCTGGCAACACCTTCCGCCACGGGCTGACCGGGCTCTACCAGTTCACTGACGCCCTCATCGCCATCTGTCCGGAAGTACGCCAGCCCGGCAAGCAGAAAGAATGCTACCACACCAACGTACGCATCGTAGACAATGATTTCATCACCCACCGCGTACCCCTGCTCTCTGCGACCTCGGCGGAGAACGTGAAATTTTCTGACAACAGGATTGAATGGAATGACATCTACCCCGCCATTCATGACGGCAGTCCATGTATTCTGAAAGAGAACTGCAAAGACATACTTTTCCACCCATCCCCGGATGAAGGCAAATGAAAATCTTGTTTCATCTCGCGCTGTCCATCATTCTGGCCTCTCACTTCTCTGCCGGCTCTCAGCTGTGGGTAGACGGAGTCACCCAGACCACCGGGTGGATTGACTACGAGAAGACAGAGCAGGAAGATAACGACGACAATCTCTGCTGGGCTGCCTCCACCAGCAACATTCTGGATTACTGGCAAAGTCTGTATATCACCTCAGCGGGCATCCCGACCGGAGAGGATATCTGGCAGCGCTTCAAGACGGCCTCAGCCAACACCGGTGGTTCCTTCATCTCCGCTGTACAATGGTGGCTGGGTGGCGATTATGCCGGCATGACTCTGCTCAATGACGATGATACAGACCCTTTGACACTAGCAGACAACCGCGCCGTATTTCCCTATGAAAAAGGGGAAGCTGTGGCCATTGCTACAGACCTGAATTCGTTCTCCGGCTATTATTGGGAAAATATCCCCACAACATTCAACGGCCAGGAACACGCCAACAGCAGGCAACTCCATCTTATCAATTTATTCTGGGGTATCTATTCCTACGTTGATACCTATGATTTCACGACTGCTCTCATCGACTGCATTGCGGGGGCTCCACCGGCCAATCTCGCCCTGGTCGATACGAATGATAAGCTCGCTCACGCCATCACCCTCTGGGGCGTCGAGTACACCACAGATGACGAAGGCAAACAGAAACTCACCTCTATCTGGATAACAGATTCGGACGATTACGCCACCACTCTCCGAAACGTGGAAACATATTACAAGGAGGGGGACGATTCCGTGTACCTGAAAGATTATTCCACCAACCCGGACTATGGCGATGTATACATCCATGAGGCCTTCGGGCTCGATATAGCAGAGAGCAACTCCTGGAATCTGCAGCACATTCCGGAGCCATCGCCCTTTGTTTTATCAGCCGTCGCGTTGCTTTTGCTCAGTACCAGCCGACGCAGGAAATAAACGCCGGAAAGTCTGTAAGTTTATGCGTAAATTCCTCGTCAGCATGCTAATCATTGCCGCCATTACCGTCACATGGCTTCAATCGGCGGCCCCCTGTGAATCCTGCGATGGAGAGGGTATTACCATGCTGAATCAATTGTACCCGTGGTGCGCTGCCCTGTTCGCCATTCTTCTGCTGGCGGCGGTCAGAAAGAAATCCTCCCTTCTTGTGCTGCTGGCGGGGATTGCGCTCTGGTACCCGCTCAGCATGGGCTGGCATGGAATCTGCGGGCACGAAAGCTATGCGACCATCCTTCTGCCCATGAGTCTGCTGGTGCTGCTGCCTGCCATCATTTATTTAGCCTGAGATATGTTGCTCATCCTGTTCACAGCTGTTACCATTCCGGTTTTCGCTATTGCCTTTTTCTGCCTGCTGCCGGCCTATATCTTCAACCGCCAGGGGGTGCGGGAATCACTGCTACTGCTGGAGGACGGCTGCCCCCGCTGGCTCTGCCTGGCTGGCTATGCCTGCTTCTGTCTGGAATTCTCTCTCTCCTCATTTACCCAGACGGCCATGGCCGCAAACCAGCTTTTCTATGGAGAGGAACGCATCATCTTCGGTGGGCTTTTCTGCTTTGCCGCCGCGCTCATGTCGCTCTGGACCGCAGTGTTGAGCCGCCGGGCCTTCTGGCGGATATGGAAGAAACATCCTATACACCACCGCATCCGCAGCCTGCTTTCCACCCTGCTCATCGGAACTACCGTGTTGTTTCTCGATGGAGGGATCGGTTCATTCAACCTTCTTTCCGGCGCCATTGTCTGCCTGATGCTCTGGTGTTACCTGCGATTCCGGGTGCAATAAATCCACCATATTGTCGTCATTGTGGTCGATTGGGCTTGAAAATTCGGGCGATTCGGTGTATAAGGCGCGCATGTCAACGCACGTACGCACACGCTTTGCCCCTTCACCCACCGGCTATCTGCACATCGGGGGTGCCCGTACCGCTCTGTTCAACTATCTTTTTACCCGCAAGATGGGGGGTACCTTTGTGCTCCGCATCGAAGACACCGACCAGGAACGCCACGTGGAAGACGCCATGAAGGCTATCTTCACCGGCATGAGCTGGCTGGGACTCGACTGGGACGAAGGCGAAGGCAAGGGAGGTGACTACGCTCCCTACTTCCAGAGCCAGCGCAAGGATATCTACGACCGCTATTTCCAGAAGCTCGTGGAGATGGGCCGCGTGTACGAATGCCCCGCCCCCAACAAGCGCGACAAGAACGGCGATGAAATCCCCGGCACCAGCGAAGGCACGGTGTGGCGCTTCCGCTTCAAGCGCGAGGGCGTGATGACCCTGCACGATATGGTCTGCGGCGATATTTCCGTGGACTATAACAACGTGGACAACACCCCGGACATGGTGGTGAAGCGCACGGATGGTTCCTACATCTTCCACCTGGTGAACGTGGTGGACGATATCGAGATGAAGATTACCCACGTCATCCGCGGTGAGGACCACATCATGAATACTTTCAAGCACCTGCAGCTCTTCGACGCCTTCGGCGTGGAGCCGCCCGTGTACGCCCACATCCCGCTCATCCAGAACCCGGACGGTTCCAAGATGAGCAAGCGCGACGTAGGCGCCCAGCTCGGCAATTACCCGGAGGAAGGTTTCCTGCCGGATGCCGTGGTGAACTTCATTGCCCTGCTTGGCTGGAGTCCCAAGAGCGACGACGAGGTATTCACCAAGGAGGAGCTCATCAACCTTTTCTCCCTGGAGAATGTGAACCGCGCCGCCGCCAAGTTCGATATCACCAAGTGCAAGTGGATGAACCAGCAGCACATCATGCGACTGGAACCCGGAAAGTTCGTGGAGCTCGCCATGCCCTTCTGCACCAAGGCAGGGCTGGAGGACACCACCCAGCTGCGCGAGCTGCTGCCCGCCGTGCAGACCAAGGTGCAGCTGCTCAGCGAAACGCCCGCCTGGGTGAAGTGGGTGCAGACGCTCGAATACGAGGCAGAATCCATGGCCAAGCTGCAGGAGAACGCCCGCGAGATGCTGAACCTCTTTGTGGAGGCTGCGAAGGGTATCGGGGAATGGAGCGGCGAGGCTGCCTTCCAGATTGTGAAGCCGCTGGCCAAGGCCAATGGTGTGAAGGTGGGCGCCATGATGTTCCCGCTGCGCATGGCTCTGACCGGCTGCCACGCCGGCCCCGGCATCGATGTGGTCATGCAGACCCTCGGCCGCGATGAAGTGCTGCGCCGCATCGAAATCTTCCCCTGCTGATTCCTGCCAGGCCGCCCATGCGTACCATCGATTTCGATTACCACCTGCCTGAAGAGCTGATTGCCGACCGCCCGCTGCCGGATCGCGCCGCGAGCCGCATGCTGGTCGTGCACCGCGATACCGGGCTCATCGAGCACCGCCATTTCCACGACATTCTGGAATACGTGCAGCCCGGTGACCACTTCGTGCTCAACAACACCAAGGTGGTACCCGCCCGCTACTTCAGCAACGATGGTGGTATCGAACTCGTGCGCGCCGGGCTGGCCCAGGAGCTGGTCTGGAAATGCCTGGTGCGTCCCGGCAAGAAGATGAAAGTGGGCCGCACCGTGCAGGTGGGCGATGCCACAGGCACCGTCGAAAGCATCGATGACGAGGGCTACCGCTACATCCGCTGGGATATGTTCGTGGACCCCGAGGTATACGGCCGCCTGGCGCTGCCGCACTACATGAACCGCGAAAGCGAGCCCGCGGACAAAGAACGCTACCAGACCGTCTACGCCGAGCATGAGGGAGCTATTGCCGCCCCCACGGCAGGGCTTCATTTCACCCCGGAGATTCTCGCTAAGCTGCCGCACAGCTTCGTGACCCTGCACGTGGGCGTGGGTACCTTCCGCCCGGTGAAGGTGGAGAACGTGGCCGACCACCACATGCACCGCGAGAGCTTCGTGATGCCGCAGGAAACGGCAGATGCCATCGCCAAGGCCAGGCGTGTGGTAGCCGTGGGGACCACCAGTGTGCGCGTGCTGGAAACCCTGGCCACGCGCCACGGCAGCCCCCTGCCCGCCACCAGTGGCGATACGGATATCTTCATCTACCCCGGCTACGAGTTCAAGACCACCGGAGCCTTGCTCACCAACTTCCACCTGCCGCAGAGCACCCTCATCATGCTGGTGTGCGCCTTTGCCGGCAAAGAGCTCATCATGGAAGCCTACCGCCAGGCTGTGGAGCAGCGCTACCGCTTCTTCTCCTATGGCGACTGCATGCTCATCGTATAAATGAAAAATCCCCTTGCCAGAATATACAATTTCCACGGCAGCCTCAGCCGCCACGATTTCCTCATCTACTGGCTCTGGGTCTACCTGCTGCCGAAAGTCTGGTTCCCCATTGCCGGAGGCGGCATAAGCTACCTGATTCTCGGCACAGATGTGGGGAATGCCGGCATAGCCGGGAGTATCGCAGGATCTGCACTGGTACACCTGCTGCTCATTTCCTTCTATCTGGGCGCCATCTGGCGACGCCTGAACGACATTGGCTTTGCCACCTGTCCGAAGTTGCTGATACTGGCCCTCATGCTCTTCATCCCGCCTTATGGCTGGATTCTGCAGCTCATCATGCTGCTCCTGCCTCGCCGCAAACACTGACTCCCGACAAACTGAACGCTTGCCGGAAGTCGCCGTTGCAGAAAACTTGCGGTATTCTTTTACTTTCGTTCCTGAATGGTGCGGGCAACTTCGCTGATTTCCTTTTCAAAGGGATGCGACAGAATATCCACCGTGCGGCCCATGTCATCCACCTGGAAGCTGTAGCGACGCGGGCCGATGATTACATCAGTGATGTAGCCCTTATCATTACGAACCAGCCAGGCGGCTTCAGAGCGGAAATCCACTCGATTCGGGCGGGTCAGGCCGACCGGATGGTACATGTGCAGCTTGTTCAAACCGGCAGAGAGGATATCGAGGTAATGCACTACTTCATTGATATTAGCCTTGTAGCCAAGCTTGTAGCGCAGAATGGCACCGATGAGACGCGACTCAGAACGAGCCCAGTGGTGGTTGGCCTGAGTAGCCAGAGTTTCCTGAGTTGCACCGAGAAACCAATCGATATCACCGCGCATGAACGTCTTGCCGCGATAGGAGCAATTCTTCCAGTAGGCCTTCCAGGTGTCATCCCATTTTGTCTTACCATCCCAGAGGCCTCGCTCCTGGAACTTCTTCTGCGTGAGCTTGAAATCCCACCAGCCTTTTTCGTTCACCCCGATGATATCATTGGTTCCGGCGTTGGTGGCAGCGTATACAATCATATCACCCCAGCGGCGGTTCAGATCCTGGTTGCTCCGGCTGCGCACATAAGCATCGAGCGAATGGCAGACTTCATGAGCGAGCACAAAGGTGAAATAGTCTCCACCCACCGAGCCTCGCCCACCCAGACAGGTTTCCGCAGCGCGCACCATGTCGCCATCCATTTCGTGAATGGTGTTGCCCACATCAAAACCAAATGTATTCTTGTTGGATTGGAAGATATAGCACATAGCATCACGTTCATCACCGAAATTGCGATCCACTGAAATGTGGTCATCAGGGAACAGAATACGGGGATGCATGCGGGTGAGATCACCGATGGAGCGGAGCTGCCCGGGTGTACACTTGTTATTATCAGCCAGCGGGATACCGTTGGACAGGTACAATTCCCGGTCAAGTCCGGTCAAGCCGAGAGCATCTGCCACGTCTTCGCGCTGCGCCGCAGAATCAGGCATGAGCTGGTCGAGTACCACCCAGTTCATGGCAAAGATACCTGGCACATGGTGCATCGGGCCGTAAGAAAGCACCTTGCCGTCCTTTTTCTTCACCCAGGCATCACGCAGATGCTGACGCTGCAGGAAAGGAAAGCGGTTCACATGTGCCTTCAGCATCTCATACGCTTCTTTGCGGTCGGCAGGAGTGCGACGGCTGACAGCCCACTTAATCCAACCGAGCATCAACGAGCGGTAGCGTTTCAAGCCTGCCTGGTTGTTGGCTTCCAGCACCTTGCCCACCTCTTTCTCATGGCCTCTGTAAATTTCTTTTTCGATGAGAGAGAGATTATTGCGGGCTGAATCCTCCGAAACACCGGCGGCCATACCCAGGGAGCCCCCCTGATTGCCGCCCATGATGAGGTCGGGTGTGCCATCTGAATCGAAATCCGCTATCACCAGGTGGGATCCATCGAGGCGGCGCATGTAATTATCTGCGGGTGCTTCATGCAGGCGCAGAGACTTGTGTTCGCTGCCGCTGATAATGGTTTCACCGGCGGGATTCGTAAGCCAGTAGCTCATAGTGCCCCAGTTGATACCGTGCAGCAGATCCAGCTTGCCGTCGCTGTTGACATCCCCCAGACCGGGAGCGGCATTGTAGACGCCACTCCAGACTGTCTGAGGTTCGTCGAATGCAGGTGCATGGGATGTTCCCTTGTTCAGATAAACCAGCAGACCGCCGCGATCTCCAGAAATGAGGTCGGGTCTGCCATCCTGATTGTAATCGAGATAGACAAAATAGCGGTTCGGCAGGCTGAAATCCTTTACCGGATTCCCGATGCGGATGGAAGGGACACTGCCACCTTCGACAGAGCCGGTCAGAACCTTTCCATTGTGCCAGCGCAACAATATGTGTTTGCCGTATATGGCAGCACCATCCAGCTCCAGGGTATTGCCATCGTGTTGTTTCACCTCCACCGGTGCAGCAAACTGCAAATGACCAGGCCGGGATTCGTTTCGGTAGAACCAGAGCCTGTCATTGGCATGCACCAGCAAAGAGGTGCGCCCCTGCCAATGCACTGCCATGGGCGCTCGGAATGGCTGCTGGCGTCCCACTCCGGCAGGAACTGCTGGTAACTCGCCCGCGTATGTATAGTCCTCCGCTGCGGGTCGGGGCATCGTACGGTCATCGTACACAGAGAGTGTAGCCGTACTATAGCCGCCGCGTCCATCCGTCACCGTCACCGGGAATGCATCATAGCCATCAAAGAAAGGACCGGGCGTGTATGAGAAAGTGCCATCCCCATGAGAAACAGCCTTGCCCTTGGCTGGCTGGCCATAGCTCACCACCCTCATCGGGTCGCTCTCCATATCATAAGCATAAAGATGCACCATGCTACCTGTCCGGGTTGGTTTCCTCGAATCAACCAGATGTTCCTGGTCGTAAAGCTTGGGAGCATGATTTTCGAAGAGTGCGGCAATGGTGGCTTCATTCACCGGTCTCGAGAATACATGCAACTGGTCAAACACCGTGCTGGCCTGATGCGACTTCGGAAGCAAACCGATATTGCGGTAATGGCCGAATATCTTACCCCTGGGTCCCACAATCTGAGATTCTCGCTTCCCGTCTATGTACAGGGCAAGCTGACCGCTGCTCGCATCACGCGTGAATGCTATATGGTGCCAGCTGTCATCGGCCACGTCCTTCGCAGAATGCAAGAGTTCCTTTCCCCTGAGCACCAGAGCCACGCGACCATCTTTCCGGATATTACCCCATATCATACCATTTTGGTCCCCTATGATGGAGACATTGCCGGCATCTGCCTTCGGCACGCGCAGCCAGTAGGAAAGAGTGCATGAATCACAGAGTTCAGACAGCGGTTTATCGACCAGCATGCCGCCGGGGGAAAGACGCAGACCGGAAAACTGACGCCCAGAGGCCCATGAGGACTCAGGATGCTCTATCGTCATCGGCATGCCGCTCACGCTGTCAATAGCGACAGTCGGCGCATGCGTGTACGGGAACGACATATTGTGCCAATCGCGACCTTCATCAAAGTTCCAGTGGTGCGTCAAATGAGAAAAGTCCGATTGAGCAGCCTGAGCCATGAAGCAGAGCGTACCCGATAATACGATACAGGGAAACGTTTTCATACTGGTTGATTCGACCAGTACACATTCTACACCACACCTGCACACGTGGCGAGAAAAAAGCGCAGGAAGAAGCTGATTTTTCACACGAGTCACTCAGAGCCTGACACTCGGCGGGGTGGCAGGAACGCATGCGCCATGTACTGACGACCACCAGGGAAATAACAGACGCTCGCAAACATCCCGCCAAAGCCATTTACCGGCTCTGCACTCAAACTTCGGGACTCGGGTGCTGGTTTTTTACCAGCGCAATTTGGCGCGCAGACGGGCGGCGTAGTCACTGCCGGGCAGATTCAGAAGGCGCAGCGGGTTCGGCGCTTTGCTGACACGCAAGGTCTCATTAAGTGCTATCGGGTATGTGTTCCGGCCGTCCAGCGAGAAAATAAGCGATTCTTCAGCGCGGCCGCGGCGTTCACGCGGACGCAGGGTGATTTCCATCGCATCCGGCAGAACAATCGGGCGGCTGGTCAGGCTGTGCGGGCAAATCGGAGTAAGGCAGGTCACACCGGAGGTCGGCCACATGAGCGGCCCCCCAGCTGATAATGAATAGGCCGTGGAGCCCGTGGGGGTAGCCACCAGGATACCATCTGCGTGATAGCGATTCAACAGGCGACCGTCCAGTTCCACGTCCACGTCAATCATTTTGCCGGTCTGGGCACGCGTGAGCGAAAGTTCATTGAGCGCGTAGAAGCGGCGGTTTGCTTCCTCTCCGGCAGCATCAAACTTCCGCACTTCAAGCATCGCTCGTTCGTCCACCTCATAGGTTCCCTCGGCCAGAGCCGTCACAAGCAGTTCGATTTCATCACGCCCGCAGGCGCTCAGGAAGCCGAGGTGGCCCATGTTGATACCGCCGATGATGGTGCCGGTGCTGCTGGCGGAAAGAGCAACGGAAAGCATAGTACCATCGCCCCCCAGGCAGAGAATCAGCTCGGGGTGGCCGAGCACCGGGTCATTTACCGTGTTCTTGCCCATTTCATAGGCATTCAGGCCTGCGCCCGCGCATGCATCCATAAGCTGCTGCAGAGCCAGCAGACAGGGAGCCGAGCGAGTGGGAGCCAGTATGCCGATGGAAGCGGGAGTCTTCACGGTGGTGATTATTCAGCGTTGTTCTCGGACAATCTCGGTGCCGATACCCTCGGGGGTGAAGATTTCCAGAAGCAGCGTGTGGCGCAGGCGTCCATCAATGAAGTGTACCTTGCGAACACCGGCGTTCAGCGCATCCACAGCACTCTTCACCTTGGGAATCATGCCACCGGAGATAACCCCCTTCTCGATGAGCTCGAAAGCCTCCTTGCGGTTGATACTCTGGATGATAGTGCCCGGATTGCCCGGGTCGTTCATCAGGCCGGGAACATCGGAAATGTACACCAGCTTCACCGGCTTCAGTTCGCGGGCCAGCGCAGCGGCGGCCAAGTCGGCATTCACATTCAGGGAGTGGTTGGTGCCCAGCTCACGGGCCAGCGGAGAAATCACCGGGGTGAGCTGGAGGGAAAGCGCCTCTTTCACGCGGGAGAGCTGGCACCCGATGACGTTGCCCACCATACCGATATCCACCGGGTTGCCCTCGGCGTCTTTCTCCATGATTTTCTCACCCACAAACACATTGGTGCCGGGGATGCCCACGGCCTTGCCACCGTGGGCGCGCATCATTTCCACCAGACCGGGGTTGATGGTGCCGCTGAGCGTGCGCTCCACAATGTCAATAGCCTCGGGCGTGGTTACGCGCAAGCCGTTCACGAAACGGGCTTCCAGCCCGGCATCAGCCATGGCCTTGGAGATAGCCTTGCCGCCGCCATGTACCACCACCGGGTTCAGACCCATGGTCTCCATCACCACGATATCGCGCATGAGCGACTTCACCAGGTCGGGATTATCCATGGCGGAACCACCGAACTTGATGAGGACGGTCTGGTCACGGTATGCCTGCAGGTACGGCAAGGCTTCGATAAGGATATCGGCCTTGTAAATCTCCTGGTCGGGGGTAACAACCTTGCGAATGGGAATCATGGTCAGATGTAGCGTTTGATTTTGAAGATGATGAGGGGCAACGCACCGGAAAGCACCATGAGCACCAGCGATGCCCACACGCCCCAGTCCGTCTGCAGGAAGGGAATGAACTTGAAGTTCATGCCGAAGATGCTGGCAATCAGTGTAGGCGGCAGGAAGACCACGCTCATGATGGTGAACACCTTGAAGATATCGTTCTGCTCGATGTTGATGAGCCCGAGCACGGCATCGAGCATGAAGTTAATCTTGTTGGAAAGGAAGGCCGCATATTCGGAAAGGGAGTTCACGTCTCGGGAGACGGAGCGCAGCGGCATGTACAGGTTATCATCGCTCACGCAGCTTTCTTCGTTACCGGCGTAGGTGATGAGACGCAGGAGGTTCACCAGGGCATCGCGCTGGCGGGTGATGAGGTCACCCACCCGCCCCAGCTCTTCCAGAGCGTCGCGCAGGTCATCGGTATCCGGGTCTTCCTTCTTCTGCTTGCGGCGGGTGTGGTGCGTGCCGAATACTTTTTTGGAAAGCATATCAAGGTCGGCCCCGAAGCGTTCCAGCACGTCGGCCTGACGGTCAACCAGCGTTTCCAGAAGTCCGATGAACACCAGGTCGCGGTTCGTCTGGCTCATGCGCAGCAGCTGCTGCGAGAACATGCGGAAGGAGTACGAATCCGTGTGGCGGATGGTGATGAGCAGCTTGCTCTTCAGAATGAAGGTGATTTCCGAGATGATGGGCTCATCCGTTTCCACGCGGGAAAGCACCGTGGTGGTCATGAAACGGCCGCCGTCCTCGCAATACAGACGCGAGGTAGCCTCAATTTCGCGCATCTCATCCTTCGTGGGCATCTCAATGCTGCAGAGCGATTCCGCATACCTTAGTTCATCTGCATTCGGCGTCAGGAGATCAATCCAGAACACATCCCCGCGGCGGTTCTCCTGCTCTTCCAGGCCCACCGTGCGGGAAATCCCATTCTCCGTCTGCGTGTATATGCGAATCATGGCTCCTCTGAGGGGTTGCGATTTCGTCTCTCTTTACCGGCACCCACGCGCGCCGTTGACCTATACTGCCATAATTTGCCCTGAAATACAAGCCTAAAGGGCTCTTTGTCGGGAAACTTTTCGAAGCACGGGTCTTCAGTCCCGGTTATATGCACCGTGATTTCGGGACTAAAGTCCCGTGCTCCGACAACGCCAAAGTCAATTTATCGAGGACTCTTTTTCAAACCCTATTTCCCCACCGGGGGCAGCAGACCTTCTGCCTGCAGGGCTTCGCATATATCGCGACCGCGGTCCTTGTGCAAGAGGAAACCGACAGTATCCTGTTTATCGGCATCAGACATCGGTAAGCCCTTGCGCAGCAGCCAGGCCAGGACGGCGCCCTTGTCGCTCTGTTTCGCTATCAGGCAGAGAGAGGCATTGATGCGGGCCAATCGCGCATCCGGCACCTGCGGCACCTGGGCACCATGCTCGCAGAGAAACTCCAGCAGGGCAATATGTTCTTCCGCCTGCAAGTAATGTTCCAACAGCAAGTCGTGGGAAACAAGGGCATCCACCAGCAGGTTTGACTTCATGGGCTCGTCAGAAAAACACGGAGCATACCAGGGAATGTACGTTTTGCCGGGATGGCACCCGCGCTTCACCATCTCGCGGAGCAAGTCGAGTTTGTGGAGGCGGAGCGCATAAGCCGCCACGGGCATGCCATCCGGCGTGCAGATATCCCCCTTGCCGGTAGCCATCGTTTCATGCAGGGCTTCACGCAGCGGCTTGAATACGTTTCTGCGGTTTATCATCGCCGCAAAGGGGGCCGTCAGACGATTCTTCTTCCATTTCTCCACCGCTTCCTGCCGGTCGGATTGCAGCATGTAGAGTATCGCGGCGCACATCGGATTGGAAGTGTAGAATTGGTCGAGTTCCCTCAAATCCGCCTGCTGGCTCTCCGTCCAGCTCGGGTGAAATGCCGGCGGCTCTACTTTCTGCCACTCATTCACCCAATTCCAGAACCCCACCGCCGCCAGCAGCAGCACACCCAGCACCCCGACCACCGAAACAAAGGCCCAGTACAGGCAACGCACTGCCCGGCTTCGCTTCTTCTTTCCTACCAGCACCTCCATGGAATCAAGAAGCTTATAGGAGTTCTATATTAACTCACTTTGTATGGGTCTGTTTTACTTGACACCTGCGTATTGTTTCCAATTGGCGAGCACCTCCTTGACCTGACCAGCGCCAACGGCATTTGCCAGCATTTCACCATCCTTCGTCACCACAGTGACAGCAGGGAAACCGGGCATACCGCAAGCCGGAAGTCCCTGGAAGTTGGTGGCTTTCAAATCCTCGAACATGATGCCGGGAGCCTTCATCTTGTATGATTTCAGGTACTTGACAGCCTCTTTTTCCGACTTATCACCGCCGATGAGGATAATCTCTGCCTTGCGGCTGGATTTCATCTTCTTATACTGCTCCACCGCCACGGGCATACACTCACGGCAAAAACCACACCAGCTGGCAGAATACAGGTAAATATAAATCTCAGCCCTGGGGTTCACCTTGGCATTGTGAACCTTGAATTTCTCCAACGCCGCCAGCACTGCCGGCTTGGTATCCACTTTCTCAGCCGCTTCGGGCTTGGTTGCCTTGCTCTTCTTTTTTTCCTTCTTCTTGCCTTTCTTGCGCGGCTTATCCTCATCGGACTCCACCTGCTCTTCCGCTGCATCTTCATCGGCATGAACAGGAAGGCCCATCAGGCAAAAACCGGAAAGCAGCAGCCAGAACGTATAGAAAAGAGAACGTAACCTCATACGCTCATGCTAACAAAGTGATAGCAATATGTCAATGCTAATAATCCCGCTTTTATGTAGGATTTTATCAGAATCGCGATGTGTTACGCCTGGTCAGGCATGAGCGGTAACGCAGTTTGCGCCTGCGCTTGCTACCCGCCGGGCGCAAGATGTAGAACAGACTGACACCACGCAGGCAAGAGCGAGAGCCCCCATGAACACACAGATGATAAAAGGCGGCACCATACGTCAATGCAGGTAAAGGCACACACAAATGATAAGCGCGACAATCAGCACCAGAACCACCCATCCCCAGACGCCAAGCTTGCCGAGAACCATTGAGAGCATTTCGCCCAGCATTTCAAAAATGAAGTCTAACATCCTTTTTCCCTATGTTTCTTCTCATGATACCCCAGAGCATACCGCGTGACATAACCGGACAGAGCGAACGCCGCAAGCGACACCAACACCAGCACCGCGCGGGAGCCCCACTCCTGCTCCATGGTATTCACGATGTGGCAGTCCGGGTTATCTGCCTGGTACAACACCGGAATACGGCTGCCCTTTTTATACGACAGTCTGGCTGGATGAGGACCTCCTACCCGGATTTTGCCGGGGATATCAACCTGTTTCTCCCCAACGGTAAATTGGGTCTTCCCCTTGTATACTCTGCCATCTGCTGCTGTAAAGCGATAGCAGACATAGCACTCCTCAGTGGGAAAATCATCCGCCCAGTCAGAGGAATATTCGAACTGGTATACCACCGCCTCGGCTGCCACTCCGTTCTTTTTCAGCTCAGCATGGAGCCACGCCGAATAAGCGGCATAACCGGCCACGCCGACCACAACGAACTGCTCAACTATTTCCGCGACACCGGCGGCAGAAAGAGCAAGGTCTACTTGGTTCACGGTGAAAAGGAATGCTCCTCCGCCATGCACCAGGCGCTGCAGGACATTCACCAGGGAGATATCGAAATCGCCCGCCTCAACACCACAGTAACCTGCTGAGACAGTCGGGACTGAAGTCCCGTGCTTCGATTACCAGAATAAGCTCGCTAATCAGCGGCCTCTCCAGCGTTTGCGGCGGCGGTATTTCGGGCGGTTGCCGCGGATGAGGCGGATGATAAAGAAGATGAAGATGCACGCGGTCACCACCGCGGCTCCGGCCAGAAAGATGGGCAAGTTCCAAAGCTCGGCAAAGCGGTTCAGAGTACTGCGCTCGGGGGCATCCGGCATATATAGCACGGGTATCTCTGCTCCCAGGCGGTTTTCCGGCTCTATATAGCCGCGTTTTCTGAACAGCACAAACGACCATGTTTCATCCGTCTGCCGCCCCCGGAGCACCTGTCCCTCCGTGGTGCGGTACTCATATATCAGGACGAGTTTGGCTCTGCGGCCACCGCGACGAGAACTACTGGAACGGGTGTAATCGTGGTCAACAATACGCCCCGTGACCGCGATGCCGGAATCGACAAAGGCCCGGCTTTCGGTATACGAACTCCACGCGCCCCAGCCCAGCAGCACCGGCAGCTCCAGAAAGAAAAGAAGCAACAGCGCAGCACCCACTCCGGAATCAGCAGGTTCATCGCAGTGCTGTTTCCATGCGGCATAGGCAAACAGACCGAAAAACAGCACCCCCAGCTGCGCCAGAATCAGCTTCAGCCCGCTTTCATCCCAGGTGGTGAGCCCCGACAGCATCCGCCCGCCCTGCCACAGGGTAATACCCAGACAGGCCAGCGCGAGCACCGCCGTGCACACGCTCACAAACCAGGGGGAAATGGTCTGGCGGCTCATATCACACAGCAGAGGACAATGAGCAGAACCAGCATCACAACAATCATGCCCCACGCCCAGTGCCGCACAAAAAGCGCCACGAAGAGCTCGACTATGGCCTCTATAATCACTTCAAGCATGGCTCAGTATGGTCTGCCGCCGCGGAAAGCGGGGGCCAGCACCATGACGGTGCGAGGCAGCAGGTAGAGGGAGAGCTGCTGGGCCTTGTCCGTAAAATGATGCACGCTGTGGTCCTGGCGGGCAAAGCCGCCGAAGTGGGCTTCATCCGAATCAAGCACCACTTTCCATTCCCCAGCCTTGGGGGCGGGCAGCTTGTAATCCGGTATGGCACGGGTACCGCTCCAGTTGAACACGAAGAGGAGTCCGCTGCGCTCGAAAGCCATCACCTGGTTCTCCTCGTCCATATTCAGCGGGCGCGCCGGGCGGGCGGCAAGCAAATCGCAGCGTTTGGCGAGCTCCAGCATGGCGCGGTCAAACTCATTCAGGAAACGGTAGCGCAGCAGTTTGTTATCCACCAGGCTCCACTGGCGGCGGCAGTACTGGTAGGAATTGCCGTTACCTTCGCGCGGGAAGTCAATCCACTCCGGGTGGCCGAATTCATTGCCCATGAAATTGAGCCAGCCCTCGCCACCGGCGGCCAGGGTGGCCAGGCGAATCATCTTGTGCAGCGCCATGCCGCGGTCGATGATGAGACTGGGTGTATCGCAGCTCATGTGGGTGTACATCTCGGCGTCCATCAGGCGGAAGGCAATCGTCTTATCACCCACCAGGGCTTGGTCGTGGCTTTCGGCATAGGCGATATTGGCTTCGCCATAGCGGCGGTTGATGAGGGTGTACCAGATATCGCCCACACTCCATTCCTCGTCTTTCCTCTCCTTGAGCAGCTTGATCCAGTAATCCGGCAGGCCCATGGCCAGGCGGTGGGTGAAGCCGAAACCGCCCTCGTCTACCGGGCGGCAGAGCCCCGGCATGCCGCTCATGTCCTCCGCAATGGCGAAGGCGCCGGGACGCACCTGCTGCACGAGCGTGGCCGCCAGCTGCAGGTAGGTCACAGCACTCAGGTTCACCTGCGTATTGAAATAGCAGCCCAGGTCTGTGAAAGGCTCGTGACCGTGGTGCAGATAGAGCATGCTGGTCACGCCATCGAAGCGGAAACCATCGAAGCGGAATTCCTCCAGCCACCAGCGCAGGTTGCTGAGCAGGAATTGCAGCACTTCCTCCTTGCCGTAGTCGAAAAGGCAGCTGTCCCAGTCCGGGTGCATGCTGTCGCGCTCGCCGGCGCAGAAATACTGTCCGCCGGAACCGTCAAAATTGTTCAGACCTTCGGCCATATTCTTGACCGCATGGGAGTGCACCACATCCAGCAGCACGGCAATGCCGAGTCCATGCGCCGCATCGATGAGGTACTTCAAATCATCCGGCGTGCCGAAGCGGTTGCAGGGCGCAAAGAAGGAGGAAACATGGTAGCCGAAAGAGCCGTAGTACGGGTGCTCCTGAATGGCCATAATCTGCACCACGTTGTACCCCAGTTTTGCCACGCGGGGCAGCACCTCATCCGCAAACTCGCGATAGCTGTGGATGCGCCCCTCCTCGCCCGCCATGCCCACGTGTGTCTCATAGATGAACGGCGTCTTGATATTGGCCGGATTCCAGCGGGTATTCTTCCATTTGTAGGGCTCGGCGGGTTCCCAGATGATGCCGCTGTAATCAAAGGTGGCGGCATCCTGCTCGGTGTAGCGAATCCAGGCGGGCATGCGGTCGTGGTGCTCATTATCAGCGCCCACCACGTGAACCTTCACGTGCTGGCCATGCTTCAGTGCATCTGCCGGCAGGCGCAACTCCCACACGCCATTCGCATCGCGGGTCATGGGCGCAGCCTCGCGGTTCCAGAAATTGAAATCGCCTATCAGGTACATAGCCCGCGCCCCCGGAGCCCACTCCCGGTAGACCCACTCCCCCGTAGCGGTATCACGATTGAATCCCATGCGGGTGTAGGCATGGGCAAAATCCATCAGCGAACCATGGCGGCGGCAGATGCGCTCCAGCTGGGCATCATACAGTCTCATACGCCCTTTGATTTCGCGTTCAAAGGGAGCCAGCCAGCCATCTGCCAGCACTAATCCGGGTATTGGGGAGCGGCGCATAGCCCTATACTACACCACAATACCTGAATTTGCAAATGCGGATTTCAAATTTTATATACCAACCTTAATCCAGTCCAATCGCTCAGCCATCCGGGCGCAGTGGAGGTGAGTGGGTAACTGGAGCTCATCGAGAGTGGCGCGCATGGCGGCGGTGGCCTTGGCAGGAGTGTTGCACTCGGGGCTGATGTGAGCCAGAACGAGGTGCTGCAGGTTCTGGTGACCGATAGCGCGGATGAAATCGCAGGCCTGGCCGTTGGAAAGATGCCCCCAGCGGCCGGAGATGCGGCGGATGAGATCCGGTGTGCGGCCGCTGTTCTCCAGCATCTCCGGGTCGTAGTTGGATTCAAGGTAGAGCCCCTGCACCCCTGCAAGCATTTCCGGCATGCCGCGCATGATGATACCGGTATCCGTCACATAGCCCAGGCGTGCTCCATCGCATTCAAAGACGTAGCCCAGCGGATCCACCGCATCGTGGCTCACGCAGAAGGGGGTGACACTCAGGGCGCCCACCTGCACAGTCTGCCCCGGTTCCAGATAAGTGAACACACTGTTGGGCGCCATGCCTCGCAAATCCCTGGCAAGATAGCGGCTGCAGTAGAGATTCAGCGGGCGTTTTTTAGAGAACACCCCAAGCCCGCACACGTGATCCTGGTGCTCATGGGTGAAGAAGATACCAGAGAGCGCTGCATCACTGAGCCCACACTCCGCCAGTCCCTTGCGGATACGCAGGGCGGAGATTCCGGTGTCTACCAGCACGTGGGTGCCACCGCCGGAAATGACGGTGGCATTGCCCCGGCTGCTGCTGGCCAGCACGGAGAAGCGAATCATGGCTGAGTCACCTGGGGATTCAGTTTCACGTCCTCCGGAGTAAGGGCGTTGGCAGGCTTTCCGTAGAGTTTACCAGTCTGGGCCTCGAGGAAACGGGTGATATTCTTCACCGTGGCATCGCTCACCGTGGCTCCATTCTGAGTCTTTATCATGATGCTGACCGCTTCCTGCAGGCTGTTTACTGAGCCGGTGTGGAAGTAGGGAGCCGTGAGGGCCACATTGCGCAGATTGGGTACGCGGAACATATCCTTATGCTCCTCCTTCTTCGTGAAGTCTCGCAATCCGAATGCGCCTTCCTGATAATCCTCCGGGGTGGCGAGAGTGCGCAGGTCAGCATGTGTATTGATATATTCAAAGCTGATACCGCCGAGGGTGGGGCCGCTATGGCAGGTGGCGCAACCAAGGTCCACAAAAGACTTCATGCCGGCTTTCTGCGTATCAGTGAGCGCCTTATCATCGCCCTTCAGATAGCGGTCAAAGGGAGAATCCGGCGTGACGAGAGTCTGCTCGTAGGCGGCTATGGCCGTGGTAATCGTATCGCCGCTGATACCGCGATCACCGAACACGTAGGCAAAGAGAGCCACAAGCTGCGGGTCCTGTGCAAGTTTGGCGGTGATTCGGTCCCAATCTGCAATACAGGAATAGCCCATTTCGACGGGATTCAGGGGGGGACCACCAGCCTGCTCCTTCAGGTCTGCCGCGCGGCCATCCCAGAACTGGCGGATATTACCGGCAGCATTGAAGGTGGAAGGGGCATTCACTCCTCCCAACTGCGGCAGGCCATCGACCCCGGGCACACCCTCAGACTTGGGCAGATTGTCCGTGCCGCCTCGAGTGAGGTCGTGACAGGATGCGCAGGATACCTGGTCCGAGGTGGAAAGCCGGCCATCATGGTACAACAGATAGCCCAGATAGATGCGGGCGGCCTCCAGGTCGGTACCAGGTTCGGAAACTGGAGAAATGGGCGCGAAGGTGCGGGCAGCGGCTCCGCTTTCCTTGTACTTCAGACGCAGGGCGGATACATCCAGCGGCGTAAGCCTGCTGCCAAGATGCACGGAGCTGTATGATGCCGGGGGCATGCGGCGGGTGCGAAGCACATAATCCATCTTGAGATAATCCACGTTCCCGGAGCGCAGGCTGTTATCCGGCGTGAGGGTGAAGGCTCGTTTGGCGCCCTCCACATGGTTGCGCATGAGCCCAAAGGAGAAGAAGTTGAGGAATTTGCTGTATGTGGCATTCTGGGAGTGGCAAGCGGCGCATTTGAGGTCCAGCACCTGCTTTGCTACCGCATCAGCCTTGGCCGGAGACAAAGGAGGCGTCACAGATGACTCGTGCATAGAATCGACGATGCACTGAGAGATTTTGCCACCGACTGCGGCCACAGCACCGGTGGCTGCCAGAATCAGCACGTATTTCCAGATTGAGGGTTTCTTGTTCATCTCGGTTTCAGGAAGAGTTTCAGCATCGGTATTCTAACACAGCGGACACAACAGGCAAGCAGAAAAAACGCGGTCAGGCTTGTTAAAGTGTCTTTCGCGTGCTAGAATGCGGGCATGTGGAAACTGTTTCAGACCGCAGTACTGCTGACCATGCTGTGTAACTGCTCACAGGTTACACCCGAGCAGCCTGCGCCCGCCCCGGGACCAGAGCAGGTGAGGAAATCGGCAATTCCGGCAGACCTCCCTGCCCCCGGTTCTGATATCTGCAAGCTGATGGATGGCGAAGGGTCCCGCTACATGCCGGCTGAACTCTGCTATCTGGATGATGCTGTGCCGGGTATCCGGGTCAACCTCCGTTACTGCGGATGCGATAATTTTGTGGGGCGTCCGCTGGCCGGATACACCACCGGCAGCCGCGCCATCCTGCGCCGCGACACGGCAGCCTGCATCGCGAAAGCTCAGGAAGAACTCAACAAGAAAGGACTTGGGCTACTGGTATGGGATGCCTACCGTCCACATCGGGCCATGAAGGATTTCTACGCCTGGTCGCATACAGATGACGACCGGATGAAGTCGCAGTTCTACCCGAACATCACCAAGCGCGGTATCTACGAAGGCAAGTATATCCGCCGCACTTCCGAACACAGTCTCGGGGTGGCGGTCGATGTCACCATCATTGACCTTGCCACCGGTCAGGAACTCGATATGGGTACCGGGTTCGATTTTCTCGACCCCAGTTCCGCCACGCGCTACACCGGAATCACCCCCGAACAGCACGCCAACCGCATGCTCCTCCGCGATGTGATGGACCGCGCCGGCATGCGTAATTACAAGCGCGAATGGTGGCACTACTTCCTGAAAGAAAAAGGCAAGGTGAAACGATATGATTTCCCTCTCTCAGACACGCTTGTTCCAACTCCTGAATCACCACGATGAAAACGCATCTGCTCAGCTTTCTGCTTCTGCCGCTCCTGCTGTGCCACTGTGCGCAGAAGGTTCAGATGATTTATCCCGGTGAAATGCCCGCCGGACTCTGCTATCTGGACAGCGTGGCCCCCGGTATCAAGGTTGATTTGAAATACTGCGGGCATGACAACTTCGTGGGGCGACCGATAGACGGCTACACCTCGGGCCGTCGCGCCATTCTGCGCAAAGATGCAGCCGCAGCTCTGGCCAGAGCCCAGAAACTCCTCGAATCCCGGGGGCTTGGTCTGCTGGTGTGGGATGCCTACCGTCCCCACCGCGCTCTTCGCGATTTCTACAACTGGTCACAGAATGATGACGCCCGCACCCGCGCCCGGTTCTACCCGAACATCACCAAACGCGGCATTTACGAGAACAAATACATCGGACTCACTTCCGAACACTGCTGGGGAATTGCCGTGGACATCACACTACTTGACCTGCGCACGGGAAAAGAACTGGACATGGGCGGGCGCCATGACCTGCTGGATGAGAGTTCTGCAACGGTCTATGCCGGGCTCAAGCCCCACCAGCAAGCAAACAGGCTGCTTCTGCGAGACACAATGGAGGCTGTCGGTATGCGCAATTACAGCAAGGAATGGTGGCACTACTTTGTTTCCCCTCCGGGAACCTGCTACCAGTATGATTTTCCACTGGACGACACGCTGAAATAAGCTTGATTAACACCCAGCCAAGGAATAGAATACTCCCATGAAGTTCCTGTTCTGCACTTGTGCTGCCGCCCTTGCCTCCCTGCTGGTTTCCTGTTCCTCCTCACCGGAAATGGAAGCCGTTGCGGCACGTGTGCAGAAAACCCGCATCGACAATGCCCTGTACGCCAAGGCGGCACGCATACGCGTGTGGAAAGACACCAGCAAGCAAAGCAAAGACGGCCACGGCTGGTGCATCCACAGCGAGCAGGAGCACAAATACACGCTACCCGAAAATGAATTCAAGACAGCCCGCTACCTGCTCATCACCCACGGCTACACCGCATGGAGCAAGCGCAAGGCCTCCATTCTGGAGGTATTCCCCAGATACGTAGTTGAACTGGAGTGGATTGGCGCCAATGGCCGCACCACGGGAGGGGTCGACCTCACGAGGCTCAAGCGCGAATCTCAGCACAATGGCCTGGATATCTCTGATTTTCCCTTTATCCTGCATGATAAGGCATATGAGCAGTTCTTTGCCCTGCCCACCGTGAGCAGAGCTCTTGATGTCGTGAAAGAATAACTCTGCTCAAGTACCAAGTGCGAACATGGAAGTATAAAGTAAAAGCCTCGCGAGTCTTCCTGCTCATCATTTGTCACATGTCTGACGTACTACAAAAGCGGCACTCCCTTTCCGGAAGTGCCGCTGTACCTTTCTGTTTCTCTAACCTAATTATCAGAAGGAAATTTTCTTAGAAGGAGTAGCTGGCGCCCACATTCACACGGTGCTCCCTGGAATCCTCCATGGCGTTGAAACCATAGTTTGCGCTGGCGCTCCAGCGTTCGCCGATGCGGTAGGTGGCCCCAGCCTCAACGCCCAGCCCCTGGCGACCAGGATTCTCAGCATCTCCACTCAGACCATTCATGCGGATAACCGGATTGCTGCGCACCATGTCGTTCATGTAGCGAATTTCGCCGTTCAGCACCAGCTTCTCGCAACCGGTCGTGATGATACCGCTCTTGCCATCGGTCTGTGACGGCGTGCCCCAGGCCACATAGCGGACACCCATGCCGATTTCGCCGCGAAGGTTCTGGATGGAGCCGGTCTTCACGCCATTCACGGTGTCGGATTCGGTGGCGAAATACTCCAGCCCGCCGAACACGCTCATGCTGAGCCGGTCGGTCACCTTCTTATTCCAGTTCAGGCGGGTGTTGAGCTGCAGGGAATCCTGCTCCCAGTCCATGCCATTCCAATCGGATTCGGTGTTGCCGTAGGTGGCCACCCAATCGAGGCTCAGGCAGCTGGCGGAGCTGAGCTTCTTCAGTCCATGAGCGCCGTACAGCGCCACGTAAGTACCCTCCTGGTCCACATCTCTCAGACCGGCCGGGGAGACCTCGCCATCGGCATAGCCCACTGCCAGACCCACAGTGCTGCAGGCTCCCACCCTGGCATCCACACCCAAAGCAGCGCCCTTCACGTTGATATCAGCGCCGTCCATATCATTATAGGAGCCGAAGGCGGCCGCCCACACAGTGCCGCGACCATTGGCAATGCATCCGGAGTGGCTGTGCTGCCCGCGTACGGTGTTTACGAAGGCGCGGCTGGCAGAAGCGATGCCCCAGTTGCCCTGGGTCACGGAATCGGCCTTGTCCTGCTTGAACTTGCTCACCAGTACCAGGCTGTTTCCAATGCGTTCCAGCTCCACCGTACCGTCGTTGTACACCAGAATCACATCGCCCATGGTCAGCGAGCCCGTGCTGCTCAACAGTGTGTCACCCACGTCATAACCGCCACCAGAAAGACGAAGAGACACGTCCTTGCCCAGCGTCAGGCTGCCCTTCACCGAAAGTACCTTGCCGTTGTTCAGCGTTACCGAGCCGTCGTCATTGATGCTCAGGTCGACATCCAGGCTGGCATCGCCATCGGTCTGCACATCAATCGCATCTGTGGTCATCGAACCACCCTGCACCGCATCGCGGACAAGTGTGCCTGCACCCTTCAGCGTGACCTTCCTGGCCATTGCCGCACCTTCCACCACCAGCTCATGACTCACTTCCATTTTACCCTGGTAGTGCTGTGCATTCCGTATGATGCAACCGGTCACAATCAGGTCATTGCTCAGGGTATTGCCACCCATGTCAAAGACGCCACACCCCTCATCTGTGCTGGTAAGTTCAATAGCGCCAGTGCCGACAGTGGCTCCATCTTCCAGCTTCAGCGTTGCGCCACTAATAACAGTGCCGCCGCTGTAGTCATTATTCGCTCCGGAAATCGTGGTTATGCCGCCGTTAACCACCACAGAGGAAGTACCACTGATGGTGGCGGAGATCTCAGCACCATCCGCAATGATGGTGGAATCCTTTATGCTGCCGCTCACATTGGAACCATCCTCGGCGGTGATTTCACCCCCCTCCACATCAACACTCAAATCGGTGTCACTTGCCAATATCACCGTAGATCCTTCGGAAAGATTACCTTGAATCGAGCCTCCGTTCATCGTGAGCTTCTTGATGGTGCTCTTATTTTCCACAATGATGCTGCCACTGTTCATAATAACATCTGCCAACTCACCACTGTTCAGGTTCAGCGTGGCGCCATCCAACAAAATGCTGCCATCCGTGCTCAGATTACCACTCACGAATTCGCCACCCTCGTTAACGCCACCCACGTTTATGGTTCCGCTGTTTAAAGTCAGAGTGCCAGTTTCAACATCTCCCAAAATATTAAGCGTACCACTCGTGCCATCTGTAGCGCCGGTCATCGCTATGTCGGATGTGGTGGCGGTCCCATCAAGGGTCATTGTGCCGCCCTCAATGATGATATCGCCAAAGTCGTTGGGGTTTTCCAAGGGGATTCCGTCAAACCTTTCATTACCTGTTTTCACATCAATGTTGACGGTACCACGTTTCAAAGTAATGCCGCTCATAGTGGCATAGTGACTCACGTCAAGTTTGCCACCATCAACCACAGTTGTAAAATCTTTAATGGTACCTTGAGCACTTTCTGACGGATTGCCCATACTAACTGTGGTATTTGCACCAATTGTGAAGGTTCCCGTCTTGCCTTCGGTGCGAGTTTCGAGAACACCTCCCGAAGTAATGCTGATGATGGCCGGGCATGCCTCAGTAGCATTAACGGTAAAACTATCGGTTTTTACATTTCCATATATAGAGAATGTTTTTGCAAAGCCCGTGGTTTGGCAGTTGAATGTAATTGAATTCGATTCAAAATTGGTATACATTTGCAGCTGACAAGCATTGCCTACCCGTGTACTTGAATTGATGTCATAACCCTGTGGCAAATTTGAATTGATGATAGTATCACCTTCAACAATAACAGTTCTGTTACCTTGCGCCATATGTAAATGATTAATTTCCAAATTGCCGCTAATTGTTTCACCACTATTTGTGACATACAAATATTTGTATGTCACGCCATCTCTCGTGAATTCAGCAACCTTAGCCTGCGCCATCGAACAGCTCAGGACGGCCACCAGCAACAATTTCGGTAAATGTAATTTCATAGTCGTATAGAATGATATGTTTGAGGATGGAATGCAAGCAACAGAGAAGTGGAACACGCCGCGTTTACTTGCGAACCGATAATTGTTTAACACATTTCATGTGCGACATACATCAATACCGCTCCTAACACTTCATACTTAGTATTTTCCCGACAGAATAAAAATCCCCGGCTAAGTGCAAACCACTTTTCTGAACATGTGGCCTTTCCTACGCAATTCATTATTTTTCAATACTATTTGAGTTGCAAATGATTTTTTTCTTGCTATCGCACATGAAATGCGATGACGCATCCTTCCGAGTGTGTGAAAAATAACCGCTGTTATCTGTGATTTTTACTTGAAAAACTCGATTTTTCCGGTTAGAGTACAAGGCAATGAAAATTCTTTTTTGTGGAGCAGCTGAAACAACAACCGGTTCCCAGCACCTGCTGGAAGTGAATGGTAAGAAAATCCTCCTGGATTGCGGCATGTACCAGGGCCACCGCGAGGATCAATTACGCATCAACCGCGAATTCCCCTATTTCAATCCGGCAGAGATTGATTGCGTGGTGCTCTCGCATGCGCACATCGACCATTCCGGCAACCTGCCAAATCTGGTCAAGAAGGGATACAAAGGCTTCATCTACAGCACGCATGCCACGCGGGACCTTTGTCAGGTGATGCTGGCAGATTCTGCCCGCATTCAGGAAAGCGACTGCAAGTTCATGAACAAGATGAGCGTGCGCAAAGGCGGCAGCGGCAAGGTGGCAGAGGTTATCTACACCGAACAGGATGCCGAGCTCTGCCTGCGGCGCTTCATCAATATCGGCTATGAAATCCCCTTCCCGATTCTGCCCGGGGTCACCCTCACCTTCTACGATGCCGGCCATATCCTGGGGGCAGCTCAGATTGTGCTGGATATAGACGACGAAGAGGACGGCCGGCATAAGCGCCTGCTCTTCTCCGGTGACGTTGGCCGCGGCAACAATGAATTACTGCGCGACCCGGTGGCAGTGCCGGACGTAGACATCATGCTGATGGAATGCACCTACGGCGGTCGGCACCACGAAGCCCCCAGCCGGGATGATGAAACTTTCTGCCGGACGATACGCGAAGCGCTGAAACGCGGGGGCAATGTATATATACCCTCCTTTGCGGTGGAGCGAACCCAGCAACTGCTCTACCTGCTGAACCGGGCTTACAAAGAAGGGCGTCTGCCGAATTACCAGGTATATGTGGACAGTCCCATGGCAGTGAGCGCAACGGAAATTTTCCGTATTCACCCGGAATGCTTCAACAAGGAGGTTTACAATTTCCTGTTCGAGGAGCGCGACCCCTTCCAGTTTGAACAGCTGCACATGGTGCGCAGCATCTCCGAATCACAGCGCCTCAATAATCTGCGCGAAAACGCCATCATCATCTCCGCTTCCGGCATGTGCGAAGCAGGCCGCATCCTGCATCACCTGAAAAACGGCATCGGCCGCCCGAACAATACGGTATTGTTCGTGGGCTACTGCGCCGCCAATACGCTGGGGCGCCGCATCCTCAATGGTGCGCTGGAAGTGCGGATTCTGGGCGATTTGTACCCGGTGAGGGCCCGCATCGAATCTCTGGATTCTTTCTCAGGTCACGCAGACCATAATGAACTGCTGGATTATTTCCGCCGCACTGGCGGCAGCAAATCAAAGGTCTACCTGGTACACGGAGAAAAGGAATGCAGCGTCGCCATGCAGGACGCCCTGAGCGGAATTCACTCCGGTCAGATTGAGATTGCCAGGCTCAACACCACGGTCTGTTGCTGAGATAGTCTTCCACGAGTTTCGCCGGATTCCTGCTCCAAGGTTGCTGCCGCAAAACTGGCGGTCGCCAAAGCGCTCCGAATCCGGCGATTTTCCTTGACATTGCCGCGTCTATCGGGCAGACTGCAAGGCAGCAATAGCATTATTTTTTTACGACAATGGAACCGTATAGCATGAAGAATCCGTTCCCGGCCACTGTACTGGGAGTCCGCTCTGTTACCAAACCCGGCAGTGCCAAGGAAACCATCCATGTGGATTACTCCCTGGAAGGCTCCGGACTGACCTACACCACGGGCGATGCCCTGGGGGTGATTCCCTGCAACGACCCCGCGCTGGTGGACGCGCTCATTGAGGCGCTCGGGCTGGATCCTGCCGCCGAAGTTCCCACGCCATCCGGCGAGACGGCTCCGCTGCGCGAAGCCCTCATCAGCTCCTACGATATCACGAACCTGAAAAAAGGCAACCTCACCAAGTGGAACGCCGTGGCCAACAGCGAAAAGCTGGCCGGTATCATCGCAGATAAGGACGCGCTCAAGGATTTCTGCTGGGGCCGCGACCTGCTCGACCTCGCCACCTGCCCGACCTGCAAAGCCATCTTCCCCGATGCGACCGCCTTCGTGAGTATCCTGGGCAAGATTTCCCCGCGTCTGTACTCCATCGCCTCCAGCCCGGATGCCGTGCCCGGCCAGGTTTCCCTCTGCGTAGGTGCCGTGCGCTACACCACTAACGACCGCAAGCGCGGTGGCGTGTGCTCCACCTTCATGGCCGACCGTCTGCAGCCCGGTGACAAGGTAAAGGTGTTCGTTCACTGCAATAAGAACTTCCGCCTGCCCGAGGACGGTAATACCCCCATCATCATGGTCGGTCCCGGCACCGGCATCGCGCCCTTCCGAGCATTCTGGCAGCAGCGCGTGGCGGACAATGCGGCAGGTCCCATGTGGCTCTTCTTCGGCAACCCCTACAAGGCCACCGATAACTGCTACGAGGACGAAACGGCCCCGCTTGTGGAAAGCGGCAGACTCAAGCTCTCCGTGGCCTGGAGCCGCGACCAGGCATACAAGATTTACGTGCAGAACCTCATGGAAGAAGCCGGCGAGGAAATCTGGCAGTGGCTGGAAAAGGGAGCCGCCTTCTACATGTGCGGCGATGCCAACCGCATGGCCAAGGACGTGGAAAAAGCCCTGCTCTCCATCATCTCTAAGTATGGTAACCGCTCCGAAGAGGAAGCGACCGCCTACCTTGCAGACATGAAGGCGGCCAAGCGTTACCAGAAAGACGTTTATTAAACAATCAGGGGGGGTAATATCATCAAATATTACCCCCCCCTGATGTTTTTCGTAAAAAAATGCCCTTGAGATGAATCAAGGGCATTTTTATGTCTGTGAGGCTGTCACCTCACTCGGTCTTCTCAATCATGCATTCTGCGAGAGGTATCTGGCTACGCCTTCCGGAGTGGCCTGCATGGCTTCCTGGCCGGGGTGCCAGCCCAGCGGGCAGACTTCGCCATACTGCTCAAAATGCTGCAACGCATCCACCATGCGGATAGCTTCGTCAATGGAGCGGCCCAGCGGCATATCATTCACCAGCTGGTGGCGCACGATACCCTGCTTGTCGATGAGGAAGAGACCTCGGTAGGCTACCAGCTCGCCCTTGGCTCGCAGCTTGCCATCCGCATCCACGTAGCACTCACCGGCCAGCACATCAAACGCATCGGCAATGGTCTTGTTTGTATCTGCCACGAGCGGATACGTTACACCGCTGATACCGCCTTCACTCTGCGGCTTCTGGCACCAGGCCCAGTGGCTGTACTCGGTATCAGTTGAGCAGCCTACCACCACGGTGTCGCGCCTGGCAAACTCAGGCAGCGCAGCCTGGAAGCCCAGCAGCTCTGTCGGGCAGACGAAGGTGAAATCCTTCGGGTAGAAGAAGAATACTACATACTTCTTGTCCACATAGTCCTGAAGGCTGAAATCATTTACGATTTCTCCATTGACGACTGCAGTGGCCTTGAATACGGGAGCTTGTTTTCCTACTAACATAATGTGATTATTTTGGTTGTTGGCAGAAAAATACCACAACCCGCATAGGATTTCAAGTCTTTTTTAGAACTTTTCTAAAACTTTTAGTAGAAGGAGAGGGTGGGCAGTTTGCGAATCAAGCTTGGAAACACTCCGCGTCATGGCCGGAGACGATACCGACGGCCTGCAGCCAGGAATAAATCGTAACACTACCGACATAAAGCATTCCGCGGCGCTTCAAATCCAGCGAAAGGGCATCAGATAACGCAGAGGAAGTGCGCAGCTGCCAGGACTCGCGCACGGGGGCATCGGGGCAGAAGCCCCAGGCATAAGCGGCAAAGGAACCGAATTCCTGACGAATCCGGAGAACGACCTGGGCATTATTCACCGCAGCCTGCAATTTTCCCCTGTGCCGGATAAGCTGTGGATTATGCATCAGGCTCTCAATCTGCTCCTCATTATAAGCAGCAACTTTCTCAGCATCAAAATCCGCAAAGGCCGCGCGGAAGGCAGCCCGCTTATTCAGCACACACTCCCAGGACAAGCCCGCTACAAAACATTCCAGAACGAGCATTTCGAACAAGTAGCGGTCATCGCGCGAGGGCACCCCCCATTCCTCATCATGGTATCGCACATAGAGAGGGTTATGCAGATTCACCCACCGGCATCTGGGACAAGAAGCAGGCACGGCACGATTTTTTACAGGACATCGCCCCACTCCGGAGCAGGCTGCGGAGCACCCAGCGCACAGATGCGGTCAATCATGGCATCCCACTTATCCTGGCCCTGGAGAATATCAATGTGAATGCGCAGGAAATAGATGGGTACGTCCATCTCGCCGGGACGAAGGAAGCGGACGGCGTCCTTCTCGGTTGTCACAATCATATCCATGGCGCGCTCAGCGCAGCGCTCGACAAAGGCGTCCAGGTCCTCCTGGTCAAACCAGTAGTGATCAGGATAGCTGCGGCGGATTTCGACATTGGCCCCGAGCGCCGCGACCAGGTTCTCAAAACTTTCCGGGCGGGCAATACCGCTGAGGCAGGCGACATACTTACCCTTCAGAGCCTCCAGTGGCAGTTGTTCTCCGGTAAAGATATTCTCCAGCAGCACCGGAGCATGATTCGTCACGATGATATCCGCCACCTTATTGTACTTGCGGATGGTGGCAATCAGTTCGTCCTGAGGCTTGCCCTCGCTCTTGGTGAGGATGATATAGCTGGCCCGCTTCAGACTGGCACGAGGCTCACGCATGGTGCCACGTGGCAGCAGGGCTCCGGTACCGAAGGGGAAACCACAGTCCACCAGCACGATATCGATTTCATGCTTGAGCTTCAGGAACTGCATACCGTCATCGAGGATAAGCGTATTGCTCCCGAGCTGCTCGATGGCAAAAATGCCGGACTTGACACGGTCCTTATCCACCAGGACCGCCACATTGTCAAGATTCCGGGCCAGCATGAAAGGCTCATCGCCCGCGTAGAGCGGGCTGAGGTAGCGGGTCACGCCATCACTGGCAATCTTGGGGATGTTACGAACGCGTCTTCCCTCTTTATCCAGCCAGACCTGGGGTTCGTCCAAGTCATGACTTTTGTAGCCTCGCGTCAGAATGGCGCATTTGCGACCACGCGATGCCAGACTGCGGGAAAGGAGTTCCACCACCGGGGTCTTACCCGTGCCGCCGGCGGTGATATTACCGACGCTGACCACGAAAGTCCCCAGGTAATGAACCGTCTTGATACGGCGGCGAAACAGGAAAAGACGCACCTGCACCAGCAACCAGAAGAAAAGCGAGGCAAAGCGCAACAGACAGCGCATCATCCACGCGCGGAAACCACGGGCACGCCCGAATACGACTTCGGTTCCCCACTCGGCAAATTCCTCCGCGCGTGTCTTCATACACCCAGTATCTTATCAGGCAGCGGCCACCAAGTCAACATCAGAACTCGCAATTGCGGGGAGTACGCGGATACGGCAGCACGTCGCGAATGTTCTGCACGCCGGTCACAAACATAATAAGGCGCTCGAAGCCCACGCCAAATCCCGCATGCGGCACCGTGCCGAAACGACGCAGGTCATTGTACCAGTAGTAGGCATTCATATCCATACCCATACGCTCAATGTTGCCTTCGAGCACGTCAAGCCGCTCCTCACGCTGACTGCCGCCGATAATCTCACCGATGCCGGGCACCAGTACGTCCATGGCAGTCACCGTCTTGCCGTCATCATTCAGACGCATATAGAACGGCTTGATTTCCTTCGGGTAATTATAGACAATCACCGGGCACTTGAAATGCTTTTCCGTCAGGAAGCGCTCGTGCTCGCTCTGCATGTCCATACCCCAGTAGGGCTTGTATTCAAACTTTTCGCCGCTAGCCTGCATGATTTCGATGGCCTCGGTGTACGAACAGCGGACAAAGGGTTTATTGGCCACTTCCTCGAGACGGGCGCGGAGTCCCTTATCCACAAACTTGCAGAAAAACTCAAAATCACCGCTTTCATCAGCCAGCATGGTGCGGGCGATGTGCTTGATAAAAGCCTCGGCAACCTCCATGTCACCGTAGATATCACAGAAAGCGATTTCCGGTTCAATCATCCAGAATTCAGCGGCGTGGCGGGAGGTGTTGCTGTTCTCTGCGCGGAAGGTGGGGCCGAAGGTGTAGATATTGCTCAGCGCGCAGGCGAAAGTCTCACCTTCCAGCTGGCCGGAAACGGTAAGATTGGCGGCTTTGCCAAAGAAATCATCCTCATAGCTCTTATTCTCCGCCAGCGGGTCAAGCGTGGTTACGTGGAACATCTCCCCTGCTCCCTCACAGTCACTGGCAGTGATGATGGGAGTATGAACCCACACGAAATCCCGTTCCAGGAAGAATTGATGCACGGCGGCTGCCATGCGCGAACGCGTGCGAAAAACAGCACCGAACAGGTTAGTGCGTGGCCGCAGATGAGCAATGGTACGCAGGAACTCGGGGGAATGACCTTTCTTCTGCAGCGGATAATTCTCGGGAGAGCCTCCGATAAGCTTCACTTCTGTGGCCTGAATCTCCCATTTCTGCTTGCCGGGGCTTTCAACAAGACGGCCCAGTATGCTCACGGAAGCCCCCGTGCTCATGCGGCTGATATCCTCGTAACCTGGTATACCGGCATCCGCCACCACCTGGATGGAGGCCAGGCTCGTGCCATCGTTCACTTCAAGGAAAGAGAATGTCTTAGAATCCCGGCGGGTGCGGACCCAGCCTTGCACCAGAATCTGCTCCACAGGGAGCTCACTGGCCAACGCATGTTTCACCAATGTTCGCTGTATCATCATGTCTGGGCAGATTGTATCACCCGCCCGGCAGCAAGGCGAGCAAAAAAACCGCCATTGACAAAACGAAACAGCTGGCGTATGCTCCCGGCTATGAACACGGCTGATAAGGCTCTCGACTATTTCCACCAGGGCTTCAACTGCGCCCAGTCTGTCTTCACTTCCGTAGCAGACCAGTTAGGACTGCCCGAAGAAACCGCCCTGCGTCTTTCCTCCGCTTTCGGTGCGGGGCTCGGGCGCATGCGCGGCACCTGCGGTGCCTTCGCCGGGCTGTGCATGGTGGCAGGATTCTGCAAGGGCAATCTCTCCGGCAAACCTGAGGAGAAGGAAATCATCTTTTCCCTCACCCGAGAGCTTGCTGAAACATTCAAACAGAAATTCGGCACACTCACCTGCCGCGAGTTGCTCCATCTTGATGAAGAAATGGAAGTCTCTGCCCGTCCAAGTGACCGAACTTCAAGCTATTACGCATCGCGCCCCTGCGAACGCTGCGTTGCCTTCTGTGCCGACACAGCTCAATCCCTGCTCAATTCCCTTAACAATAATTAACACCTGGAAACTAAAAAAACTGATATTTTTTCTGATTTACTCTTGACGCGATACCGAAAAGCAGATATACTGACCTCGTCTTCGGGACCGGACGTAAAACAAGGTTCCCGGGCTCGAAAGGGTCCGATTCATAGGGTAGTTGGGCACCCGGGAGCTTCGGCTCCCGGGTGACTTCCTTTTCAGGGTGCATCCCCCCCGATTACCGGAATTACATCCAATCAACAGGAATTACAATTACTTGGCACCAACTAACATTTAGCTTGCAATATCGGGCAGCTGTGCTACAATCCGCGCGCGGGGCTCTACACCCCCGGGTGCTACATCATGAACAAATGCTTTCATATTGCAGCAACTCTGGTTGCTTTTCTCCTTCTGAGCGTGATACCCGCCAGTGCGGCCGGTGCTGCGGAATCCGCGGCAACAACCACACAGCCAGGCGCCACAGGCATAGCCCGTTTTGATGACCTCCGCGGGCGCGTTCTGGCCGTTCCCTCCTCAACGGTACAGGATATCTATGTGGAGGAGCACTACCCCGACATCAAACTTGACCGCTTTGATACCGAGGCAGATATGATGCTCTCCCTGCAGCAGGAGAAATGCGATGGCGCCATCATGGACGATGTGATCTGCTACGCACTGGTACGCAAGACAGAAGGAGTCACCATCCTGCCGGACAGCCCTGTTCCGCCCTGCCAGATGGGTGTGGTATTCGGCAAGCACAATGCCGAGCTCTGCGAGCAGTTCAACGCCTTTATCCGCCAGCTGAAGGAAAAGGGTGAGCTGGAGCCCATCATGGAGCGCTGGATAAAGCATTTCGATACGGCAGAAATGCCGGACCTTCCCCTGCCCACCAAAGGCGAGCCCGTCCGCGTGGCCATGGAGCCCTGCACCGAGCCCATTGTCTTCATCAAGAACGAAAAGATAGCCGGTTTCGATGCGGAGCTCATTCAGCGATTCTCCGTCTACATCAACCGCCCGGTGGAAATCGTCGAGATGGAGTATGACTCCCTCATCGCCTCCACTACCACCGGCAAGGCCGATATGGCGGCCTCCGGCATCCTTATCACCGATGAACGCGCCGAAAGTGTGCTTTTCTCCGACCCGTATTACGACAGCCATTCCCGAGTGGCGGTGCTCACCAAGAACGCCCATCCCTCCATCATCACGGGTAATGAAGGCCCGCAGATTCTGGGCATCTGGGGCAGCATCAAGCGGAGCTTCTACCGCAACATCATCGAGGAGCGCCGATACATGCTCCTGTGGGATGGTTTGAAGGTGACCGTTCACATTTCCTTCTTCTCCGCCCTGCTGGGCACCATTCTGGGTGCCTTCATCTGCTACCTGCGCATGAGCAAGGTAACCGTACTCCGCAACATCGCCAAGGTATATATCGATGTGATGCGCGGCACCCCCGTGCTGGTGCTGCTCATGATGATGTGCTATGTCGCTTTCACCCAGTTCGACAACACGCCGGTGGCCATCATCACATTTGCCATGAACTTTGCCGCCTACGTGAGCGAAATGTTCCGCACCTCCATCAGCAGCATCGACAAGGGGCAGACCGAAGCCGGCATTGCGCTGGGCTTCTCCCCGGTGCGCACCTTCTGCTACATCGTGCTGCCCCAGGCTGTACGCCGAGTGCTGCCGGTGTACAAGGGTGAGCTCATTTCCCTCATCAAGAACACCTCCATCGTGGGCTATGTGGCCGTGGCGGACCTGACGCGCGCCTCTTACATCATCCGCGGTCGCACCTTCGACCCCTTCTTCCCGCTGCTCATGGTGGCGCTCATGTATTTCCTCATTGCCTGGCTGTTCACCTATATTCTTGACCGCATCGGCCGCAAAATCTGCTAACGTTCACACCACCTTTTGAAACGATGATTCAAATCAAACACCTTCAGAAGAGCTTCGATAATCTGGATGTTCTGCGTGATGTGAACCTGAACATCAAGCAGGGCGAAGTCATCTCCATCATCGGCCCCTCCGGTACCGGCAAGAGCACCTTCCTGCGCTGTCTCAACCTCCTGGAACAACCCACCGGCGGCAGTATCGTCATCGATGGCGAAGAAGTGCTCAATGGCAAAGTCAACGCCTCCAAACTGCGCCAGAAGATGGGCATGGTGTTCCAGTCATTCAACCTGTTCAATCACCTGTCCGTGCTGGACAATGTATGCATCGGCCCGGTAAAACTGCTGGGCAAGAGCAGAAAGGAAGCAGAAGCCAAGGCCATGGAGCTGCTGAAGCTCGTCGGTATGGCAGAAAAGGCAAGCGCTATGCCCGATGAACTATCCGGCGGTCAGAAACAGCGCACCGCCATTGCGCGCTGCCTGTCCATGGACCCGGAAATCATCCTCTTCGATGAGCCGACCTCTGCACTGGATCCCACCATGGTCAGTGAGGTGCTTTCCGTTATCCGTGCCCTGGCCCGCCAGGGAATGACCATGGCCATCGTGACACACGAAATGAGCTTTGCACGCGATGTCAGCACACGCGTGGTATACATGGATGAAGGCATCATTTACGAAGTAGGCACCCCGGAAGAAATCTTCGAGCACCCGAAACGCGAACGCACCCGCGTATTCGTGAACCGCATCCGCGATTTCCACTTTGAGTTCCACAGCCCGGATTACGACCGCTTCCTGCTCAAGTCCGAATGGCAGGCCTACTGCAACAAGTATTTCCTGACCCGCGAAAGCATGCGCAAGGCGCAGCTCATCGGCAATGCCCTCTTCCGCCACATGCCCCTGGACAGAGGCACGCTCGATTTCTACTTCCGTTACTCTGAACAGACGCGCGAAATGAGCATGGAAGTGCTCCTGCCCATCGGGGCTGAACCCATTGATCTGGATGAAAATAAGATTCTGAACGAGCTCTGCTCCAGCGTGGAATTCAACCACGAGGCCGACCGCGTGAAATACCGCCTGCGCATGAAGCACAAGAATCGCTGACTTCGCTCTACCGTTTCGCACCCCGGCCGCCATTCGGCCTGGGGTGCTTTTGATTCTACCGCCGTGTAAATCAGTTGGAAAAAGGTGGCAGAATCGGCTTGCCAAAACGGGCGTTGTCATGTATAATGCGCGCGCATCCAAGCGATGATTCAAGCTATTATGTCCGGCAATCTCACTTACAAGCAGTCCGGCGTCGACACTATTGAGGCGCAGTCTTTTGTTTCTGATATCAGCGCACACGTGAAGCGCACGCAGAAAAACCGCCAGCTTTGCAATGCCTTCGGGCTCTTTGCAGCAGCTTACGACCTTTCCTCCTACAAGGAACCGGTCATCGTTACCGGCACCGATGGTGTCGGCACCAAGACAGAAGTCCTGTTCGACATGGACATGCTGGAAACCGCCGGCAAGGACCTGGTGGCTATGAACGTGAACGACCTGCTCACAACCGGTGGCGACCCCGTCATGTTCCTCGACTACCTCGGCATCTCCAACCTGGAGGCCGAGCGGCCCCGCATCACCCGCCTGGTGGCCGGCATGTGTGATTACCTGGAAAGCTGCAACTGCATCCTGGCCGGTGGCGAAACCGCCGAAATGCCCGGCGTGGTGCCTGAGGGGCTGGTGGAGATGGCTGGGTTCAGCATCGGCTGCGTCGAGAAGAGCGAGATGATTGACCCCTCCCGGGTGGCGGTAGGTGATGTGCTCATCGGCTACCCCAGCGATGGTTTCCACGCCAACGGCTGGAGCCTCGTACGCCGGGTACTGGCTCAGAATCCCGACCTGCTCACGGAGCAGGAATTGCGCGACCTGCTGGCCCCCACCCGTCTGTACCACGATGTGGTGTACGACATGCGCAAGCTCGGCATCACCCCCAAAGCCTACGCACACATCACCGGCGGCGGCCTGCCCGAAAACCTTGAGCGTTTCCTTGGCGACAAGGGCGCTGACCTGGAGATTCCCTACTGGAACAATGAACCCGCCCAGAAGGTGCTGCAGTTCGTAGATGCAGAAGACCGATTCCACACCTTCAACATGGGTATCGGCTGGGTTGCCATCGTCTCCCCCGACCAGGTGGAACAGGCCCTGACAGCAGGCCCCGGCGGCACGGTCATCGGCACCATGCGCGAAGGCAAAGGCATCAAGGTCACTGTGCGCAAGTAAATCACCCCCCCAAAAAACAACTCATATGTCCGCAGCCATTCGCCTGCTCAAACCACTTTCCTACTTCGAGGAAAAATATGGAAATCCGGAGTGGGCATTCAATAAGTTGTTTCTCCTGATGGAGAAGCAGCGCAATCGCGGCCAGGACGGGGCCGGGTTCGGCAGCATCAAGCTGAACATGCCGCTGGGTGAGCCCTACATCTTCCGCTCCCGTGCTGTGGGTGGCTCTGCCCTGACCGACCTTTTCACCGCGCAGCAGCGCAACCTGCGCCACATGCGTGAGGATGGAATCATCAACGGCACTGACGCCATCACCTTCAAGAAAAACTTCAACTTTGGTGGCGAGGTGCTCATGGGGCACATGCTGTACGGCACGAGTGGCGTGCAGTATGAAGAAGGCAACTGCCACCCCTTCGTGCGCCGTTCAAACTGGCCGACCCGCACGCTCATGCTCCAGGGCGATTTTTCCATGACCAATGTGGAAGAACTGCACGAGAAGCTCATGGCCCGCGGTCAGCATCCTGTGTTCGACAACAACACTCAGGCCATTCTCGAAGAGGTGGGTTACTATCTTGATGAAGCCCATACGGACAAGTACCGGGAACTGCGCAAAAAGAATATCGACGGACGCGAAATCCCACAGATTATTTCCGAGGAACTCAATCTGTATGATGTCATCAGCAATGCCAGCAAGAACTGGGATGGCGGATACGTCATCATGGGAGCTGTCGGCAACGGTGACTTCTTCTGCCTGCGCGACCCGCACGGCATACGCCACTGCTACTACATTCATACCGATGAGCTACTGGCGATTGCCAGTGAGCGAGCCCCGCTCATGAGCGTGATGGAGGTTGAGGCAAGCGAGGTGCGCGAACTCCCTGCGGCCAACATGATTCTGGTAAAGGCCGACGGTCAGGTCACCATCAAGGAATACACCACGCCCGGTAAGTTCACCCCCTGCTGCTTCGAGGACATTTACACCTCACGTGGCAACGACCCGGTCATTTACCGCGAGCGCAAGGCACTGGGCGCCAACCTAACCGAAAAAGTAGTAGAGAGTCTCGATGGCAGCGACTTCTCCAAGGCAGCCATCACATTCATTCCGAATACGGCAGAAGTCTCATACTATGGTCTGCTCGAAGGACTGCGTGCCTACCGCCGCAACAAAGTGACCCAGGCCATGGTCGAAGCCTTCCACAACGGCACCATGAGCGAGGAACTCATCAAGGAACTCATCCTCCGCCGCTGGCCGCGCGCTGAAAAAATTGCCCACAAGGATATCAAGCTCCGCACGTTCATTTCCGAGGCAAGCAGCCGTAAGCAGATGGCATCCATGGTGTACGACCTGACCTATGGTGCAGTGAATGAAGACGAAGTACTCGTGGCTATCGATGACTCCATTGTGCGAGGCACCACGCTGAAGATGAGCTTGCTTCGTCTGCTCTCCCGCACGCGAGCCCGGAAGATTGTGATTGTTTCCTCCGCACCGCAGGTGCGTTACCCGGACTTCTACGGTATCGACATGTGCGAGATGGGGCAGTTTGTAGCCTTCCTGGCAGCCATCAACCTGCTGCACCGCAAGGGCCTGGCCAACATCATCACGGATGTGTATAATGAATGCCGCTACCAGCTCACACAGCCGGCAGAGGAACGCACCAATCCCGTGCGCCGCATCTATAGCGCGCTGAAGGAAGATGAAATCACAGCAGAGATTTCCCGCATGGTCACACCGGACGATTCGCCCTGCGAAATTCAGTGCATCTACCAGACTATCGAAGGTCTGCACAATGCTATAGAAGCCCCCTGTGGCGACTGGTATTTCAGCGGCCATTATCCAACCCCGGGCGGTTACACCCTTATCAACAAAACCTACATCGAATGGTACGAAAAGACCCACGGTCTCGCTGGTGAGTTCGTCCTGTAAGATACCCGCCGCCGGTAACGGGAGCGGGAGGCAGCAGGCCTGCAAGCTGTCTCCCCTCCCCGCCCGGCAGATTTTCCCCAACCCACCCTATGCCCAGACACTATGAAAGAAGCCAACAGAGAATCCTACGCGGAAGCCACAGACGAGGAGCTCATCTCGAGCACCCTCGCTGGCAGGACTCGCGCGTATGATGAACTCATCCGGCGCCACAGCCGCAAGCTGAACGCCATGCTTATCCAGATGCTCAACAGCGAGGCTGATGCCTACGATGTTGCGCAGGAGTCCTTTCTCAAAGCCTTCCATTCCCTCCGTTATTTCAAAGGTAACAGCTCCTTCTACACCTGGCTGTACTCAATCGCGCTGAACAACGCCCGCAACTTCCTCCGCAAGCGTAAACGCGAACGCAGCTACAGCCTCGACAATGACGAAAAGGGAAACCCGCTGGAAAAGGACAGTGAACTGGCTGATTCCAATCTGGAGGCCGACCCCATCCGCAAAGCCCAGGTAAAGGACCTGCGCTCCAAACTGGCCCGGGCCATATCCCAGCTCTCCCCTGCCCACCAGGAAGTCGTGAATCTCTGCGACATCCAGGGCCTGAGCTACCCGCAGATTGCCAAACTCATCAATATCTCAGAAGGCACCCTGCGCTCCCGTCTCCACTACGCCCACCGCCAGCTCCAGGGGCTCCTGGCAGACGAGGTCTGAGCGACCCCTGTTCCCCCTGAGGCCACGAGGGGCGCGGGCGGCTTTATCTGTAGCGCTCCTCCGGGAAATTGCGATAACCGATTTTGAGCGGGCTCATATCGTCCAGCAACCGGCGGTCATAGCGTCGGCGGGGCGGCTCCAGGTTGCCGAGGGTCTTCCCCTTGTCCGGTTCAAAGAAGAACTGAAGATAGTAGTTCCCCGTATATCCCAGCGCATGGGTATCGCGAATCATGCGGAGGATATCGGCTTCATCCAGCAGGTCGGGATGCACGGTTGTGCGCACTTCATGCTCCACTCCGTAAAGAAGCAATGTCTTGAGCGTCTCCTGATAACGCTCGAAAAGCAGCTTGCCGCCAGGCAGACGCCAGCTGCGGTTGGAGGGCATCTTGTTATCCAATGCCACGTAGTTGATGAGGCCTTCCTCCAGCAGACCTCGGATGACGTGCGGATTGCTGCCGTTGGTATCAATCTTAATCAGGTAACCCAGCTTCTTGATTTCCCGGCAGACTTCAGCTATATCGGGGTTGAGGGTGGACTCCCCCCCGGAAAGCACTACGGCATCAAGAAAGCCGGCGCGCTCCCGGAGGAAAGCCATCTCATCCTGCCCACCACCATGACTCAGAACAAGTTCCGGGTTGTAGCAGTACGGGCAACGCAGATTACACCCAGTGTACCAGAAGATACAGGCCGCTTTTTTCGGATAATCCAGAAAGGTAAGCGGGGTGATATCTGCAGGGTGACGCATAACCTGATGTTCGCAACGCGAATTACTTGAGGATGGCGTCGCAGCCACAGCCGCAGGGCTCATCGAAGTGAGCACGCTCCTCGAATTCACCCTGCTTGCCGGCGTTGAATGTCTCCACCGGACGGTGGTAGCCCATCACGCGGGTGTACACGGTGCACTTGGTGCGCTCCTCGGCGTGCTCAGCCAGCAGCTGCTCGTCGGTCTTGTATACGGGTTTTACTTCCTGATCGCTCATGGTCGTGTTGTTTCTATTGGTTGGGGGTTAATTCAGAAAAGCGGCAGTTCGGGCTGCTCCTCGGTGCGGGCGCGGTCAATAATCTCCTGGTCGCAGAGCGGGCAGAAATCGTGACGACCGCGGAGGTAGCCATGCTTCTCACACACGGAGAAGAGCGGAGTCACCGTGATGTAGGGCATCTTGAAGTTGGTGAGCACCTTGCGGACGATGTCGCGGCATGCCTCCGGAGAGGAGATGGCCTCGTTCATGTACATGTGGAACACCGTGCCACCCGTATAGCAGCACTGCAGCTTGTCCTGCATCTTCAGCGCCTTGAACAGGTCGTGTGTGTAACCGGCCGGCAGCTGGGAGCTGTTCGTATAATAACGGTGACCAGGCGTGCCGCTCTGGATGATGTCGGGGAAGCGCTTCTGGTCCTCGCGGGCAAAGCGGTGCGTGGTACCCTCGGCAGGGGTTGCCTCCAGGTTGTACAGGTTGCCGGTGACCTCCTGGTAGCCGCGGATACGTTCGCGCATGAAATGCAGCACTTCCTCAGCAAAGGCGATACCTGCCGGCTCTGCGGTATTCATCGTGTCGTTGGAGAAGTTGCGCAGCATTTCATTCATGCCGTTCAGACCGATAGTAGAGAAATGGTTGCGGAGATGCGGCAGATAACGCTTGGTGTAGGGATACAGGCCACGGTCGTAGAGCGTATTAATAAACACGCGCTTCTTTTCCAGCGTATCCTTGGCCAGGTCCATCAGTTCGCCAAGCTTAGTGTACAGCAGGTTCTTGTTGCCCTTGTACAGATAGCCAAGACGTGCCATATTGATGGTCACCACACCAATGGAGCCTGTCATTTCCGCAGAGCCGAACAGGCCGCCGCCGCGCTTGAGCAGCTCGCGCAGATCCAGCTGCAGGCGGCAGCACATGGAGCGCACGGCGTCAGGCTTATAGGCTTCCTCATCGATAATCTTATTGCCATTCTCGTCGTACTTGTACTGGGAGCCGATGAAGTTCTGGAAATAGGAAGAACCAATCTTGGCAGCGTTCTCAAAGAGCAGCGGCACGTTCTCGTCATCCCAGTCAAAGTCCTCGGTGATATTCACCGTCGGAATCGGGAAGGTGAAAGGCTGGCCCGTGCTGTCGCCCTCGGTGAGCACCTCATAGAAGGCGCGCTGGATAATCTTCATTTCCGGCTGGAAATGCTTGTAGGTCAGGTCGGTCAGAGTCTCTGCACCGCGTTCGCGAGCCAGGGCGGTAAGCTGCTCATCTTCCATGCCTTCAAAGATGTGCTGGTTACCGGACATGGGGGCCTGCTCGCGCAGGTCACGGGGAACCGTCCAGTCGATGGTCACATTAGTGAACGGGCTCTGGCCCCAGCGGCTGGGCACGTTCAGGTTGTAGACGAAGTTGCGCAGAGCCTTCTTGACGGCATCATACTCCAGCCGGTCCTTGAACAGGTACGGGGAAAGGTACGTATCGAAGGAACTGAATGCCTGGGCACCTGCCCATTCACTCTGCAGAATCCCCAGGAAATTGGCCATCTGCCCCAGAGCTTCGCGGAAATGACGCGGGGGGCGGCTGTTTACGCGACTGCGCACACCGTTGAAACCTTCATTCAGCAGAGCACGCAGGCTCCAGCCGGCGCAATAACCAGTCAGGCAATCCAGGTCGTGGATGTGGTAATCGCCGTTGCGGTGGGCCGCGCCTTCCTCCGGGGTGTACACCTGGTCAAGCCAGTAGTTGGCAATGACCTTACCTGCGGTGTTGTTCACCAGGCCGGCGTTGGAATACGTGGTGTTGGAGTTGGCCTTGATGCGCCAGTCGGTGTTGCCTACATACTCTTCAATCGTCTGTTTGCAGTCTACCCAGGTGTTGCCTTTGTAAAGACCGGCAATCTGCTCACGCTGCAGCTTGTGCAGGAAGCGGTACTTGATGAAGTTACGCGCAGTTTCGTATGCGCCGGCGCGCATGAGTTCCTTCTCAATGCGGTCCTGCACCATTTCCACGGGCAGGTACTCTTCGTGCTTCAGTTTGTCGAGCACATTGGCGTAGACTAGAGGATTATACTCCTCCTGGGAGGCATGAAACGCTTTTTCGATGGCCTGTTGTACCTTGTAGGCCTCGAAGCGTTCGCGCTTTCCATTACGTTTGATGATTTCAGGCATGTTTTTCAGAGAGTGAAGTGTTTCTTGTGCAGAGTCTCGCAGCAGGTCTCGCTCCTGCTCGGTGCTCGGGCTCAACTCTATCATGCATAAATCTCCATGGCAAGCAAAAAAAAGCACACGGTCGCACTTTTCTCCCCACAAAATACAGTATACCATTTTAAAGCGCAGCACCACATATTGTGCACATGGCATACTTTTTGTTTTTTAGAACGGTTCAGATTCCGAGCACAGCCAGAAAGCGCAGAAGGCACTGAACAACGGGGAGTGAAGTGACTTTCAGACAATTCTGAAAAAGGGCTGTATTTAGTGCACGAGGTAAAAAGGAACCACAAAATATAGCGGGTCAATCAGCGAAGAGAACGGCGCCTCAATTTTCCGCCCAGATGCACTTGAGGTAGTCCTCGCCGTCAAAATCAAAGGGCATGGGGACAGAACGGAGCCTGGCGGCAGGAATTCCCGCTGCCACCATGCGACGGAACGCCGCCATGGAAAGTTTGCGGCAGTTGGTGGAGCAGAGGATGCGGCCACCGGGAGCCAGGCATGCAGCGGCAAGGTTGACGAGGTGGTCATAATCCTTCTCCACACGCCACACATGCCCTTTCTCATCGCGAGAGAAAGTGGGAGGGTCGAGCACAATCAGGTCAAAGCGGCGACCCTGACGCGCAAAACGATCCAGCCAGTGCAGCGCATCACCCTTGCAGAAATAGTGGTCGTCCGGGTCAATATCATTCAGTGCCATATTCTCGCGGCACCAGTTCAGGCAGGGCTGGGCCAGATCCAGCGTTGTTGTCTGGGCTCCGGCAAGCGCAGCGCATACAGAAAAAGCCCCGGTGTAGGCAAACGTGTTGAGCACTTTCATGCCGGGATGACAGCTGCGGCGGATTTCGGCACGATTATCGCGCTGATCCAGGAAAATTCCCTGAGAGTACCCTGCCCCCATGTCCATGAGGTAACTGACACCGTTTTCACGGATAACGAAACGCAGCGGGACCGCCGGTCCGCAGAGAAACAGCGGAGGCTCCTTCACATCCTTATCCAGGCGTTTCACATAAACCGGGCGCCCGGTTGCCTTCAGCATATCCCTGAGAACCGCGGGCAGCTCTGTATCACGCAGCGAAACCAGCAGCCGGTCTGCCAGAGCATCAATGAACACGCCTGTCCAGGGTGAGCCGTCCGACACGCGGAATGCATCCGTATGCTCCGGCAGCCTGGACAGGCGCTGTTCAATCAATCTCTGAAGGGAATGGCTCACAGCAGGTAAGTCTGGGCAGCAGTGTCAGCAGCCTTGCGGATGGTTGCCGCCATGGAAGTGAGCGCATTGGCCCGGGTGGAAGCCAGGTGTTCCTTCAGCCCGCAGTCATCAAGCCTGCTCAGATCTGCGGCCAGGATATCGGCAGGAGAAAGGCCCGACAACAGGCGGATGAAGAGCGCAATGAGCCCCTTCGTGATGAGCGAGTCACTATCAGCATGGATAATGAGCTTGCCGTCATCCATCTCCGTACCCACCCATACGCGGCTCTGGCAGCCCTTGATGAGGTTGGCGTTCTTGCGGAACTTCTCGGGCATCGCCGGCAGGCGGCGCCCCTGGGAAATGATGAATTCGTACTTCTCTGTCCAGTCTTCAAAGACGGACATATCATCCAGAAGCTCCTCGATGCGTGTATTGTAATCCATCACTTAGTGCGGCTGGTTGCCAGCGTGTAGAGCACAGCCTTCTGGGCGTGCAGACGGTTCTCGGCCTCGCGGAAAATGACCGGGGCATGGGCTTCCAGCACATCATCCGTGATTTCATAGCCACGGTAAGCCGGCAGGCAGTGCAGCACGATATGACCGGGGGCTGCCAGCTTCAGCAGTTCATTATTCACCTGGTAGGGGAAGAAAGCCTTCTCCTTGGTACCCTTCTCTGCCTCCTGTCCCATGGAAATCCAGGTATCAGTGTTGATGACCATGCAATCGCGCACGGCCTCGGCCGCATCCGTGGTGCAGATGATGTTCGGGCAATCGAGCGCCGCCAGCGTCTCGGCCTTGGGCAGAGCCTGTTCCGGCCCGGCCAGGACCAGAGTGAAGCCCAGGTGCCTGGCCGCCCACATCCAGGAGCGTCCCATGTTGTTGTCCACATCACCCAGGAAAGCTATCTTCATATCCTTCCAGGAGCCCACGCCGTACTGCTCCTCAATCGTGAGCAGGTCAGCCAGAATCTGGCAGGGGTGCTCCAGGTCGGTCAGGGCATTGATGGTCGGCAGCTTGGAATAATCTGCAAAATCCACCACATCCTGCTGGTCATAGGTGCGGATGATGGCGCCGTGAATCATGCGTCCCAGCACACGGGCGGTGTCCTTGATTGGCTCGCCGCGACCCAGCTGGATATCGCGGGTGGAAAGGAACATCGGGCGACCGCCCAGTTCAGAAATACCCACTTCAAAGGAAACACGCGTGCGGGTGGAGGATTTCGAGAAAATCAGTGCCCAGGTCTGCCCGGCCAAGGGCTGCTCGGTGTGGCAACCACGCTCGGCCTTGAGCTTATGGCCCAGGGCCAGCAGTTCACAAATCTGGTCGCCGGTCAGTTCTTCAATGGAAAGAAGGTTTTTCATGACTCTGTATGGATAAATTCCGGGAAAGCTGAACGGTAGCATGTTTCACCTGCTCTGTAAAGTTCAGAGTGAGTCAGCGCCCCCATTATCTCGCTTCATGAGGCCAGATGATTTTGTGAGCGGCTGAACCACCGGCACAATACAGGAAGAAATCCACTCATCGCAACAAATTGACTTTGTAGCAATACTGAATTCTGGATATATGAAATACCGCAAACCTTTCAACTCCCATTTGGGGACTTCTAAAAATCGAAAATAATCAACAAATGGGAATTTGGCGATTAGTTTGCGAGCGACAGCGAGTGTCTATTTGAGCCCGCGGAGCGGGCGGCATATCCATAGCGAGGCGGTGGAGCCGCGCAGCGGCGGAACCCCTCGTAAACGAAAAGAATAATCAGAGCCCCGACGTCAGGAGTGGGCGGCAGCCTGTCACGGCGTAGGGCGT
>JAFVQN010000092.1 GCA_017504805.1 Akkermansia sp. | reverse complement strand
TACAATGTTGTAAAATTCCACCGTCTGCCAATCTGCGCCGGTGCTGGTGGGTTCATCCAGCTGCACCCCCAGCACCCCGAACGCGTGGTCTTCTTCGCGGATAGCTTCCTCGATATCAGTCAGCAGTATTTGCTTTCCCTCCGCATCAAACTGAATGCGTATTTTTCTTCGTTTTAAGTTGCTTTGCAGAACCAGGCTCACACGCTTATTATGAGGGCGAGATGCCCGTGTGTCAAGTCTGTGTAAGCGTTGCGTGTATGCACGAGTGTTGTGGTCTTGACAGGTGCGGGTGATTGCTGTATGCTCCATGCCTGTCATGAAGTTGGTGCGAAATGTATGGATGGCCACTCTGCTGGCAGCTTGTTCGCTGACCCAGGCTGTGGAGGTTGTGCTCTGCGGCGGTGTGGCGCTGCGTTCCTGGGAAAACCTGCGCGGCCCATCGGCTCATGACAACTGGTGGGCCAACTTCGTGCGCGCGTCCACAGTCTATATCGATAGCGCACTGGCCAAGGACCCGAAGAAGGATATCGTGTGGATTGTGTACCGCCCGTCCTACATTACCCGCGGCAAGGAAAACCAGACAGACTATATCTCCCGCATCCGCGAGACCGCCGGCAAACGCCACCTCCGCCTGAAGTTTGTGGATACCGCCGATGAGGCCTACAAGGCTATCAACCAGGCCCCCCGCAACAAGAAGGACAAAGTGACGGCGTTCTACTACTTCGGTCACAGCAATCCGCATGCCTTCATGCTGGATTACAGCAACTCTGTCATGGCTGCTTCCAAGGCCTGGATACATGAGAAAGACCTGGCCACTAAAATCAACAAGAACATCTTTGCTCCCGATGCTGAGTGCTGGAGCTACGGCTGCTACACCGGCCGCAGCATGAGCAGGTACTGGAAGGATGCCTTCGGCGTGAGCATGTGGGGTAACACCGAATCCACCCGCTACCAGCCTGTGGGCGAGGGCAAGCTCCCCACCGGCGCAGGCAAATGGGTGCGCTGAGTATTTATGCTTCGATAGGAAATGCGCAGGGTGGCAATTTTGTTCGTGCTCCTGCTTATGGCGATGGAGTCGACCTGCGCCGCGGCTCCCGGGAATACGCCGGGCGTGGAGGAATCGCCGCTGGGGTGTGCCCGGCGTGTGTTCCCGATGGGGCAGGAATGGAAAACTTTTCCGCTTCCGGAGCGGGTGACGGTGCTGCGATGCTCGCGGAAAGAACCGGAATACAGGAGCCTGCACCAGTATTGTGTGGTGCGGGACAATGGCTCAGGCCCCCGGCTGGTGCATACCTATTCCGTGAAGAAGTCCGACGACCAGTTTGCTCGCTTCGCATTGAAGGGAAATGAGGTATGGGCGTATCATGCCAATGGCGCTCTGCTGGCGCGGATGCGGCTGTGGGAGAATCCGCCTGTGCTGCATGCCCCGGCGCCGGAGCATGCCCGGCTGCGTTTTACCGGTACCGGAGAAGACTATATCCTGTGCGAGGCCGAGAATCTGACTGATTATCCCGTGCTGCTGCGACGCGGCAGGGTGTACATCGTGCTGCCGGAAGGTAAACGCACGGTGCTCAACAACCTGTGCGTATGGCTGCGCGAGGAGACCCTGCTGCCACCCCGGCAGAAAAAGTCCTTGCAACTCCGCATAGTTGCCAAGCGTGCCATCAATCCGCGAGGCCTGATGCGCAGAAATCAGGTTCTTCTGGTGTACAGAGCGTGTGATGATAAGCCCATTTCCCATCCGGAAGCCATCGCGCCCGCAGCCATCTTCCAGCCCGGTCTGCCCGACCTGGGGGATAAGGACAGGCTCTGCCTGCACCGCCTGAGCGATGAGCTCGCTGTGGTCGATGGTGACAGTGTTGGCGGGCATCTCGGCTATCAATTCGATTTTTACCGCCTGAAACAAGGCGTGTGGCAGCTGGCCACCCGTGTGGAGCAGACCGTGAATCCCAGACTCGGGGTGTCAGCCTACGAGTGCCACGGTAACCGTGTTCGCCTGCTGGATTCCGATGAGGACACGATAATAGAGGTCGAAGTCCCCTGAATCCGATAAAAAGCAGGAAGCGGTGCCGGGCGGCACCGCTTCACTCATTCAGCTTTTCTTCTTGCGGGGTGCCCGCTTCCTTGGGGCAGGCTTGGGTTTATCCTCCTCGAAGGCGATATCGGAGGTGCCTTCGGGGCGGATGGCCCGGCTCATGCAGCCCTCGACCAGTTCGCCACGGAGAATAGCCTCGGCAATGGGGTCTTCGAGCAGGCGCTCGATGGCGCGGCGCATGGGGCGGGCACCATACTGCGGGTCGTAGCCCTTATCCACCAGCATGCTGATAACCTCTGGCGAGAGGGTGAGGGAAATCTGCTTATCGGCCAGGCGGCGGATGAGTTTCTGCGCTTCCAGCTCCACAATCTTCTCCAGGTCGGGGCGGTTGAGCATACGGAACACGATGAGTTCATCAAAGCGGTTGATGAATTCCGGGCGGAAGTGCTTTTTGGCGGCTTCCGTAATCTTTTCCTTCATGCTGTCGTAGTCATCCTCCTCGCGGGTCATGGCGCTGAAGCCCATGGTGCTCTGCTGACTGGCCAGGCTCGCACCCACGTTGGAGGTGAGGATGATGATGGTGTTGCTGAAGTTCACCTTGCGGCCCAGGGAATCGGTCATGCAGCCTTCCTCCAGCACCTGCAGCAGCAGGTTCATCACGTCCGGGTGGGCTTTCTCCACCT
>JAFVQN010000091.1 GCA_017504805.1 Akkermansia sp. | reverse complement strand
GGTGGCGGCATGTGGCTGGGCTGCATTGCGCTCTACGGGCAGATTTTCCAGTTGCAGAATCCCTTTGCAGAGGGGTGTATGTTGTTTTTCCTGGGGGTGTGCGCGATTCCGTTCATCGTGCGCCAGCGGCTGCTGGTGGTCGTGGTGGCGGTGGCGAGCGCGGTGCTGCTGGGGGCTCTGATGGATAACCGGGACTCCTGGCTGAGCCTGCGGTCCTGCATCAGCTCGGAGGCGGCCATGGCTGGGGCTTATATGCTGCTGAGCCTGCTGTGGTGGCTGCTGGGTGAGCACTGGCGCGGCGCAAAGGGATTCTGCCGCAGCTATGCGTGGATGGGTGTGGTGGCCATTCTCCCCTGGCTTTGCATGGTGCAGGCTCAGTTGTTCTATGGCGCTTTCTGCTTTGATGACTCGCAGAGTGACTTAGGTGTGGTGCTGCTGGCGGTGCCGGTGCTGCTGCTGTGGAAACCGAAAGGGATTTCCTGGCATCACTGGGGGCTGATGATGGTGATGCTCTCGCTGCCCTATCCCATCGGTTTGCTGCTGAGCGGCGCCGCAGGCGCCGAGTTGCTGGGGGTGCTGTGCGGGTTTGCCCTGGGCGGCGGGCTGATGTGTCTGGGCTACCAGGTGAAGCGCATTTCCTGGTTGAATTACGGCTCGTTGATGGTGTTTTTTGCCGGTATTGCGCTGATTGCAAATGTGCTGGAATCGCTGACGGGCTCGGGGGTGGTGCTGATTCTGGCCGGTTTGCTCATGCTGGGGCTGGTGTGGCTGCTGGAGAAACAGCGCCGCCTGCTGGTTAAATCAATCAAGGAGAAAGCCTGAAACCCTTTTCTGATGATGAAACGTGTTTACCTTTTGTTTGCTGTGGTGGCTGCCCAGTTGATCTGGCTCGGGTGGAATTATGTTGACCGCACCCGCGAGATGGCCGAGGCGCCGGTGATTCACATTGAGTGTACGGACTACGACCCGCGCGATTTGTTCCGTGGTGATTATGTGAGTATTCGGACCCGGCAGAATGTGCCGCTGGAGCTGGCAGGGCCTTCTATTTACTGGAGCGTGGATTATTGCAGGGAAATCAACGAACATTCCCGTTGGAACAGCGATGCCGGTGAGTTTGAGAAGTACCAGGTCTCGAATCCCCTGCAACCGAGGCCGACCCCGGAGGGGGGGCCAGATGTAATGGACGATGCCCCGGTAGCGAAAGTAATGTTCACCGGGAATATGGAGCGCCTGGCCGTCTTCTGGAAGAAAGGGGCTGATGGCTTGCACTATGTGTGCCGTGTGGAAGCTCCCGGTTCTGCACAGGATGCGCCGGAAGAAGGTGAAACCCGCGCCTTGATGTGGGGGGATATATCTACCGACTATGATGTCGAGCTCGATGAGAACGAGAAAGTCGTGGCGGTGCATCTGAAGACGCGGCTGAATCTTAGTTTCTCCCGTCGCCATTGGCAAAATATGCGTTTCTATGTGGAAGAGGGTACGGGTGATATCCGCCGTCTCTGGCTGAATGAGGTGGAGGGTAAGGACAACGTGCCCTTCAACAGCGTCCGCCGCGCGGTGGATATCGTTATCCGCGAGAATGCCGCCGCCGTCCCCCGCATGCTGTATCTGAACGGCGTGCCTTATCCCGAGGCTGTGGAGCAGATAAGGAACCGGACGTTCCGTTGGGATTCCGGGGAGCGGGGTGAAAGCGCGGATATCGCCACGCCGTGATACTGCCCGCAAGGCTGCTGCCGTTCCCGATGAAGGGAAATAATGGATATCGGTATGAAGGAAAACGATATCCGGGCGTTGCCCGGACTTAGAGGAAGGAACGCGGAGCCGCGGCGGGCAGGGCATACATGAACCTGGCGCCGTAGAATTTATTGGTCACGCGGGAGTCAAGAATGGTGACGATGCCGGTATCGGTTTTGGAGCGGATGAGACGCCCGATTCCCTGGCGGAATTTGAGCACGGCTTCGGGCAGGGAATAGTCACGGAAGGCATTGCCGCCGCGGGCGGTAATGTCTTCGATGCGGGCTTCCACCAGCGGGTTGCCGGGGGACTCGAAGGGAATTTTGGTGACGATGACGTTGGAGAGGGCCTCACCGGGCACATCCACACCGGTCCAGAAACTGTCGGTGCCGAAGAGGACGCTGCCGATATTCTCGCGGAAGCTGTGCACCATCTGGCTGCGGTTGAGTTCATCTCCCTGCACCAGGAGCGGCCAGCCGCGTTCCTGGCAGAAGGGCCGCAGCCGGGCGGCCATGGCTCGCATGAGGCTGTAGCTGGTGAAGAGGACAAAGGCTCGGCCCTGCGATTCATCCAGCGAGCGCATGATCCAGTCGGCCATGGCGGGCTGGTACTCATCGTCCTCGCTGGCTGGCGGGGGCGGGGGCATGCTGCGTGCCACCATGATGCGCATCTGCTTTTCAAAATCAAAGGGACTTCCGATTTGCAGCGGACGGGCGCTTTCGGCGCCCACGCGTCCGGCGAAATACCCCATGCCACGCTCGCCGGTGGAGAGCGTGGCACTGGTGCAGATGCAGCTGCGGCCTGCCTCGAAGAGCTTTTCGCGCAGCACCGGGGCCACATTGATGAGCGCCCCGCGCATGGTGGTGAATTGCCCGTCGATACCATGGCTTTCCACCCAGTATACTGTGGTGTCCGCTTTGCTGAGTTTCACCATTTCGGTGGCTGCTTCATCATAGGCCAGAATGCGGGCTGCGGTGTCCAGCAGCTCGGCCTTGGTCAGCTCGTTTTCCTCCATGGCGGCCATATCCTTGATTTCGGCAAAGAGCTGGCGCAGCACCGGGGAGAGCAGGTTTTCCGTCCACTCCGGCTGGCGGAGCCGCACGGTGCCGTGGTGCGCCTCCAGCTGGCAATCGGCCCGGGCTGCGGTGAAGAACTCGCCCACAGCAGCCTGGGCTTCCTCGATGAGCTGGAGCACGGTGGGGCTGGCATTGTGGCGCAGGCTGCCCTTGTGGGTTGCCGGGTTGTAAAGGCGCAGCAGTTCGTATTTCATCTCGGCCTCGCTGAGCGAGAGCCCTAGCTGGTTGGCAGCCACGTTTTCGATGGTGTGCGCCTCGTCCAGAATCACAAAATCGTTTGGAAAGATGAAGCCGGGCGGGCCTTCCGGCTCGACGCTCATCATTTCATCCGCCAGGGAGAGAAGTCCGAAAAAGAGCGTGTGATTGAGCACCACGACCTGGGCTTCCTGAACCCGGCGGCGGGCGGCCTGGTAGGGGCAGTCGTAGCCGCAGTTGCGGGGGGTACACACGTGGTTTTCGCTGCAGACCTGAGCCCATACTTTCGGGGAGATGTTCAGCTCGTGCGGCAGCTCGGCCAGCGAGCCTTCGCCGCAGTCTCTCGACCAGGCCAGCAAATCGTGGAGTTGCCTGGTTTCTGCCTGGTTGAACAGGTCATCGGCCTGTTCCAACGCGCGGCGCAGGCGGGTGCGGCAGAGGTAGTTGGCGCGGCCCTTGAGCAGGGCTGCATCAAAATGGCAGTTGAGTGCGCGCCCCACGGTGGGGATATCCTTGTGAAAGAGCTGCTCCTGCAGGTTGATGGTGTGTGTGGAGATGACGGCCTTGCGCCCGTGGTCGAGCGCGTAGCGGATGGCCGGTATGAGGTAGGCCAGCGATTTGCCCACCCCGGTACCGGCCTCGGCCAGCAGTGAGGTTTCGCTTTCCAATGTTTCCGCCACGGCCACGGCCATCTGCTGCTGTTCCGGGCGGAACTCAAACCCCCGGGCATGGGAAAGCAGCCCGGTTTCGGAGAAATCAATCAGGGTTTGTTCGCTCAGCAGCCCCATGCGCGGGCAGTACGGGGAAATCAGTGCAGGATGCGGTCACCCGTGGCGGGCAGGCGCAGGTAGAGAGGCAGATTCGGGAAGAAGGTGCGCAGGGTGTTCACATCGGTGTTGCCATCGATGAAATACCACTTGTTGAGCACGGTCCCGCGGGGTTGGCTCTTATCGGTGATGATTTCATCGCGCACGGCAAAGATATAGCTGCGGCGCTCTATCCGGGTGCGTTTTCCGCCCGCGGCTGGCACGCTGATGACCAGCGTGGTGGGCAGCACCACGATGCGGCTGCGTTCCTGCGTGTTGCCGATGTTTTCGACCCGCACGCGGCCGGCTGTATCCTTGCGGACCTGACTCACGGCAGCCATGGGCGGGGTGACCACGTATTCCGCCGTGGCTTCGCCCACGCTGTAGCCTTCCACGGTGATGCCGCGTTGCTTCATTTCCTCGCCCATGCGGGCATACTGGGCACGCAGCGCTTTATCATTAGCCGCCATGCGGGCCCGGGCCTGCACCACGGTTTCACGCTCCAGCCCCTGCACGCGGCGAGCGCGGGCGATTTCCGCCTCTCGGGTGCGGGAGGCCAGCTGGTCGGCATAGGTGCGGCGCAGCGGGGGATACATGGAATCCACCGCCCAGAGCATGTCGCAGTTGCGCACGGCAGCGCCGTACTGCTGGGCTGCCTCGCGGGCAGAGGTGGCGGCATCACTTGCGGCCTGGCACACACTCACCAGAGCCAGGGCGGCAGCAAACAGGGAAAACTTCTTCATGCCCCACATGTTACCACAGCTCCACGCGCCCGCGCAAGCAGGAATGATGTTCTAAATGGGGAGAGTTTTTTTGCAAAAACCTTGACTTCGCCGCGAGAAGTGTTACACTCGCTGCGCACCGGGTGTGGCTGCCCGGCGTTTGTTATTGAAGCTACCCCTGCGGAGAGATGAGTTGCAATTCTTTCCGCGAGTATTTGGATTCAATGAGTTATTCTGTCGTGAGACAGAGCAGAGATAAATAGAAAAGAATAATAGAACTGTAATGAAAAATCTGAAAATCTACGCGGATGAAGTAGATGAGCTGGCTCAGAAGCAGATTGCAAAGCTGCTGGCACAGCCTGCCTTTGCCGAGGCGAAGGTACGCATCATGCCTGATGTGCATGCCGGCAAGGGCTGTGTCATCGGGTTTACAGCCGACCTGGGAGATAAGGTCATTCCCAACATTGTGGGCGTGGATATAGGCTGCGGCATGCTCACTGTGAACCTGGGTAAGCAGAAACCGGATTTCGCAGCGCTGGATGAGATTATGCACCATCATATCCCCAGCGGAATGGAGGTGTACAGTGAGCCGGTGGCGCCTTTCGACGCGCTGGATGCGTTGCACTGCCTGCCTCGGCTGGAGCGGGTGAAGCGACTGCTGTGCTCGCTGGGGTCCCTGGGTGGTGGTAACCACTTTGTGGAGGTGGATGCCGATACGCAGGGCAACTACTATCTCGTGATTCACTCCGGCTCCCGAAACCTGGGTAAGCAGGTGTGCGAAATATACCAGCAGGAGGCCATCAATCACCATGCCGGCCGCAGCGACCGGGCGGAGCTCGAGGCCGCTCTAATTGCGGAACTGAAAGCCCAGGGGCGTCAGCGGGAGATTGCCGCTGCTATCAAGGCTCTGCGTGCTGCCTGGAATGCGGCCCAGCCTGATATCCCCGCCGACCTCTGCTACCTGGAGGGCGAGGCCCGCGAGCGCTACCTGCACGACATGCGCATCTGCCAGCAGTTTGCCCTGCGCAACCGCGAGGCGATGGCGGATATCATCGTGCGCCGCCTCGGGCTGGAGGTGCAGGATATGTTCCACACCACGCACAACTACATCGACCACGATTCCAACATCGTGCGCAAGGGGGCCATCTCTGCCCGCGCGGGGGAGAAACTGCTCATCCCCATCAACATGCGCGATGGCTGCATCTTCGGTACTGGCAAGGGAAATGATGACTGGAACCAGTCTGCGCCCCACGGCGCGGGGCGCCTCATGAGCCGCTCCCAGGCATTCAGGCAGCTGTCGCTGGATGATTTCCAGAAACAGATGAAGGGCGTGTATACCACCTCGGTCACCGCCCGCACGCTGGATGAATCACCCATGGCCTATAAGGGCATGGATGCCATCCTCAGGCACATCGGCCCCACGGTGGATGTGGTGGATATCTTCAAACCTCTTTACAACTTCAAGGCCGAGGAAGCCGAGCCTTCTCACAAAAAGTAGAAATAGAATTTGTTATTGATGAGGCAATTAAAGATTGATGTGTTATCCGTATTGGTGGTGACGGACAAATTGTAATTTGTCGGGCTGAAAGCCCGAGGAATTCTGAGCCCGATAGGGCGACACTTTCCATAGCCCAGGGCGTACCTGTCTCGGCGTAGCCCTGGGCTCTTGAACTTACCGCCCCGCCAGTAGGCGGGGCTCAGAATTCCGCTCGCCTGCGGCTCGCCAAAGTCCCATTTGTCGTTGAGTCCAAGCAATATTCTTTAATTGCCGGAGCAATAAATTGATATGCAGACGATGGGTTGATGATGGCGCACAGGTAGCTGTACGATTCGTTTTGTACACCATTGGCATTGCCTGCAGGGGGCGGCATCAAGCAGGGCGCGCCACTCACATGGGGGACCCGCCATATGAATAGGCAGGCCCGGCCTCACTCTCGTCCAGCATGACCGTGCGGAGAGGGGCTGAAAGGAAATCCGGACAAAACCGCAAGATGCGTTCCCTGCCGGATTCTGGCGGAAACTGGTATTTTACTTCAGCGCCTTCTGCGGCGGGTGGCCAGGGCAGCCAGCGCCAGCAGGGCGAGGGTGGCAGTGGTGGGTTCCGGGAGCAGGGCCACATCGAACACCACAGTGTATACCTGGCTGCCGCTCATGTACGGGGATTGCAGGGTGCCGGTGATGGTGCAGGCCGGATTCTGGTAGAAAGCGGCGCAGATGCTGCAATCTTCCATCAGGGCCTGAGCCTCGAAGGTGACGACAATGTAGTCGTAGAGCATGGGGTCACTCACCCCGTTGAGCATGAGCGTGAGGGCGCTGCCCTGGAGATTGAAGTTGGTGAGCTCCGTGGTGCTGAGCACGAGGGTGGAACCCTCCAGGTTGCCGGCATCGTTCAGGGTAAGTGCCAGTCGCGAATGAATCAGGTTCACTGAGGTGATGGCCGAATCCACCCTGCTGCCTGATAGCAGCTCTACATTCTCGAGGTTGAGCGTCATTTGAGGGTTTTCCAGCGAGAGGGCGGTGTTGCTGATGCTGGCCGTGCCATCCCTGCCGGAGATGGTGACGCCGGAGGCGTCGCTGCTGATGCTGAAATGCTCCATGCTGCCGGGGGTGCCGGCATCCGCCGCGCTCAGGCAGAGGGCCTTTTCTTCTCCCAGAAGCAGATTGCCACTCCCCAGCACGAGGTCACCGCAGAAATCGTCCAGGCTCCCGGTGTGGCGGAAACTGGCGCTGTCTGCCCCCAGCTCGACGTGGATGGTACCGCTGCCGCTGATGTCTCCGCTGTAGCTGTTTTCCACCGTCACGCCTTCGTTGTAGGCAATGCGCAGGGTGGAGCCGTTTTCCAGCTGCGTGCTGCCGTGGTGACCGTAGTAGGCGGCGATATCGGCTGTGTTTTCAAGCTCGTAGCCGCCCTCGATGTATTCCTGGGCGTGGCGCACACCCTCGCGCATGATGTAGGTGCCGCCGTCCTTAACCATCACTTCGCCGGTGAGGCGGGCGTGGCTGTCCAGCTCAAAGGTGCCGCCCTTTTCCACGGTCACATGCATGGTGGCATCGGCGTAGTGCCAGTCATCTTCGTTGCTGTAGCGGTAGAGGACGTCCTCTCCTTGCACAGAGCCATTGGCATGCGCGGTGAGGGTGCCGGCCAGGGAAACATGACCGCTGGCCACGGTGAGGCCGCTGGCTGCTTGCTGCAGGTGGGTATGAATGCTGTTGAGCTCCCATTTTTTCGTACCTTCGTAGCGGATGCTCAGCGAACCGGTGGCGGAATCGGTGAATGAGCCCTTGAAGGTGCCTTCCTGGTTGAAATGCAGGGTGGTGTGGCCCGTGTCGTTGGTCAGGATAGCATCCTGCGTGAGTGCGTGAATGGCGAAATGCGTGCCTTCCTGCCAGGATTCGATGCCGTTGAAATTGAGCACACTGCCGCCATTGCCGGAGGTGAAGTGCGCGGCAATCTGGTCCACATCACTCAGATTGACCCGGCTACCGGTGTTGGCAATGACGCTGTAAGCGGCATATCCGCCTTTCTGGGCCAGGGTGGTGGTGCCGGCGCCGCCCAGATTCAGGAAGATTTCGTTTTTGCCGCTGCCGGCCAGCACCAGGGTGCCTTCGCCCACCTTGCGCCATTCGCGCATGTTGGTGGCATCGCTGTTGCACAGGTCTGTGGTGAGGGTGACCCCGGCGTCGACGATGTAGCCGGCGGTATCCAGCCGGGCGCCGTTGGCTGCAGTCAGCTTGAAATCAGCGGCGGCGGCGGTCTTGCTGAATTGCAGGTAACCGATGCCGGTGTCGATATCTTCCGCCACCGTGATGGTGTAGGTGGCGGTGTCCTTTGCCTTCAGAACCAGGTTTTCGGTGAGGAAGAGGTCGGCGTAGTCCAGTGAGCCCTCTGCGGCGTTCTTCGTGGCATTCAGATATTCTGAGCCGTAGGCGTACCAGGTGGCGGAGTCTTTCAACCCGGAGAGCGATTTCCAGGTGGCGCTGCCCTCGGCCAGCACGGCAAATTCCGTGAGTGTGGTTTTGCTGCTGTCGCTCAGAGCTGCGTAGGTGGTTGTGCCGGATCGGCCGGCGGCATCGGTCGCCGTTTTAGCGGGAGCATCGCTGCGCTTCAGGTTCAGCGCGTGGTCGGTGGAGAGTGCCGCAGTCTTATCAAAACTGGCCATGGTTTCTGCGGTCCAGATGGGGGCTGCTGTTATCTGGTTGATGCCTTTTTCAGTATCGCTGGCCTGGTTGGTACCAAGGAATTCATAGCGGCCAGCCGAGGCATTCCAGATGAAAACCGGTGAGCCGGAATCTCCCAAGTACTCGAGTGCCGGGAGCGGGTCTGCCGTGGAGATGCCGTCGCTCCCCCAGCTGTCCACCGTGGTCTGGACAATGAAGCTGTCATCGGTGCAGCCGCGGGCGTCCTTAGTGCCGAAATTTTCACTCCACGTTCCTGCGGCGCTTACGGTCATGATACTGCCGTCGATGCTCTGGCTCCACCAGTGAACCCACGTGTCCGATCCAGTAGAGGACATCTTGTAACGGTCGCCCGCGCCTGCGCTGTATAGCGGAGCGACGGGAAAGTAGCCCTGCTCAATACTTTGACTTGCCGCAGGGCAGAGAGGCGCAATGGTGGCATCCGTGGCTATCTTGCTCAGGCGCATCAGTTTGTAGTCTGCCTCCGGGGACAGGCAGTATGTGTCGGAACTACCATATTCAATGCCCTGGTATTGAATGGTATGCTCATCTCCAAGATAGCGCTTGCTGAAGGTGGGGCTTTGCACTCGTTCTATCTCATCACCGCCCTTCAGGTGTCGCACGCTGGTTACGAAATTATAGCCCACAGCGGCGGAATTGCCCTTATCCACCACGCTGCCGAAGTGAATCATGGCTTGGGGCAGGGTGTAGGTTTCCTGTCCGCCTGTGTAGCTGATGGTGACTCCGCCTTTATTGAGTTCCGACAGCAGTTCATTCACTTCCGTGGTGCTGTAGCGCCCGCGGTTCTGCCCGAAATCGGTGTAGGTGAGTAAATCCACATCATGGTGGAGCAAGGCCGCCTGGGTGGAGCAGCAGAGAGTGAGCAGTAAAATCGGAAGTCGCAGTTTCATGGAAATTATCTGATACTAGCTGTTTCCGTTCCTGTTTACAAGGGTTCCTTGTGACAGAACCGCATTTTTTCACACGAGCGCTAATGATTTTGAGTGGATCGCGACCCATTCGGGAAGCGCTGAAAACTAACTAAATTGGAATTTGAGGGGGACTTCAGTCCCGAAATCACGGTGCACATAATCGGGACTGAAGTCCCGTGCTTCAAGAGCTCCAAACATCAATTTAGTGTTTTTTTTGGAGGTTCCTAATTCAGATAATTAGGTTTATTTGTGTAAAAAGCAAGGTTGAATCTTGCATTTTACACAAAATATTTTAATGTGCTTACAATGAATTGGCTGCCGCTTCCAGTTTCTTGGCGGAGGCGCGCCCCTTGGCGGCGAGGGCGGGGGCAAAGAGGGAAAGCCGGAACTCTGCCACCATGAATCCGTATGCCAGCCAGGCGGGGGAGTCGGCGTGGCGTTCGTAATCGGTGAAGAAGCGGGGCGTTACCGCGGCATTCAGGGAGGCGATGCGCTCGAGCTCCTTGGCGGCGGGCTGCTGGGCAATGCGCTTGAGGCGTTCCTGCAGACCGCGCAGGAAGCGGGAGTAATCCGCCAGCTGGGCGGGCTCGGCGGCAGAGAGGAACCAGGGGCGGGTGAGCCAGCGCCACTCGCGCTGCACGTCCTCGGCAATCTGAGCACCGAAGCGGTCGCGCCCGGCTACCAGGCAATACTGGCGCACGGCGGCATCGGTGGCGGCGAGCTGCTCCCAGATTTTGGCGAGCGGGCCGGCGATGCGGTCATAGACGGTTTCGCGCATGCGCAGGCAGGCGGCATCGAACTCCGCGGCGCTGCGGGGCAGGGGGGCGGCCAGTGCGGCATCCATGGCGGCGTAGACGGTATCGTGCAGGTTGTTTTTCGGCTGCTGCCCCACGGTGGTGAGGGCCAGGCGGGCCTCCATGCTTTTGATGGGGAGCTTTTTGCGGATGCTGTTCAGGAAATCGCCGTGTTTGATGAGGGCGAGTCGGCGCACAGCGCGGCGGTGGTGCAGGGCGGCTTCCTCGGCGCTGGGGAAGACATGCAGCTTCACGTGGTCACCATCCTCGCGCAGGGCGGGGTAGCCGGTGCCGTTGCCCACCTCCACCGAGGCGGGCAGGTCACCGCAGTCCCAGCGGGTCATGGGCGTGGCGGAGAAGGAGCGGGCGGCCTTTTTGGCAAAGCGCTTTTCCTGGTACTGCGCCAGTTTCTCGCGCAGCGCTTCGGCGCTGGTGCCCAGGGCCAGTTCGTTGCCCTTGTCGTCGCACACCCAGATTTTGGTGATGAACTCGGCGGGCAGTTTGGCCATATCCACCTGGCTGGCATTGCAGAATTTGTTGCTGCGGCGCATGGCGAACTCCACCAGGGCCTGGGACAGCGGGCGGTCCGGCTCGCGGTCGAACCAGTCCTCGGCAAAATCATCGGCCGCGGAGGAGATGGGCATGAGGAACATGCGGATATCCTTGGGCAGGGTGCGCAGCAGGATTTCGGCGCGGTCAGCCAGGTGCGCCGGCACGCCCCATTGCGGCAGCCAGTCCGGGAACTCTGCCAGCTGGTCGATATGCACGCCAATGGTCACTCCATCATCCGCCTCGCCCGGGGCGTGGTTGTAGTACACATCGTACTTTTCACCGCCGTGCTCGATTTCATCCGGGTAGAGGTCTGCGCGCACCTCGTCCTCGCCGGGGTAGACGCAGTCCTCATACGGCACGCAGAGGATTTTCGGGTTGCGGGGCTCCATCTTGTCGCGCCAGCGGCGCAGGGCTTTTTCGGAGCAGATATCGGCGGGAATCACCGAATCGAAGAAGCGGAACACGCCCTCCTGGCACCAGATGAGGTCGCGACGGCGGAGCTTGGATTCTACGCTGCGCACCTTTTCGCGCATCTGCTCCAGGTGCCTGAGGTAGGGGGCGCGGTCTTTCATCTCCTGCGTCATGATGCCGTCGCGAATCATGATTTCGCGGGCGGCGGCGGGGTTGTAGCGGGCGTAACTCACCCGCCGGCCATCGATGATGGTGAGGCCGCCGCAGGTGACGCGTTCCTTCGCATGCACCTGGCCGCTGGATTTATCCCAGGCGGCATCGTAGGCGTGGTGGGCGCAGAGCTGCGGGGCAATCTGCTCCACCCACTCCGGCTCCAGTACGGCGGCGCGGCGCATATAGAGGCGCGTGGTTTCCACCAGCTCGGCGCCCATGAGCCACTCAGCGCGTTTCCTGCGCTTGAAGAGCCCGGAGCCGGGGAAGATGGAGAAATCGCGCCCTCCGGCACCGCGGTACACCTTGTCCTCCGGGCGCCAGAAGCCAATCTGCAGCGGGGCGCCGGCCAGCAGGGCCCGGTGAATCATATCCGGCGTGGCTTGTTTTGCTTCCTCGGGCAGGGCGGGGATGCGCCAGCGCATGGTATCCTGCAGGGCGGCGCCGAGGTCCTGCACCAGGTTGTGCCACTCGACCATGCGCAGGAAGTTGAGGTAATTCTTCGTGCACCACTTGCGGAGCTGGTTGCGGCGCAGGGAGTTGCGATCCTTGAACTCCAGCGAGGCCCGCCACAGGGTGAGCATGGAGAGGAAATCGCTGTCCTCATTCTTCCACTGCGCGTGGGCTTGGTCGGCCTGGGCGGTGAACTCTGCCGGGCGCTCGCGCGGGTCCATGATGCTCAGTCCGGCCACGATGACCAGCACCTCTGCCAGCGCCTTTTCGTGCTCCGCTTCCAGCAGCATGCGACCCAGCCGCGGGTCCAGCGGCAGACGCGCCAGGTTGCGCCCGGTGGGGGTGAGCCGCTTCTGGCGGTCGATGGCGCCGATTTCGCGCAGGGTCTTGTAGCCCTCGTTCACCAGGCGGGGGCTGGGTGGGTCCGGCAGGGGAAACTCGCCCAGCGGCGGCAGTTTCAGATCCGCCATGCGCAGGATGACCCCGGCCAGCGCGCTGCGCTTGATTTCCGGGTCGGTAAAGGCATCGCGGTTCTCGAAATCGGTCTCGGAATACAGGCGGATGCACACACCCTCTGTCACGCGGCCGCAGCGGCCGGCGCGCTGGCGGGCGCTGGCCTGCGAGATGGGCTCCACCTGCAGGCGCTGAATCTGCCGCCCGGGCAGGTAGCGTGAGATGCGGGCCTCACCGCTGTCAATCACGTAGATGATGCCGGGGATGGTGAGGGAGGTTTCGGCCACATTGGTGGCCAGCACGATGCGGCGGCGCCCCTTGGCAGGGTGGAAGATGCGCTGCTGCTCGTTGAGTCCCAGGCGGGCAAAGAGGGGGAGGATATCGGTGCGGGGCAGGTCGAGCCTCTCCAGCTCAGCGGCGCAGTCGCGGATTTCGCGCTCGCCGGGCAGGAAGACGAGCACATCCCCCTTCGCATCGTACTCCGAAAGCCACTGCACGGCGCGGCACACGTGCTCGGGCTGCTCTTCCTCGCTGTGGCGCGGGGGCATGTAGTGCATGTCCACGTGGTAGGTGCGGCCTTCCACATTGATGACCGGGGCTCCGCCGAAGAATTCGGAGAAGGAGCCCGCGTCCATGGTGGCAGAGGAGATGATGAGCTTCAGCTCCGGGCGGCGCGCCAGCAGCAGCTTCATGTAGCCCAGCAGAAAGTCGATATTCAGGCTGCGCTCGTGCGCTTCGTCCAGGATGATGGTGTGGTACTGCCGCAGGTCGCGGTCGTCCTGGGTCTCGGCCAGCAGGATGCCGTCCGTCATGAGTTTCAGCCGGGTATCGGCCCCGGTGCGGTCATCGAAGCGCACCTGGTAGCCCACGTAGCCGCCCAGCTCGCAGCCCACTTCCTCGGCAATGCGGCGGGCCACGGCCACGGCGGCCAGGCGGCGAGGCTGGGTGCAGCCCAGCTTGCCCCGGCGGCGGCCTGCCACCTCCAGCGCAATCTTGGGCAGCTGGGTGGTTTTGCCGGAGCCGGTCTCACCTACCACGACCACGACCTGGTGCCGGCGCAGGGCGGCGGCAATCTCCTCGCGGTGGCGGGAGATGGGCAGGTCCGGGTAGCGGAAGTGCGGGGCGGGGGTGGACTCGCTCATGAAAGGGGAGGTGGAAAAATCAGAATTGTTGCACGGCACCGCCGGCTAGGCGCGATTTCTCTGCCAGGAACACCATGCGGTGACCCACGATGCTGTCCTCCAGGGTGGGGCAGCCGGGGGAGGTGCGCTCCCCGCGCAGCAGTGCCACGAAATCGAGCACGATGCTGCGGTCGCCGCCGCCGTGGGCATCGCCCTGCTGGAAGTCGGACATATCCAGCGTGCGCTCGGTGTAGCCGCCGGGGGCGGCGGGGTCCATCTGGCGCACCTGGAAGCATTCTTCCTCAAAATCACCGTAGATTTCGCCGCGGGTGCCGGTCACGTGGATGATGCGGCGGGGTGTGCTGGCGCCGCCGTTCATGGAGAAGGTGCCGGTGGCACCATCGCGGAAGTGAATGAGCACGGACTGGTGGTCCACAATGCTGATATTGCAGCGGTAGACGCAGCGGCTGAAGGGATTATCCGGCTGGCGAAGGATGGCTTCCTTCTCCTCATCGGTGGAGGGGGC
>JAFVQN010000090.1 GCA_017504805.1 Akkermansia sp. | reverse complement strand
TTCCATAATCTTTGGGACACGTGTGTTGACCCGCTGGGATAAGGCGCGAATACTATTGACAAAGCAGCGGGGGCAACGTACAATGAGCGCGCCCCATGATAACAATACCCGAACACGCGCTCACCGTGGTGGAGCGATTGGAACGCTATGGCTACGAGGCCTATGTGGTGGGCGGCTGTGTGCGTGATTCGCTGCTGGGGCGCAGCCCGAAGGACTGGGACGTGTGCACCAATGCCCTGCCCGAGGAAGTGCTGCGCGTGTTCAAACGCTTCCATGTGATTAAGACCGGCCTGCAGCACGGCACCGTGACGGTTATGGTAAGCCACCAGCCGGTCGAGGTGACCACCTTCCGCATCGACGGCGCCTACACCGACAACCGCCACCCGGACAGCGTGAACTTCGTGAGCCGGGTGGAGGAAGACCTGGCGCGGCGAGACTTCACCATCAACGCCATGGCCTACAACCCCACCCGCGGGCTGGTAGATGCCTTCGGCGGCCAGGAGGACCTGCGCGTCGGCATCATCCGCTGCGTGGGCGAACCTGATGCCCGCTTCAACGAGGACGGCCTGCGCATCCTGCGCGCGCTGCGCTTTGCCGCGCGCTACAACTTCGGTATCGAAACAGAAACCGCCTTCTCCATCCACCGCAACCGCCACCTGCTCGAAAATGTGAGCGTGGAGCGCATCTTTGTGGAGCTGAAGGGCATCCTGGTGGGCGAAGGCGTGCTGGGCATGATGCAGGCCTTCCCGGATGTATTCGCCATCATCATCCCAGAACTGGCGCCAACCATCGGCTTCGACCAGCGCAACCCGCACCACTGCTACGATGTGTGGACCCACACCGCCCACGCTGTGCAGAACGCCCCGGCGGACGAAACGCTGCGACTCGCACTTCTGCTGCACGATATCGCCAAACCCGCCACCTTCTCCCTGGGTGAGGACGGCAGAGGCCACTTCTACAACCACGGCCAGACAGGCGCCGACATGGCGCACGGCATCCTGCGGCATCTCAAGAGCGATACCGCCACCCTGCAGAACGTGGTCACCCTGGTGCGTGAACACGATTCCATACTCCCCACCACAGCCCCCGGCATGCGCCGCATCATCGGCCGCCTGGGCACCGGCACCCTGCACCAGCTGCTCGCGCTGAAACAGGCAGACATGGACGCCCAGTCCACCTACAAACGCCCGCAGAAACAAGCCATCCTGCGCGAAGCCCGGCTGCTCCTCGATGATGTGCTGGAAGAACCACCCGCCTTCACCGTAGGTGATTTAGCCATCACCGGGCGCGACCTCATCGCCATGGGCGTGGCTCCCGGCCCCGCCCTGGGCCGCATTCTCAAAACCCTGCTCGCTGAGGTGCAGGACGAGCATCTCCCCAACACGCGCGAGGCCCTCAGCACCCGCGCCCGCGAACTCTTCTAACCCCCAGACAACCCAATACAATCAATATGAGCTGCTGCGAACACTGCGAAAACAAATCCCCCCGCTCCCGTTTCACCTGCTTCCTGCTCAGCCTGCTGATATGCTGTGGCTTCGGTGGCATTCACCGCATTTACGCCGGCAAGGTCATCACCGGCATCCTTCAATTCGTGACTGCTGGTGGTTTCATCATCTGGCAGGTGATTGATATCATCCGCATCGTTCTCGGATGTTTTGATGATAAGGAGGGTAAGACGATCTGAGTCCGAGCCGCAGGCGAGGATATCGTCTTGCCGCAGGCAAGATATCGTCAGCGAAGCTGATATCGTCCAGCCTCCGCAGGAGGCTGGATATCGTTTCCTATGAGCGCTTGAAATAAAAACAAGCTTTCATAGGGAAATAAACTTGCTGTGCGTAATGCGGTTTGATAAAATTCCGAAGCTATGAAACCACACCCTCTTGCCGAACAGAGTCTTGATTTTTCTGTGTCTGTCGTTCGCTTTTGCGATGCCATTGAGCGTCACGCCGTCTTGAAGAATCAATTGCTTCGTTCAGCAACAAGCATTGGTGCCAACATCCACGAGGGAGTTTATGCCTGTAGCGGAGGAGACTTTGTGTTGAAGTATCAAATATCACTCAAGGAATGCCACGAAACGGAATACTGGCTGCATGTCATGCAGCGTGCAGGTATTGCGCCTGCCGAAAGCGTGGCGCCTTTGCTGCATCAGTCCGGCAACATCCGGCGCATGTTGATTGCGTCCATCAAAACCGCTAAGGGAAAGTGATTTTGTTTCCCGATTGTCGCCGTTACATATGCAAAACCGCATAGGAAACGATATCCAGCCTCCTGCGGAGGCTGGACGATATCAGCTTCGCTGACGAAATCTTGCCTGCGGCAAGACGATATCCTCGCCTGCGGCTCGGACCTATACACACATAGCGCCCCTCAGCGCAGCCACCTGCCCAGCCTTACCCAGAGCAACCCCCAGCGCAAAACCAAACTCCAGCGCTGCGCCCGGGCCGCGGCCAGTGACCAGCAAACCATCAACCACCGCCGGTTCAGCCACCACCTCTGCGGCAGATTTCAAATCTCCCTCTACCCCGGGATAGCAGGTCACGCGGCGACCAGCCAGCACCCCGGCAGCCTCCAGCGCAATCGGAGCCGCGCAAATAGCCGCCACCAGCTTCTCTGCCTGGTGCATAGCCCGCACCAGACTCAGCACCCCGGGCGTATCACGCAGCAGCCACGAAGCCGGACCACCCGGCAAAACAATGCCGCAATAATCATCCGCATTCACATCCACCATCAGCATCTCAGCCTGCACCGTCACCCCATGCGCACCCTCCACGCTGCGCCCCTTCACCCCGGCAGTCACCACCGGAATCTCCAGCCGCCGCAGAATATCAATCGGCGCCACAAGCTCAATCTCCTCAAAACCAGGAGCCATCAGCACAAGTACGGGTTTCATACTCAAATCATACCCGCCCCACCCCCGCCTTGTCAAGCAGGAAGCCCTACCGACATCCACAAAATCTCGCCATTCATCAACGCAGACACAATATATAGTATCGTTAGAAAAAAAGTTATAGAAAATCTTGCGAATTAGTGAAAATATGCTTGCCAGAAGAAGAGCAAGCAGGTAAAATAAGCTCAACACAGGAGGTTCCCGATGAAATTCTCACTCGCAAAACAAGTTCTGCTCGATGGTATCAACAAGGTAGCCGGCGTGGTTTCCACCCGTCCCAGCATGCCCATTCTTTCCAACGTGCTGCTGGATGCCTCCGATGGTGAGCTGAAACTCACCACCACCAGCATGGAGCTGACCATCCTCACCAAAGTACCCTGCATCGTTGAAAAGGCAGGCGCCATCACGCTGCCGGCCAAGAAGCTGCAGAGCATCATCCGCGAGCTGCGCGACGGCGAGGTAAGCATCGAAGTGAGCGGCACCGTGGCCACCATCCACTGCAACCGCGCCCAGTTCAAGCTGAACGGCCTGCCGGCCAATGAGTTCCCCGGCCTGCCCGTCTTCAAGGAATCCCGCGAATTCAAAGTACCGCAGAGCATGCTCAACAAGGGCTTTGCCTTCACCGAATTTGCCATTTCCAACGACGGTACGCGCTACGTGCTCAACGGCATCTACACCTGCTTCCAGGATGGCAAGCTCACCCTGGTAGCCACCGATGGCCGCCGCCTGGCCAAGTTCGAAAGCGAGCTCGAGTTCCCGGAATCCCAGGAAGTGTGCATCGATATCCCCAGCCGCGCCGTAGCCGAAGTACACCGCCTGCTCGGTGACAACAGCGATGTCATGGTGCGCGTGACCAGCAACCAGGCCTCCTTCGATTTCGGCGATACCCTGCTCATCACCAAGCTCATCGACGGCAACTACCCGAACTACCGCCAGGTGATTCCCAGCAACTTCAACGAGCGCGTCGTCATCCCCGCCGCCGAACTGCAGAGCGCCGTGCGCCGCGTCTCCCTGCTCTCCTCCGAGAAGACGAACACCGTCAGCTTCCGCTTCACACCCGGCGTCATGTCCGTGCAGTCCAGCGCCAACATGGGCGAAGCCAATGAAGAAGTACCCATCGACTACGACGGCCGCGAAATCTCCATCGCGTTCAACGCAGACTACGTGCTGGCACCGCTCAAATCCGTGGGTGACCAGGATGTCACCATCTACCTGCGCGACACCTCCAGCCCCGGCGTCATGAGCGTGCGCGGCGTGGCCGATGAATTCCTCTACGTTCTCATGCCCATCCGCATGTAAGGAATCCGCAACAAGTTTTTTTCAAGGTGATACAGCTGAGGGGTGGCCGACGAAAGTCCGTCGCCCCTCTTTTTTTGCATCACCGGGGCAGAATTCCGCAACAGAGCAGATTTTTTTGCGTACGAAAATGAAAGAGGCACAGAAAAATCTGCGTAATACATAGTAGAATGAAGTCCTGGTCTCTCCTCGTCGCATCCGTCATCCTTTCATGCACCACCACCCCACTGCAGGCACAGCAGCCCCACCCCGGCCAGCCTGCAGCACTGACCGCAGAGCAGAACCCGCTGCTCGAATGGGGGGGTGAGTATCCCCGCTGGTCGCGCATGACCCCGCAGCAGTGCGTGGCTGATATACGCCTGGCGCTGGAACGCGCCCGGCAGCGCATCGACTCCATCTGCGCCGTGCAGCCGGCCGATGCCACGTGGGACAACACCTTCGGCGCCTTCGAAACCATGTCTGACGAACTGGGCGTGGCTGACCAGCTGATGACCAACCTCGTCTTCCTCATGGACAGCCCCGAACTGCGCCGCGCGCAGGAAGAAGTCGCCCCACTGCTGGCGGAATTTGACTCCTCCATCACCTCAAACGGCCCCCTCTGGAAAGTCATCCGCCAGGCATCGACCGCGCCCTGGGTGCGCAGCCTTTCTGCCGCCCGCCAGCGTTACATCCAGCAGGTGGTCGATTCCTTCAAGGACAGCGGCGCCGACCTCCCTGCCCACCTGCAGGCCCGCAAAGCCGAAATCGAGAAAGAACTCGCCCGCCTCTACATCCAGTTCGACAAAAACTGCAAGGATTCCATCGACGCCTGGCAACTCGTGATTTCAGATAAATCCCGCCTCGCCGGCATGAGCGAGGACTGGCTCTCCCGCGCCGCCGCCAAAGCTCTCGAAAAAGGATTCGGCACCCCGGAGCAGCCCCAGTGGCTCATCACGCTCGATTTTGCCAGCGTGGCCGACGTGCTCCGCCACTGCGATGTTGAGGAAACCCGCCGCCTCTGCTGGGAAGGCCGCAACACCGAAGGCAATACCCCGGAATTCGACAACGCCCCCGTCGTTGCCCGCGTCATGGAGCTGCGCGCTGAGCTCGCCACCCTCCTTGGCTTCGGCACCTACGCCGACCTCGCTACCGCCCGCCGCATGGTCGGCAGCGGCGATGCCGCCCTCGCCTTTGTCGACGGCATGATGCACAAAATCAAACCCTACTTCGACCGTGAAGTCAATGCCCTGCTCGATTTCATCGCGCACCGCACCGGTCGCCCCACCACCCAGCTCCACCCCTGGGATGCCATGTACTTCCTCACCCAGATGCGCGAGGAAGTCTGCCGCTTCGATAGCGACGCCCTCCGCCCCTACCACAAGAAGGAAAACGTCGTGGCCGGCATGTTCTCCATCTTTGAAAGCCTGTATGCCATCCGCATCGCAGAGCTGCCCACCGTGTGCCTCCAGCCCGGCCAGGAACTCCCCGCCGGCACCCACGAAGTCTGGCACCCGGAAGTCAAACTCTACGCCGTCTACGATGCCGCCAGCGGCCAGCACCTCGGCTCACTCTACATGGACCTGCACCCCCGCAGCACCAAGCGCGATGGCGCCTGGGTCATGCGCCTGCGCCTCTGCCCCACGGTAAACGGCACCCACCAGCCCCACCTCGTCTCGCTGGTCTGCAACCTCAAATCTCCCACCGCAGATAAACCCGCCCTCTTCACCCACCTGGACGTCCTCACCCTCTTCCACGAGTTCGGCCATGCGCTGCACGGCGTACTCAGCGAAACCGAACTGGGCGCCCACGCCGGCACCAGCGTCGCGCGAGATTTTGTCGAACTCCCCAGCCAGCTCAATGAAAACTGGGTCTGGATTCCAGAAGGCATCACCGCCTATGCCCGCCACTGGCAGACTGATGAACCCCTCCCGGCCGATATGCTCCGCAAGCTCCAGCAAAGCCGCAACTTCATGCCCGCCATCGACGCCATGAACCAACTGCGCATGGCCAAACTCGACCTCGAGATGCACATGAACTACGCCACCAAATTCCGTGGCCGCGACCTCGACTCCGCCACCCAGAACCTCATGGAGCCCTGGCAGCTCCCCCTCAGCACCTGGGCTCCCTCCGTCATGCGCTGCCTCACCCACTGCGTCTCCTCCGGCTACGCCGCAGGCTACTACTCCTACAAATGGGCCGAAGTCCTCGCCGCAGACGCCTTCACCCGCTTTGAGAAAGAAGGCCCCACCAACACCGCCACCGGTGCAGATTTCCGCCGCGCCGTCCTCTCCACCGGCGGCAGCCGCCCGGAAACCGAAAGCTTCCGTGACTTCATGGGCCGCGACCCCAACCCCGATGCCCTACTCCAGCAGCAGGGACTTTGTCATTGACGAATGACGAATGACTATTGACTATTGAGGAATTATGAAATTCCGCAGCCCTGCGGCTGCGGAATTTCCCACTGCTTCACCCTTACGCGGGTGAGAGCAGCCTGGCGGCCTCCTCGCTGCCGGCAGCAGCGGCCTTGCGCCACCAGTCACGGGCCTTGGCGGCATCCTTCGCAACACCGCGGCCCTCATTCAGGCAAGTACCCAGCTTCACCATAGCCGGCACCGAGCCGGCGTTGGCCAGCTTCTCGAAAATCTTCACAGCCTCAGCCTCATTCTTCTGCACACCCACACCATCCAGCAGGCAGGCGGCATACTCCAGCGCACCGAGCGCATCCCCCTGCTGGGCAGACATAGCGTACAGCCTGGCAGCCATAGCGGGGTCCTGCTTCGTGGCATGCCCCAGCGCCACACAGCGGCCCAGGAAATACGCAGCGCGGGCATTCTGTGCATTCGCAGAGCGCTTCCAGCACTCCACCGCCTTGGCGGCATCCGCCTTCACCCCCAGCCCCGCATCAAAACAGGCACCCAGCAGGCAGAGCGCCTCAGCGTTGCCACTGGCCGCAGCCAGATCAAAGCAACGCACCGCCAGGGGTAGATTCTTCTTGATACCTTTGCCATCAAACGCCAGCTTGCCATACTGCAGCTGGGCCTCCGTATTTCCAGCCTCAGCCGCCGTCTTGAAGAACGGAGCAGCCTTCGCGGCATCCTTTGCAGCGCCGCCATAGCCCAGCAGATGCGCCTTGCCCATGAACAGGCAGGCATCCGAATGCCGCTGCGCCGCCGCACGCGAGGCAAACTCCACCGCCTTGGCAGCATCCTTCGCCACGCCGCGCCCCTGGTCATAGCAGACCGCCATACTGTAGCAGCCCTGGGGGTCATCCAGCTCAGCCGCCTTGCCATACCATACCACCGCATTCTCGATGCTGCGCTCCAGCCCCCCGAATCCATTGGCATGCGCCATACCGAGCGTCACCATAGCCGGGGCATGACCCTTCTCGGCCGCCTTCGTCCAGCACTCCACCGCCTTCGGAGCATCCTGCTCCGTGCCGCGCGCCTGGTCATAGCAGAGCCCCAGCAGATACAGCCCCTCGGCATCCCCGGTTTCAGCAGCCTTCTTCAACCACTCAAAGCCCCTGGCAACCTCCTCAGCCTTATCGCTCACAATCAGCCGCTGCCCCATGCGGCACATAGCCGGCGCATAGCCGTACCCTGCCGCCTCCTCCAGGTAAACCGCTGCCTTGGCCTTCACCTCTGCCTCCTCCGATTGCAGCGCCTCCTGCGCCTGTGTATACAATTTTGCACCCTTCTCCTCTGCCTTTTCACAACCGCAGAGCACCAGCGCACCAGCGCCACACACCATAGCCCATTTCCGGAAATTCGTCATGCCCGTCATCATACACCAATCACCCCGCCAAATCAAGCATAGAAGAACCAGGAACAGTGAACAGTGAATAGTGAATAGTGGGAAATTCAGGCAGCCGCAGGCTGCGGTATTTCTGATTTAACAGCAGAAGGTATCAAAACAAACGTAACATTAATCTTCTCTGCAAACCAGGCATTACTTGCAGCTCGTGCAGGTGCAACATATGTTTCTCCATTCCTTGGAAGATTAGATGACATCTCTACAAATGGCGTTGATTTAATTCGTAACATTGCTGATAT
>JAFVQN010000089.1 GCA_017504805.1 Akkermansia sp. | reverse complement strand
ATGGCGGAGCGTGGCTACCGTGTGACGGCCCGGCATGATGCGCATTGGCGTGTGGATGTGTCGGGGTTCGATAGGGCGTACCGGCAGATGTTTGAACGGCCTTTTGTGCAGCCGCTGTGAAAGGATTGCTATTGACGATTATGGAGAATGTGTTTCATTGGGTGGCCGGTTTGGCTGTGGCGGGGTTGCTGGTGGTGGCGTGGCCGCAGATTGTGCATCAGGCGACGAGTGATGATGGTGATGGGTGGTCGGGTGCGTGTCCTGACTGCGAGAGCCACGCTGAGGCGTGGGGTGAATTTACGAACTCTTTACCGCCGACAACGGAGGATTGACTATTGACGATTGACTATTAGATTTTATGGCAAGAAAGAAGATGAATAGGGCTGACCGGCGGCTTTTGAAGAAAGCGGGTTTTGGTCGCGAGCATAAGGATATGGGGGCGCTGGCTTGTGCGCTGGAGGATGTGAAGAATGCGCCGTATGTGCCGGGGTATTCGACGGCGCCGGATTTGCGCTGGGGGCGGTTGCTGCGAAAGCGTGTGCGCCGGGAGCGCTGGAACAGGCAGGTGCGGGTGATGAGGCGTTTCTGCCAGCTGGGGGTGATTTACCTGGGATGCCTGGCGGCGGTGTTGCTGCTGGTGGCGGGGGTGTATGAGCTGGTGCGCCGGTTTCTGATGTGAGTTTTCTGCCTCGTGCAGGTTGCCGCAGGATGGTTTTCCCTTGTGTTGTTTGTTTCCATTCTGTGTGGCGGGTCGTTTCCGCCAGCGAGGATTCCGCACGTCGTGAGACGTCAGGTGTGTGAGATGTACTGTACTGAATAACATGGGATGCCTGGCAGGTGGAGCGGGCTTAAAATGTGCCACCAATGCCCGTGGATGCTCTGTTGGTTGAGTTGCCGGTGAAGTTAGTAGACCGGAGGTCGCAGGTTCGATTCCTGCTCACGGGCTTCCCGCAAGGGGTAACAAGAGATAACGATTATGAATACTAATGCTAATACGATGATGGCTGCTCCGGGTAAGGGGCAGGAGAATAAGCTGGCGAGGCGCGAGGCTTTTGCTGAGGTGGCGCGTACGATGGATGCTCTGGCGGTGGCGGCGCAGGATGCGTTTGCTATCAAGGGGAATTTCGAGCGTACGTTTGCGCTGGGGGCTGCGATGGCGGATTTGCGCGATGCGCTGGATGAGAAGGTGATGACGAGCATCATGAAGTTGCAGAATACGAAGCTGGGTTTCCGCACGGATAATGAGCGCGGATATCCGGTACAGGTGGTGCGCGACGCGGTGATTGAGGCGACGGTGTGGGGCTTGCAATGCGTGGGCAATCAGTTCAATATTCTGGCTGGTAATTTTTATGCGACGAAAGAGGGGTATACTTACCTGCTGCGCAATCTGCCGGGGCTGGATGATATGAAGTTTATTTTCCACCCGGCTGTTATCAAGGAGAGTTCCACGAGTGGCACGCGCAAGGATGGTACACCCTGGCAGAAGATTGAGCGCGAGGGTATTGCTGTGGTGGACGTGAGCTGGGTGTACAATGGTGTGCGCGGTATGGAGCGCCTGGAGTTTTGCATCCGTGTAAATGCTGGTATGAGCCAGGATGCTATCATCGGCAAGGCGGAGCGCAAGGCCAAAGCGTGGTTACACGCGCGGTTGACCGATATGCAGTTGCCGGATGGCGATGTGGCGGATATGGCGGATGTGGTTGATGTTCCGTCTTCATCCGGTGAGCCGCAGAGTAAGCCGGTAGTGGCGAAGAAGGAGGGTATCAAGGCTGGCAAGCCGGTGATGCCGGTGCAGACCGAGGTGGTGGAGGCTGAGGTGGTGCCGGTGGATAATACCGGGGTGTTCTTTGAGGAGGATGGTTCTGCCAAGCCGGAGGCTCACGAGGTGATTGCCGAGGAGGTGCAGCAGGATATGGCAGATGCCTGGGCTGAGGTGGAGGCGGAGCGTGAATCACGATTCCACGAGCCGGAGTTGCGTTGGCCGGATGCAAACTGATTTTAACTATTAACGATTGATTTTGCTATGTCGAAGAAGATTATTTTTAATGTGGAGCTTAAATGCTCCGATACGATAGAGATGATTACCGGGCTTGTGCATACTGCCTCCAGGGTGGTGGATAAGCTTGATGAGGATACTCGGAAGGAGATTCTGGTGAAGCTGGTGGTGCATGCTATGCTCCAGGATTCCGGCCTTGACGGAAAGGTGGACGCTGTGGCATTGCTCCAGGATAGCGGGTTGTATATGGGGCTGGAAGCTAAGAAGCGTATGATGCGTGAGTGAGATTTACGATTAACTTGTGACGATTGCTATGTACAAGGAAATTGATTTCAAGGGGGTGCTGGGTGAGCTTTCGACGAATGGGTGCTGTATTGGTCTGGTGAAGCCAAAGGAGTATCATGAGTGGAAGCCGATGCTGGAAAAGGCGTTTGGTTGCCCGGTGGTGAGTAAGAGTAGCCTGGGGGATTTTATGGAGTCCCCCTACCGCTACCATTACAATGCGACGCATGGTGTGCGTAAGGAGTCTGCGGCGCTGCGCATGGGCAGTATGATTGACTGCATGGCTCTGACGCCGCATTTATGGGATGAGGAGTATGCGGAGCCGTGGCAGCCGAGTGAGCCGCGCCGGGCGCAGCTCACGAAGAAAGGCGTGCCCTACGCCGATAACCGCCAGGATGCTGCACAGAAAGCGGAGTGGGATGCTGCCCGGGCGGCGTTTAATGAGCGCTGCGAGCAGAATGGCACCACTATTCTGCGGGAGGGTGAGTTGGAGCATGTGCAGCAGGTGGCGAAGCAGGTGACGGAGCATCTGGCGCAGATGGGGCTGGTGCTCGGCAAGACGTTCGTGAGCCAGGTGGGTATGTGGATGTATGTTGACAGCATTGATGGCACGCCACTGCCGCAGCCGCTGATTGTGACCGGGATGATTGATATCTGCCCGATGCAGGAGAGCCGCGAGTGTGATGCGCTGGTGGATCTGAAATCGACGAGCCGCTCGGTGGAGAATGCGGAGGGGTTGTTTTACGCGATTGAAGATTTCCACTACGGGCTGCATGTGCTCTACCTGGATTTGTTTAACTGGTGCACCGGCGCGAGCCGCGATTCGTTTGCGTTCCTGTTTGTGACGAGCACGCTACCGGCGATGAGCCGTGTGGTGCGCATGGGGGCAAGTGAGCTGGAGTTGCACCGAGTGGATTACAAGAATGCGCTGGTGCGGGTTTCGCGGTGCTGGGCAAGCGGGGATTGGGGTTCGCCGATGCTGGAGACGCGGTTCTATGTGCCGACGCGTGCGGAGGCGAAGAGGTTTATGGAATTGACGAGTGACAATTGACGATTGGTTATGGAGACCGTATATGATGTTCGGGAGTGCTGCCTGGAGTATCTGCGCTCGGAGGAGCTCCGGGCGCAGGAGCTGATGCGCCAGGCTGCGGCTGATACGGTGGAGGCTTGCAATAATATCCAGGGGCTCAAAACCCGGCGCGATAAGCTGGATGTGGATATCCGGCGGCTGAATGAGGAGCTGGGACGTTTCCGCGGGGCCCGCAAGGTTTCGGACGCGGTGAAGCGGAAGCGTGAGCGTTTCCGCGAGCTGCGCCGGGAGCTGCGGGAGCTGGATTCCGAGGTGCGCCTGGAGACTCGCCGCCGTGATGCGGATGAGCGCGACAGAAAGACGTATGAGTCTATATCCTGCAAAATAGGGGGGGTATATACTCATGTGGAGCAGTGCTGGATTCCTGGTTGCCTGGTGCAGCGTAAGCCTGTGTTTAACAATCTTATTCCTGTGTTCTGATATGGATTGTCTGGAGTTTAAGTTGCGGGGTAAGGTGCTGATTGCGCCGGTGGCTTTGTACCGGGTGAATGGCTCGCCGCTGGATGCGGCGCGGCTGACGGTGCAGGTGAGTCTGCCGGCGTTTGACGGCGGGAAGTCTACGCAGATGAACGTGGAGGTGGAGGGGTGGGGCAAAGCCCGCCCGGCTCTGGAGGCTCTGCGTGAGGGTCAGGAGTGCGTGATTGCCGGTAGTATTATTCGCCGCCGGATGCTGAATGACCGGGGCGGCTATGCGACGCGCAAGGATGGGAGCCATATCTGGCTGACGGATTTCCGGGCGCGTGAGGTGCTGCTGCCTGCGAAAAGTACGAGGGGCGTTGTCCCGTCTTCGCCGGATGGGCGAACCCCATCCGGCTACGCCGAGGCGACTCCTCTCCGAAGCTCCGAGGAGTCGGAGGATATTCCGTTTTAGGAGTGAATAGTGAATAATGAATAGTGAATAATTTTATGGCGAGGAGACCAGAGCCTATCAGCGGTGCGCGGTTGCCGCAGTTGTACGCCGATATGGTGGTGCGCGTGCACGAGTTGTGCATTGGCTTGATTGGCCAAGCGCAGACGGGCAACGAGCAGGGCGTGTTGACGGAGGCTGAGCGGCTGGTGGCGCAAGCTGGGGCGCTGGTGAACTTGCTGGCTATGAAGCTGAACAAGAAAAATAATGAAGGAGGAAAATAATGAATAATGGTGAGCCCTGGAATAAGCTGCTGGCGTGTGCCAGGATATTTATGGAGATGCAGGCTATGGAGCCGCTGCTGCGCGGCGGGTATGGCATAACCATCACGAGGAGTGGTGACCATGTGATCAGCTGCAAGGTGTATGCCTGGGGCAGCACGGCGGCCTTGCACCGGCACAAGGTGCGAGCTAAAGATGTGACCAATGAGGCCGATTTGGATGCAGAGATGTATGCTCTGTGGTGCCAGCTAGTGGCGAAGAAGTTGGTGGAGACGGAGGTAGTAAAGGAGGAAAGCCATGACTGAAACCAGAATTGTAGAGTACAAAAATACTTGGGAAGCGTCCAGGTATGAGACGAATTCCGAGTCTATACCCGCAATGACACTACGCGGCTGGACTTTTGGCGGGGTGCAAGCAAAAAAGGATGGTGGTTTTTTGGTTGTATTTCAGCGCCCTACTACCGAGCGGGCGCTGGTGGCTCGTTGTTATGAGGATAATGCGCCGTTTGAAGTTTGTCTATCTAATACCCAAGTCGACTCATCCTATTGTGTGCGGGATGTGAGACTTCAAAAAAAATATGAATATTCTGTAATTCGAAGCCATATCGCCTCTTTTGAAGAGGCCAAAGCATGCGCCGAAAAACTCAACAAGGAATGGGTCGACAATGAGGTAAATAAGTACTTTGTAAGAAAGGAGGCTGCCAATGGCTGATGTTCTTTTGGCGATGCGCCCTGAATGGTTGGAGCTTATTCTATCGGGGCGGAAAACGGCGGAGTTTCGCCGGGTGATGCCGAAGCAGATTAAAAGCGGCGATTGGGTTTATCTTTATTGCAAGGGGTATATCCATGGCCGCGTGCGGGTGGCTAGCGTGTGTTATGGCTCATCACTGGTCCTTGCCCGGTCTTTTGCTAAGGAGGGCTGCATAAGGCTCGAAGATGCGCTGGTTTACCTGCATCTGGCGAAGAGTCCAGGTGTGATTAAGTTGGGCGAAGTTCAGCGCAATGAGTATCCGGTTCGCTGGGAGGGCGTAGGTCATCCTCAGAACTTTATTTATTTGGAAAAGGCAGAGCTGGGATGGGGCGGGACTGAAGTCCCGTGCTCCGAGGACGGAAAGGAGGGGGAGTAAATGGATACGAGGTACAATGTCAACTATCCGTCGTTCATCGGGTATGCCCTGGTGCATGGCGATTACATTGACCTGCGCTTGTGGAAACCGCAGAGCGAGTTCTGGAAATTCTATATTATGGAGTACAAATCGCGCACCGGTTGCGACGTGTTTCCTGCTGCGCTTTTCTCTGCAATGCTCAGAGACCAGCATAGCGTTGTTGATATACCACCGCATCCCGAACTGCGCGTGGAGACGGTGCGCAATCTTTCGGCGATTTTTGTTGAAGATGCAGCGCGAAAGGAAAACGAAGCGCTCGATTATCCTGGGCTTAATGCGGCCTATCATCGAGCTAAGACGCAAATGCAGAAGTATCTTAATAAATTGCTGAAAGAGATTAGAAAGGAGAAAAAACATGACTAAGAGAAAGGTGCGTCCTACTGCCAGGGGGTATATCCGCAAGAACCGCGAGGCTATTCTGAAGTTGCTCTGGGATTGCCAGACGGATCTCAAGATTGTAGGCGAGGATTATCATGCGTGGTGCCGTGTATTTGAGTCTGACCGTGGGAACGCTGTGCAGATTCTTAATGAGTTGTTCGAGCTTGTTAAGAAATTGTATTATAGCCACAAAGAGCGATGTAGTGATAAGAATTGCCGTGTTAAGCAAGACATTTGGTTCCGTTGGCGGTCGCTGGCGTGTTGTTATCGTTACCGATAAGGTAGAAAGGGGTAATAAAATGATAAAAGATTTAATCGTAGTTGTAGTGATTATCATCTGTATTTTGCCAGTGCTGCATACTTGCCTGAAGTTGCTTACAGGGTGCATAAGGGCGCTCTTGCCAGTAGGCGTACTAGTTTGGGGTCCAGTCTGTCTGTTCCTGATTCATTTTGTTGCTGTAGGCATAAAGATAGCAATCCATATTCCAGAATACGGCAGCGCAGAAGCTGCTATCAAAGCTATCAGAGAGATTAAGGAGTAAATGTTATGAAGAAAGTATACATGGTTTTGAATGGTACGGATATTTCTGATTTGCTCTGGTGCCTGATGAACGCACCGGCGCGGACAAAGGCGGAGGAGCGGCGGCATCTTAAACTGCATGAGCGGCTGCAGAAGTTGCAGCGTGAGATTGTTATTGCCGAGCGCGAGGCTAGGCTGAAAAAGCTTAGAGAGGAGAATCAGATATGAGCGTGAGTGATTATATGCGCGGGATTGATAACAAGAATACGCATGATGGAGGTGTGCCGAATCCGCTGCATACGTGCGACATGTGCATACACAGCAGACCTCACGAGGGCGGCAAGTGCGTGTGGTGCCGGTTGTATAGTTATCCTTGCGGGAAGAAGAATACGTGTGTGAGTTTTCAGCATGGTTGAAATGTGTATTTTCATTGGGTTAATTCTAGCGATTCTTTTTGGCGATGAATGAGGATTACAGGGCGGTTGTGCTGCCGCATCCGGCGGCGGAGTTAAGGCCGAACAGTCGGGTGCATTGGGCGGCGAAAGCCCGTGCGGCGCGGCGTGCGCGACGTGTGGCGAAGCTGAGTACGCTCCAGGTGCTGAGGAGACCGCTTGCGCCGCCGAAGCCCGCGGCTGGCGCGTGTGTGCGTTATTCGCTGCTGTGGTGGTACAAGGGGACGATGCCGGATGCTGATAACTGCCTTGCGGCGTGTAAGGCGTATTTGGACGGTATTGCTGATGCCCTGGGCGTGAATGACCGCACGATGGAGTGCGTGGGGATCTCCCGGGTGCATGATAAGTTTGCGGCAGGAAGTGTGAGCATCAGATTGTCATGGTAGGGTATGAAAAGATTATTTAATTGCCTGGTTTCTGTGGCGAATACTTTAGCGGGTGTGTTGCTGTGGCATATTCTGATGCCTGGTGGGCTTCTGTGGATGAGTGTTACGCAGTTGATGATGGCGACTATGCTTTTCATGTGCGTGGCCGGTGCGGCCTGGTATGTGTGGGCTGAGTTCCTGGATAAACGGTAGAGCAGATAATTATGGCTGGTTCAAGGATGGTACGAAAGGGTTTTGTCGATTCTGACCGGGTTTCCCGGCTGGAATCATGGTTTACTGAGTGTTTTTTCCACCGGTTGCTGCTGGTGGCAGATGATTTTGGGTTCTATGATGCGCGACCTGCTTACTTGCGGGCGCAGCTCTTCTGCACGAAGCTGGACAAGGTTCGTGAAGCCGATGTGTCACGTGCGCTCCTTGAGTGTGAGCGCGCCGGGCTCATACGTTTCTACGAGGTTGACAGCAAGCCGTATCTGGAGATTCTGCGCTATGGTCAGCGGTGCGATAAGACGAAGCCAAAATGGCCTGTTCCACCTGATTTTATGGAAGTTTCCGGGAAGTTCCGGGAAATTCCTGCTATAGCCGGAGCCGGAGCCGGAGACGGAAAAGAAAAAAGTGGGAAAAAAGAAAGCGCCGGTTTGCGGGGTGGCCCGGATGAACCTGCCCCCTCCCCCGATGGATTTGATTCCTGGGTGGAGACGATGCGGGCGGTGCATCCCAGTGCGAAGCGGAGTCGCCGTATGGCGGCTGATGTGCGGCTAGCGGCTCTGGATGCTTTCATCCGCTTCCCGGATGCTGTGGAGTACGTGGAGATGCTGACTGCGTACTTCAAGGATTCGCGCTTGGAGGACAATGGTTTCTATGCCCCGCGGGGTCAGAGAAAGTTCTTTGAAGACCTGGAGGACACGGTGAGCCATGCGGAGAGGTGGCGCAAGTGGGCAGGATGGAAGCCGAAGAAAAAGGCCACAGGAGGCCACAGGAAGCCTGACAAGGGCAGGATGGAGACTTCCGAGGGCGTGAGTACCCCTGCTGACATGGAGGCGTTTTTTAAGGAAGCCAGGGGCGAGACGAATCAAGGGTAATTTTCACAACAATACTACTGAATGATGACTGGAACTGATGAGAATAATGGGGGGCAGCTGGGTGAGCAGTTGGTGCTGCTGCGCCGGGCGCTCCAGGTGCTGAATAGCGACAACAGGCGGCTGCCGTTGAGCGTGTACCGGGTGATGGTGGCGCTGGGTGAGGCTGGCGAGCCTTGCGGTGCGTACGCGGTGGCACGGCGTGCCGGTTTCCTGCTGGAGCAGGGGCGGGTGAAGCTTCACGAGGCGAAGAGCTGGGGTGTGGTGGAGAGTGAGCGTGTGAGTGGACAGGGTGTGCTCTGGGTGCTGACGGAGGAGGGTAAGCGCGAGCTGGCGCGTGTGCAGGTGGCTATGCGTGATGGGATAGACCCTGATGCGGTGCCGGTGAAGAAGACGAGAAAGCCCAGGAAGAGAAATGAGTGAGCTTTCGGATCAGCAGAGAGAGTTCTGCCGCCTGGTGAGTCTGGGCAAGAGTGGACGCGAGGCGTATGCGGCGGCGTACGACTGCGACTTGAAGTCTGCGGCGGCGAGTGCTAGCAGGATGTTAAAGCGTGATTATATCCAGGCGGAGATTAACAGGCTGACGGCGGCGACGCGTGAGGCGGCTCGTGAGCGGAATACGACGCGGGAGAGGAAGGTGATTGGCGATAAGACCGACCGCATGGAGATGCTGTGGCGCATGGCGTGCGACTGCGAAGAGGCCGGTGACGTTAATGAGGCTGTTAATTGTGTTAAGGAATTAAACAAGATGGATGGGGCGTATGAGCCGGAGCAGGTGCAGGTTCAGGCGCTGGCGATGTCGTTTGATGCGCTGATGGAGGGCCTGGCGGGCTCGAAAACGTAAAAAATTAAACGTGGAATTTGATTCTGCCTGCGGGCATAATGACTGTATGTTTGATACGGCTGGCAGTAGGATGAGTTTTCCGGTGGTGGCGGGCGTTGCTGAGACGTTCCGCGCTTCGTTCTGGATGGGGTCAACGGTGGGCATGAGCGTGCTGGGCGCGACGTTCCAGGCGGCATGCTATGTGGCGCACGGCGACGAGCGCGGCGAGCTGGTGGCGGTGCTGCCGGTGGAGCATGACGGCAGCCGGGAGAATGCGGTGCTGGTGACTGTGCCGGAACTGGCGCATGGGCATTACCACTGGGAGCTGCGTGCTACTGACCCAGAGGGCAGAGAGAGCCGGTTGCTTTATGGTACGCTTTCGGCACTGAATGCGGCGGACGCGGAGTATGTGGTTCGGCTGGCTGAGGAGAGCGAGCTGCGCGAGCTTTCGGTGCAGATGGCCGAGGGGCATGCTGGTCCGCTGATGCTGCGGTGGCAGAGTAGTGCCGCCGCGTCGAGTCTGGCAGTGGATGCGGCGAAACACGCTGCGGAGGCTCGGAAGGCAGCTAAGGAGGCCAGAGATTCGGCGCAGGTGGCGGGTGAGAGCGAGGCTGCAACGTTGAGTGCGCTGGAGGCGGCACAGGCTTTCATGGCGAGTTTCAATGAGGCGCTTTATAATGCTATCCGCATTGATTCCAACAGCGTGTTGTGGGTCGGCGGCTATTGCACCGGCCATGTGCTGAAAGGTGAGCCGGGTATTACGCCGCATATCGGGCTTGATGGGTTCTGGTATGAGGGCAATAAGAAGCTGGGCGACCGCCCGGCATTCGGCAAGGACGGTATTACGCCGCATATTACGGCGGATGGATTTTGGGCGTTCGGGGATTTCAAGTCGGAAACGCGAGCTGAGGGGCGCGATGGCCTGGATGGTCTGGCGGTGCGGCGTATTCCGGTGGAGCGTTACGAGGATATTCCGCAGAGTGGCGAGACGTGCAACGGCGGTTTCCTGTACTACGTGCCTGCTGGTGTGGAGCGCACGGTGCGCCAGGTGGTGAGTGTGCCGGCAACGGCGAGTGTGAGCAATTACACTCTCGCCGGGCCGATGGTGTTTTCTGATGCCCGCACATGGACGCGGCGCGGCGGACGCCTGATGCGGTTCGGGCTGATGGCTGGCAGCAATACGTCGGGCGGCGAGCCGAGCGCAGAGCAGCTTTATGCGCATTTGTACTACGAGGCGGCTGGTGAGTGGGTGTATGCTGGACGCAGCACCGGCTCGACTCCGCAGGTGGTGAATGAGGTGAGCTGGTGGGATTTTGGCGAGTTGGAGCTGGTGCCGAACGGCAGCCGTATCAAGGTGCTGCTTTCGCAGGTGGCAGCTGAGCCGACGGCTGACCAGGCGGAGACTATTCGCGTCCAGGTGACAGCGGTGGCTTCCACGGAGGGTAGCAATGTTGGCGGCGCGGCGTATTGCGCGAGGGCATACTGGCAGTACGAGACTGACCAGATGACCAACTGGGATACGTATGCCTGGCTGGAATCGAAAGGCTGGGTGCGTGTGGATATCAACTACGATATTGCTACCTCGGAAGTGTATGGCTTGAATAAGCTGGGGACGGATTCTGTGGTGCGGAACGGTGCGCCGGTGGGAGTGAATGCCGCGGGGCAGATGGAGGTGCCGATTGCTGAACCGGCGCTGGCCGGGGCTGTGCTGCCGTCCTCCACCAACAATGAGAGCCGCGGCGGGCGTACGCATGTGGGCGAAGATAAAAAGCTGTATGTCGATTTTTCTACACCATCCACACCGGGTGTGGGCAAGACGAGCTACACGGTTGAGGTGGAGAACACGGCCACTGTGGGCATGACATCGGATAACAAGTATGCTGTGCCTCCGGCGGCGGCGTTCCAGTGGGGCGCTGTGCGTATTGGCACTACCGAAATACAGACGATGAAGATGCCGTGGATTATTCCTATCGGCATGGCTGCTGCCGGTGTTATAAACGAGTACGGCCAGAATATCCGCGGGCAGTTAATGAATAACCTGCTGGTGAATGGTGCGCTGCGCACCGGCACCAGGACTATGTGGGAGTCGTGGAAGCCGAACGGCGCAGATTATTCTCGGCTTCCTACCGAAAATAGCAATGCGGTGGGCTTCATGGCGCACCCGGACCAGTTTACGCAGAGTGCGGCGCATGGCCTGGAGCTGCTGGTGGCTACTACCGGCACACTGGGCGGCGTGACCATCTGCGAGACTATCGGCAGCGGCAGCGGGCTTGTGCCGACGGTGGACGCGGTGCTGGAGTATCTGGCGCTGCATTATTACACGAAGCCGCTTGTATACTCCAAGGAGGAGACTTACAGCAAGAGCCAGGTGGATGCTATCGACCGGAAGAATCGCCAGGATGCTGCTGCGACGTACAAGACGACGGCGGCGGCGAAGAGTGACCACGATGCACTTTCCGACAGGATTGAGGGCTGTGTGAAGAAGACGGAGAACTGGAATGGTGAGGCTTATCTGACGCTGAGCGAGTATCAGGCGTTGAAGGTGCGCGACCCGAAGATTGCTTATAATATTCTGGAGGATTTATAGTATGCGTAAAACGATTGGTAAGTATGTGCGGCGGTATTTGTACGACAAGCGGCTGGGGGAGAGGCGCGTGGTGGCGATTTACCGCGACAGCGAGAAGATTTGGCCGACGTTGAGTGATACGGTGTATAGCTGTGTGCTGGATGTGAACGAGCTGGAGGGCTCGGTGAACCGCGCTTGGTGGCTGCATGCGCTGGATGCGGTGAGCCGGGGCGTGGGCTCGGAGTGCTACATGAAGCTGCGTGCGGGTGGTCGTGAGTATATGCTGGGTGCGACGTTCGGCAACTGGTATCTGGCTGAGTATGATGGCCGGGCTACGGTGGTGTTCGGCGATAATGGCCCGCTGTGGGAGAAGTTGCAGCCCGGCGACGAGGTGAGCGTGGAGTTGCGTGTTCCGGCGCGTGAGAGCGCGGAGTTCGAGGGTCAGTGTGTGTGCTACCTGCCGTATCTGACCAACACGAGAATGCGCGTGGTGTTTCATAAGGGGCAGAAGCGCCGATGGGCTGGGCGCCGGTTCAGGGTGACTGGCCAGGCGGGCGGTGTGGTGCATTATGGCGGCTCATGTGAGACGAGCGAGCACAAGCGAGGCAAGAAGACGCGTGTGCTGCCGGGAAATACGCACAAGTGGTACAACAGGGTGTACGACAACAGCATGGTGGCCGGTGAGACGCAGCTTGATATTGATACGGCGGCTATCGGTTCCGGCGGTGGTGGTGGTGTGACGTTTTTGTGGCCGGGGTTCATGACCCGGCTGCGGTTCAAGGTTTCAGCTGTTACGAGACATGGTTAATCATTATATAGCGGGTCGGGAGTTCCTGGAGCAGATGCGCAAGGGTGCATTTGCGGAGGGGCTGGCGTATTGCCTGGAGCGCGAGGGTGTGGTGCATTTCAGCCCTGATTGTCTTCTGATGGGCGTGCCGTGCGAGGATGCACCGGATACGTTGTGGATTATTTTCCAGCACAGCCACCTGCCAGCACTGCGGCGGGTATTGCTTTCGCTGCCGTACAAGCGCGTGCGATGGCAGCGGGACTGGGGGCACAGTAAGGAGTACGGCACGAGGGAACGGGCGATAGCGGACTTCTGCCGCCATGAGGACTACGGAACAGGTTTAACAAAAGAAGATTAAAGTATTATGAGCAGAGAGTTTCAGGTATACAATGGTGCGACTCCGCAGAGTGCGCAGGTGAGCGGGAAGCAGGTGCCGTATTTCGGCGGGATTCCGCAGAATGGGGCGGCTGTTGACCAGGCGCTGGGGCAGCTGGCCGGTACGGCGGAGCGCTTTGCGGAGCTGCATGACCAGGGCGTGAAGCAGCGGGCGACACAGGAGCGCAACAAGCTGCGGGCGGAGATGGATACGGAGCTGGCCGACGCCGCGAGCCAGGCGTGGGGGACGGATGAATCGCTGTTCCGCAAGGATGGTTCTGTGAATACGGACAGGTGCGACGCGATTGTGGCGAAGTACCGGGAGCGGAATCAGTCGGTATCGCCTGGTGATTTCCTGCTTGATAGGAACGGTGCGCAACATTGGCATGACCAGGAGCTGGAGCATGAGGATATCGGCTTGCGCGTGATGAAGTTTGCCTCCAGGCAGTCGCTGGAGAATGTGCGCACGGCATTTGAAGATAATTATGAGAATGCCGTGCTTCGGCAGGACTGGGACGGCGCGGCACGCCTGGTGGATGATGTGTGCGGCGGTCTGCTGACGAGCACCCAGGCGGAGAACCGGAAGCTGAAGCTCCAGCAGATGCGGCTGCGCGAGGTTGCGCGGGCTACCAGAGCCAGCGAGCCTGTGACGGTGAATGTGGGCGGGTCGGAGTACACCGGCTTGTCTGCGGCGCTGGCTATGGAAGCCGCACGCAATGGCGAGATGGCGGAGAGCGCACCGGCAGCAGATGCGGCTGGTGAAGCCGGTGAGGCTGGGGCTGCGCCGGTGTTTGATGCGGCTCCGGCTGCGAAGCGGATGCCGGAGAATGAGTTTGGCGAGGTGACGGACGGCTTGACATTCAATAACAGGGTGGTGAGTTTTGAGCGCGAGGGCGGCGGCACGGATGTGCGCTGTGATGTGACCGCGCCGGAGTGCGTGCAGCGCGTGGCGGCTCATGGCAACGCGCACGGTGGTGTGGATGCTGACCAGGCGCGTATGATGGTGGCCCGCATTACCCTGGACGCGGTGGCGGATAATCCTATGGCGACAGGTAGCCAGCTTATGGCTATGTTCGATGATGCCGGCATTTATGAGGCTATGGGTGCCGGTGATGCTGATGTGGGTAAGGAGCGCTGCCGTGCGATTGTGGATGAGATGGTGGCACGCGGCCGCGGTGATACGGACAAGCTGGCCACCGGTGCGATTAAGCCGATGATTTCGGCGCATCTGGCTTCCCGCGAGTTTGCAGAGAGCCGCGAGTGGGGGCGTGTGAAAGCGGCTGACCCGCGCCGCAAGAAGGACGGCGACGGCTGGGAAGCGTGGGATAAGTCAGACCTGGGCGAGACGGAACGCAAGCGGTGGTTTGCGCTGTATGAGGTTTATGGCAAGTACCGCAAGGAGTTCAAGCCTGATGCAGAGGGCGAGCTGGATAAGGATGAGTTTGAGGAGAATGCCCAGGCGTTCCATAAGTGGTACATGGATGAGAAGTACGGCGAGCTGAAAAGAGCTGATGAGGCTGCGGCGGAAGACTGGTACATGATGCGCATGGCTACTGATTTGCGGGAGAAGGTGTATGCTGATGCTGACAAGGGAGCGAAGTACACCGGGTACTCGCATGATGTGCAGGTGGCGCGTGAGGTGCTGCGTACGCTGCCTCCGCAGAATCTGGGGGCTGATGAGCTGGTGGCTGCGAGTGTGCAGGCACAGAAGCAGGATGCGCTGCGTAGCGCAGCTTTCCGCAAGGCTGCTGCGGCTGATTACGAAAAACTGCGCGGCTTGAAGCGGAGTAAGGCGGCCAACAGTGAAGCGGCTGCCAGGAAGCGCGAGCGTGAGCAAAAGGCCGAGGAGCGAAAGGCGGAAAAGGCTGCCCGCGACGCTGAGAAACAGGCTGAAAAGATAGCTGCCCGCAAGTTGTTTGTGGCGCGGAGTGCGCCGCGCGAGGCTGCGTGGAAGTGGGACGGCAAGAATGCGCCTGATGGTGCGTTGCCTGGATGCAAGATTCCCGAGGCCGAGTATAAGCGCCTGGTTGAGGAGCTGGGCTATGACGGCTCGCAACAGGTGTATGTGCAGGTGAATGGCGCCCGTATTCAGGTGGTGGGCGTGAGTAAGAGCGGAAAGGTTGAGCTGAACGCACCGGCTGCGGCTAAGGTGCAGAAGAAGCCGAACAGCAAGAAAGGCGAGCGCTGGAAGACCGGCGGCAGTCTTGGATATTCTTATTATTTCAAGTCAACAGAAGCAAAATAAGCAATGAACACTGATATGATGAATGATTTTGACGGCATGGTGCGCCGCGCGAAGAGCCAGGAAGTGCTGCACGCGGTGTGGCTCTACGATGAGGACGAGGCTGCCAGGAAGCTGGTGGATGAATCGGCAGAGTATGGTGTGTATGCGCATGAGGCGCTGCGCAAGCAGGATGCGACGCTGCATTCATACGGCGAGGACTACGCGCGGGCGGTAGTACCGGAGCTGGCAGACGAGCCTATGGGGCTGGTGGAGCAGGTGCTTGACCGGATGCCGGAGGAGCGTCGCGGGGTGTACCGTGGTGAGTTTGACCGGCTGCGTTTGAGTGGTAATGACCGGCGCCAGGATTATTACGGCCTGTATGGGCGCATTGTGCGCGACGAGACGCGCCGCCAGTATGCGGAGCAGAAGCGAGTGCTGCAACAGGAGCAGGAGCGCGTGCAGGGGCTTGTGAGCGCGACGCTGGCGGGCAAGGCCGGTGTGCTTTCGCCGGAAGATTTCAGCTTGCTGACCAAGGCGGGGATTAACTACGATGATGTGCAGCTGGCGGGGTATGTTGCCACGCTGGCACGGCATGGCGCAACTGCGGAGCAACAGGCGGATGTGCTGTATGAGCGCAAGGCGAGCCCGGCTGCCCGCCAGATGGCTTTGCAACAGATTACGGCTGATGCGCTGGAGCAGGAGCGGAAGACCGGCGAGCGCGGGTTCTTCGAGAATATGGTCAAGAGTTTCAGCTCTACCGGTGAAGCGGCGGAGGGTGTGATGGGCAGTATGCTGCCGAGTGAGCAGAATATGCTTTCGCCTGGCGTGATGCGCGGGGCGGACGGCGAGTGGCTGGACGGTGCGCAGCTCAGCGAGCGCGTGACGAATCGCGCGGCCTGGCGCGGGCGTGTGCGTGAGGCTGTGGAGAGCGGTCGCGGCCAGGCTCGCGAGGCAATCGGATTCCGGGTGAGTTCGATGCCGTCGGGGCTGGCCACCGGGCTGGTGAGGCTTGCGCCGTGGCTTGTGCCGGGTATTGGTCAGGGGCCTGCTATGGGCGGTCTGGTGACGGATTCTTTCTCGCGTGGCTATGGCGTGCAGCAGTCTGCCGCCGATGCGGGTGACGGCTCGGTGAGCGATGTGCAGGTTCAGGGCAAGGTGCTGGCGCAGACGGTGGCCGGGAGTATTCCCATGGGCGGCGGTAGCTGGCTGGTGCGCAACGGCGTGGGACGCTTGCTGCCGCAGAGTATGACGCTGGGTGCGCGTGCATTGAGCAAGGCGCCTGTGGCGTATGCGGCGAATGCTGCGGCTACAACGGCGACGTTCGGCGCGGTGCTGCCGACGGTGGAGTATGGCTTGAATGCGGTATACGACGTGATGCCAGGAACGCATGATAAGCTGGACACCGGCGCGCGCGATTTGGAGATGCTGGGCGAGCAGCTGGGAACCGGGTCGTACTGGGCGGAGCAGGGTCTGCTGGGTGCGGTGCTGGGTGCTCCTGCTGCCGGTGCGACGCGACGCCGGGCAGCGATGTATCTTGGCGAGTTGCGCGGCGCTATGAGCGAGGGTATCACCCGCCGGCAGTTCGAGAGCACTATCCACATGAAGCCGGAGGAGCAGATGCGGGAGCTGGAGAAGATGCGCCGCCAGAATCTGGAGGTGGATGCCGAGGCTACCATCAAGCGGGCTGTGGAGCAGTCGCGTGAGTTTTACGACCGAGAAAAGGCTTTGCAGTGGCGCACGGATGAGGCTATCCGTGCAGCTATGGAAGAGTTCGGGTTCAGCGTGGAGGCAGCCGGTGAAGAGGGCATGGTGAATCTGTACTACGGCGGCGAGGTGCAGCCGGACGGCACGTTCAAGCGCGGCGAGAAGTGCGTGAACGTGCCGCGAGAGGATGCGGACGTGTACCTGCAAGCGAGTATCGGTTACAAGCTGGAGGGCATGGCTGACCTGCTGAAGAATACGCTGGGGAACCGGCGTCTGCTGGACGCTTTCCGAGATGATCTGAAAGGCGAGGTGCGCGTGGAGTGGATGCGCGACCCGGATAATCTGGCTAATGCAGAGCGAATCAAGAAGCGTGCCCTGGAGCGCATCGAGACGCGCATCGGCGAGCTGATGACGGAGAGTGGACTGGATTATACTGACGCCCGCCGCCTGGCCGGGAATGAGGTTCACCAGGATATTTCCGACCGCGGGACGCTGGGCGAGCTGGTGCAGTTTGCGACGAATATGCGCGAGCGCTACGAGCAGGAAGTGGCCAGCAGCGGGCAGGATATTTCGCCGGAGGATTTCGGCTCGCGTGCTAATGTGACGCGTGAGGTATCGGGCGATGGTCAGCGTATGCGCCGAGTGCTGCGCCTAGCTACGGATGCACGAGCTCATGAGATTGCCGAGGAGCTGGGTGAGCAGACGATGTATGACTGGCGGGAGAGTCAGGGTATGACTGTGACGGAGGCTTACCGTTATCTGCGGGCGTTTGTGGACTGGGCGAAGCAGAGTGAGTACGGCGGTGTGGCCAAGGCTGCCGGGAAGTTGCTTTCGCTGCATAAGACGCACCCGGAGCTGGCGGAGCGCGTGATGCAGGCAGATTTTCACGAGCTTGATTTGAGCGTGGATGAGTACCGCGCTCTGGAGCGTGAGCTGACGGAGGCCGGAAGCCGCCTGATGTTGTCTGAGCTGCGCAAGGCAGCGGCTGACCACGCGGAGAGTATGCCAGCCTGGGCTCGTGATTTGTTCATGGTGGCTGACCTGAACCTGCTGGAACTGGAGCGCGATATGAATCTGGCTATGGCTATGGAACAGGCGCGGCAGGAGGGAGTGCTGGATGAGGCTGCGCAGAAGCTGTTCGGCGTGGGGCGCGAGGCTGTGGAGGCTGCGCTGGCGGCTGAACCGGAGGCGCAGGAGTATCACCTGGCCCGGTATGAGGCGGAGAAGCGGCAGAGTGAGCTGGACGCGGCGTATGGTGCCGGAAAGCTGACGGAGCCGAGTCTTACGGAAGAGTTTGAAGCGCGGGCGCGAGATGGCCAGGCGGCTATTGAGCGCGAGCGTGAGGAAGAGGAGGCGCGGGCGGCTGCGGCTGCGAGTGAGCGCCTGGAGGAGTTCAAGGCTGAGCCGGAGAATGCCGGAAAGAGCCATGAGCAGGTGGTACAGGAGGCGGCGGAGCGTGCAGCAGATGCTGCCGAGGAGCGCTTGCAGGGTGAGCCTACGGCGGAGCAGGATGCCGGGTTCTCCGGTGGCCGCTGTATTGAGATTAGCGACGAGAGCGGGCTGGTGTGCAAGAGTGGTCTGCTGGAGGTGGGCAAGCTGAAAGTGCTGCCGAATTTCAAGCTGGGTGCTGATGCTGACAGCGGTGTGGTGCATCCGCTGAAAGGTGACTACCGGCCTGACCATGACCCGATACGAGTGTGGCGCAAGGCTGATGGCCAGTTGCTGGTGATTAGTGGACGCCACCGCTTGGACGCTGCGAAGCGGGCGGGCGCTACGCGTATTTCTGCCTATGTGTACGAGGAGAGCGAGGTGCGTGATTTGGCGTGGGCTCGGCGGTACGATATCGAGAGCAATATCCGCGATAATCAGGCTACGCCGCTGGAGGTGGCGCTGTATGTGCGCGGTGAGTTTACGGACGGTACGCCGCTGAGTAATGAGCAGGTGGAGCGTGCCGGCATTACCCGCGAGGGTAAGCTGGGTAGCATCGGGTTCCGTATTGGCCGCCGCGCAGGTGATTCTGTGATGGATGCGCTGCGGAATGGAGCGATTGATGACCGAGTGGCGCTGTGGATTGCGGATTTCTGCCCGGGTAACGATGCGGTGCAGCGGCGTGGGTTAGAAGTTGCGCTGCGTGATGGAAGTAAGGCTGAGATTCTGGCTCGCATGGAGGCGGAATTGGCCAAGCAGCAGATGCAGGAGGAAATGGGGCTGGATGGCGGCATGGATTTGTTCGGTAATACGCTGGATAATGACGAGTTCATGGATTTTGTGGCGCAGTATGTGCTGCGTCGCCGGAATGAGCTTGCCCAGGATGCGAGCTATCTGAATGCAACGGCTAAGAAGAGGAATGCCGAGGCGATGGGTAAGAAGTATGGGGTGGATGTGAAAGACCCTGTGGCTCTGAAAAAGAAGCTGGCGGAGATTAACGCGCTGCGTGAGAGGTGGAAGAATCCGTACAGCGACAGTGAGCTGATGGACGAGATTCGTCAGGCGTGGCGTGGACGAGAGGGGCGCGATATGCCGACAGATGCGGTGGCGAGTATGGCTGAGACTCCGAGCGAGAGGCTGTTCCGCGAGTACGCGTCGATGGAGTGGCGCGCGGTTCGGACGGATTATTCGTTTACGGATGATGCGGGGAATGTGCGCAATCTGAGCCGTGCATATGCTACTGATGCACAAGGTAACAGATTAGAAAAAGAGATGTACATTACTACACCTCAAGGTAATTTGGATTGGTATAAGTTCCCACAGGATGAAAAGACGCAGAGGTTGCTTGCTGCACATCGTGTGAAGAATCTGCCTATTCGTCTTAAGGTAGGGAAACAGGAATCTCAGGAGCATCGAGGATTTGGGTTCCTGCACATTCTGAATCATTATGATGATTTAATGACCATTGGTGAATCCCCTCTATTACATTTATACAATACTCTTTCCAACCTTGTGAAAATAAGAGGTGGTAATGGTGGACGCTACCAGTTTAAGGGTGAATATGAGGGGGGGAGGGATAGTTTGCTTATAGCGCAGCTTCTGGAGGATGAGGGCTGTTACTCTATGATTTCCTGCTATCCTACGCAGATGAACAGAAGACCCCAGAGGGGAGAACTTGTAATTGGACGCGTACTATTCCAATTCATTCCCAGTAGCGGGGAAAACCAAATTCAAGCCAGCAAGACGCCAAGTGAAACTACTACGTCATCCGTAAGCACTAGTGGACAAGTTTCTACGGGGAAAGTAGCAGAAAAAACTGTGGCTGTCAATATTTATGATGTGAGAATTAAGGATAAGGATGGTGAATTTTTCCGACAGCAGTATGAGCCGACGGTGCATTTCTCTGTGATAGGACCGAACGCCGCGACGTGGGATAAGTACCGCGACCGGATGTTTACCGGGCGTGATGACGGCATGCTCCGCGCCGAGATTGATGCGAGTGGAGCGAAGCTGATTCCGACCTTGAAGCCTGGCTCGCTGTACAAAAATGAGGTCTGGAAGGCAAAAGAGCTGCTGAGCGGCGATGCTTACCAGTCGGAGGAGTATGTGCGGATGAGCGGAGCTCGGAGGCTTGCCCTGGTCACGGCCAGTAGTATGATGTTCGGCAAGCGTCTTGGTGATAGCCAGACATGGAAGGATTTGAAGAGCTTTATCTGTGACGGCAAGGAACCGGGTGAGTTCTTGCGTGAGCTGGGACTTAGCGAGGATTCTGTATCCCGCGATATTCATAAAGCACGGGAGCGGACGATGGATGAATACCGGGAGGCTCGCTGGCAGCTTGCAGAGATTGCAGAAGTGAGCCGAAAGTCATTCATGCTGGCGTTTGATGCCCTGTATGGCGAGGGCGGCAATATCAATGACTATGCCCGCACCGCCGGTGATTGGGATGGACTGGGTAATAATCTTGGCGATATTCTGGATTACCCGGAGCTTTATGAGGCATATCCTGAACTGCGGGATATACCTATTGAGTACAAACCTGGCAATTCGTCTTTCAGCCGAATGACTCGCGGAGAGGGGCTTTCCGGCGCAAAGATAATCCTCGGGACGGATAAAACGCCTGAAAAAATGCGAGGCACGCTGCTGCATGAGATACAGCACCTGATTCAGCTGCATGAGGATTTTGCTTTTGGCGGGTCGGCCTCCAATGTGCGAGGTATTTTTGACAAGCTGGGGCGGCTGAACGAACTGGGTGCGCCGGAGGATGCTCCTGATGATTACAAGCGGCTTTCCGGTGAGATTGAAGCGCGTGCGGTGAGCCGTCGGCAGTTCATGAGCGCGGAGGAGCGTGCCGCGATGCCGTTCAATGACTCCATGGAGTATGAGGGCAATGCGCTGACGTATCGTCCGAGCGAGTATTATGCTGCGCTGGAGGGGGCGGGTGGAGTGACTCATTATTCCATCTGCGGTCTGAGGGCGAAGACGGCGAATGAGTATCTGGAAAAAGGGGCGGATTATGTAGACCCTGCGGACGGCCAGCGAAAGTTTGTGATACCGGTGACCGGTGCGCGGTTGCGCAGCGACGTGACGCCAGGGATGATGAATGTAGCGCCTGGTGGGCACAAGGATGTGAGCCTGGCGGCGCTGCTGCATTACCCGGAGCTCTTTCGTGCATACCCGGAGCTGGCGGAGATGCGCGTGCGGTTGTACTACCCGAAGCCCGGCTCGGAGGAGATTGAGTACAAGACTGGTGGTTATTTCAGCCCGCAGGTGACGAGCGCACAGGCATCGTTCATTGCGGTGAATATGCACCACCGGGAGAGTGTGCTTACGACGTTGCTTCACGAGAGCCAGCACGCGATTCAGCACCTGGAGGGTTTTGCTATGGGTGCCGGTGCATTTGACCAGAATGAGGCTCTGGCGTATCTGGACGCGGCTATTGCGCAGCGACAGGAGGCAGGGCTGCATGATGACTGGAGCCGCGATAATATGGAGCACCTGAAGCGTATGCGCAGCTGGGTGCTGACCGGCGATGAGAATGCTTGCAAGATGGTGTATGTGATGAGTCACGGCGAGCAGGAGGCCCGCTATACGGAGTATGGGCATGGTAAGGCGGGCGATAACCCGATGGCTGCCGATGCCAAGGACAGGCTGGTGAAGTCTGCGCCGAGTTCGTACACGGTGGCGGTGCGGAGCAATGCTACTGAGCTGGGCGGAGTGACCTTCCTGAATATGGGGCGGTTCGGGTATCTGCTGGATAGTCGTCTCGCCCCTGCCGGTGAGTTTCATTTTGACCGCCGGGTGTACCAGATGCGCGAGAATATTGTGCGTCGTATGCGGGAGCTCCAGTCGCAGGATGATGGCAGCGAGGAGGCAGACGGTCTGCGCCTGGCTGCGGAGGGGCTGGCAGTGATAGATTCTATTGAGGCGCTGCTGCCAAACACGTACCGCGCGGCGCTGGAGCCGTACAAGGTGTATTTCAACACGTATGCGAAGCTGCGCGGGAGTGGTAATCCTGGTGCGGCGGCTCGCACGGTGCCGATGGAGGGCTGGGACGATAAGATGTTCCGGGCGTTCCAGGGGATTGCGTGGCGGCTTATCAGCGGTAAGACTGAGGCTCGCGGCGAGTTCTGGGAGCACGCGTTCCAGGAGCTGCCGGAGGCGGAAGAGGGTCTGGAGTCCATGCGCGAGTTCTGGGAGCACGCAGAGGTAGAGGCGGAGTATGCCGAACGCCTGGCGGATGCGCCGAATGCCAAGGCACGGCGGATAATTAAGGCCATGATTGAGAATGAGACGTTCAGCCGCGTGGAGCTGGTGTTCAGCAAGGAGTTGTACCAGCTGTACCAGGCTATCGGCTCGATGCGTGCTGACAGGCTGATGGCGAAGTTCCTGGAGCGTGTGGCGTTGCAGCTTGATGCGTTCCGCAAAGATACGACTCTGGGCAGGATTCGCCGCGTGGTGAATAATCTAACGCCGTTGCCGGGTAAGGACGGCAAGCCGGTGAAAGGCCGCATGAGCGCAGAGGCTTACAACAAGGTGATGGATTTGATGCGGCTGCTGGAGCTCACCAAGGGTGAGAAGCTGGCTTTTGAACGCACACGCTACACCGGCGAGGAAGACTGCCCGGACGGTAAGCAGGTGTGGGCTGAGCTGGAGCCGGAGACGCCGATTACGGTTGAGACGTACAATGCGGACGGCGAGCCTGTGGTGGTGAGTTGCAAGAAGCAGGAGTATGAGACGTATGCCTGTTTCGACGGCATGACGGCCTCTCAGGCGGAGGGTGCGGCTAAGGCGCTGGGTGAGTTTATCACGACCGGGCGGCAAGCCTGGGAGAATGCGGAAGAGCTGCGCAAGCAGAGGATTGCCCGGATGTGTACGCCACTGATGGAGGCGCACGCGGAGACGCTGAATGATGAGCGCCAGCGCAAGCAGCTGGAGAAACGCGGGGTTCTGCCGATGACGAGTTTTGCCCGCAAGGTGCATGCGGTGTTCGGCTCATGGATGAACGATGCGCAGTTCTTTGACTCCATGACCGGGGTGAAAGAGGTGGAGGTTTTTGCACGCGATTTCACCGACCGCATGGCGCGGGCTAAGGTGTATATCGAGAGTAAGGAAAAAGAGCGCCGCGCTACGATGATGGATGCGGTGTTTGAGGCGAGTGGCGCGAAGACCGGCGAGGAAGCCAGGGAGTTTATCGACTATATCAACCGGACAGAGAAGACAAGGATTGTGCTGCGGGCGCAGGAGCCGAATTTCCTTGAACAGGAGACGGCCACCTTGCGGGCGCAGTTCCTGGGCTTGTTGCGGAGCAAGACGCACAAGAAGAACTTTTCGCCGAATACGTTTGCGGCCATGATGAAGCATCTGGGGGCGCAGGGGGAGGATATTATTCCGCCGCATATCCTGGAGGAAGCCATGGCGAAGTATGGCGAGATTGGCGACGCCAAGAAGTCGTCGCTTCACGGTATCGACGCCCTGACAAGCGTGCTGACGGCGGAGGAGTTCAAGAGATTCCATAATCTGACCAAGGCCGCCAAGGAACGTGCTGCCAAGGCGCAGGAGAAGTGGGTGGAGGAGAAGCTGGAGCGGAATGCTGCGCAGAGGCCGCAGGATGCTGACGGCCTGGAGCTGACGCGCTCGGAGGCGGCGTACAGGGTGCTTCTGTGTGAGCAGGAGGACTACGAGGAGACGTTGCGTCGGCAGGGCTATACGGAGGCTGTGGTGAACCAGCTGCGGGAGTTTGCCGGTGAGCAGATGATGCGGCTGGCGTACCGCTTGCGCGATGAGCTGGGAGCCCGCACGGCACAGATTAAGGATGTGTACGAGCGTGTGTATGGTATGCCGTTCCCGGAGGTGGAAAATTACTTCCGTGCGTACTTCGATGCGGGGTATGAGGTGCATTCAGAGGCAATCATGGGCGGCGCCGGTGAGGGGCGCGCGGCTGGCAAGGGTACGGCGAAGATTCTCTATACCCGCCACCATCACAATGCGAAGATTGACCCGACGATGAATGTGCTGGCGGCGTTTGAGTGCGCCATGAAAGAGCAGGATATCATGCTGGGTTATGGAGATTTGCCGACGGATATCAGCTCTGTGTTGAATTACCGCGACGGAGATCTGAAAATGAGTGATGCGCTGGCCAAGGTGTTCAGTAGTCATACGGTGGGCGAAATGAAGAAGATTGCCGAGGATATGACGAGGGCTGCACCGGCTACCGAAGAGGTGGGCCGCTGGATGACGCGTTGCTTGTCGGCCATGGGTAGCTCGACGGCTACGGCGATTCTGAATTACCGCGTGGGGACACTGTTCAAGCAGGGGACGGCGTTGTTCAATACGCTGGCGGGCTCTGACCGGGTGAGCTGGTGGGAGTGGCACAAGGCTGCATCTCGCGCTAATCTGGGGCTGGGTAAGATTTCGCTGGCGGAGATGGCGGCAAGGCCTGAACTGGATGGGCGTTTCAAGGGGTGGAGCGCGGCGGTGAATGCCGAGGCTCTGCTGGGGGATGCCGATGTGATTTCCGCCAAGGGTGCGACGGATGCCGCTGCGCGTGCGGGTATGAGCCTGATGGAGTTTATCGATATGCGTGCGAATGTGCGTGCATGTGCGACGCTCTATGATGCAGTGTACCGCAAGACGCAGAGGGGGAATCCAGGGCTGACGCATGAGGAGCTGGACGCTGATGCTATGAATGAGGTGCGGCGTGCTCTGGCGTTCAAGAGTCAGCCGCTGGATTGGCGGAGTCGCGCCTTGCTGGGTGGCAAGAAGTCGCTGTTCAGCATCGGTAATCTGTTCCTGGGCGGTGAGAGTATCAACACGATGGGTAATGTGCTGCGCCTGATGGCTCGTGGCCGGAAAGGTGACTGGGGCAAGGCTGCGTATGTGTGGCTGGAGCATGGTATCGCGCTCCAGGTGCTGACGGCGGTTTACAACTGGATGACCGATGACGAGGAGCAATGGAAGCGCCGTTCCTGGCAGCAGTATGTGGCCGGGTCTACACTGGGCCCGCTGGCGGGGTTGCCGCTGGTGTCTGCGTTTGTGGGTGCGGCCACCGGCGTGCTGAACCAGTTTCTGCCGCATGGGGCAAGAGTGTGGATGCCGAGTCAGTCCTTGCTGCCGATGGCGGACATGGAGCGTGTGGTTTCCGACCTCCGCAAGGTGTTCTGGGGCAAGAGGCCGAGTAGCTGGCAAGACAAGACGATAGCCGTGGAGAATTTCATCCGCACGCTGGCGACGTTTGGTATTCTGGCGAGCCGCAACCCGACAACGGCGGGAGGTGCGAAGCTGAAAGCGGCGTCCTACGGCGTGGCGGCGGTGACGAATATCCTGGATTTCCTGCTGCGTACAGAGCGGGCGATTGAGGAGCGAGTGTTGGATTAAGGGTAATCCACGACCGCCCGCGGGGAGAGGGCTGCGGGCGGTCGTGGATTTGTTAAAAAAAGGGGTGGTGTGTTGCAATAATAAAGATTTGACATATTCTTGGAATAGTGTCATATTCATTGCGCGAAAAACGAGCGAAAGTAGCGTAAGACGTTGATGAGCAGTGATATGTTTCCTGTCGAGGCTGTTTGTTATAATAAAGCGTGCATCAGGAATCTCCTTTCCCGATGCACGTTCTTACTTTGGTGCCGGTGGCGATATCCGGGCCTTACCAACCAAGGCCCACGGCCTTGCGGACGCGGGTGAGTACCTTGGCGGCCTCCTCGCGGGCGCGGGCTGCGCCGGTGTTGAGTACGTCGTCCACATATTCGGGGTGGACGAGAATCCACTCGCGCTTTTCGCGGGCGGCGCGGAAGTATTCCCAGTAGGCGTCGAAGAGGTCTTTCTTGAACTGGCCGTAGCCTACGCCGCCTGCGTGGTGGGCATCGACCATGGCCTGGTACTGGTCCGGGGTGGCAAAGAGTTTGTAGAGGGCGAGGATGATGGAGTTTTCCGTGGGTTTCGGCTCCTCGAGGGGGGTGGCGTCTGTCACTACCTTTTTGTTGATGAGTTTGCGGAGTGCTTTTTCCTCACCGAAGATGGGGAGGGTGTTGCCGTAGCTCTTGCTCATTTTCTGACCATCCAGTCCGGGGACCACGGCGGTAGCTTCGGAGATGATGGCTTCGGGCATCTTGAGCAGGTCTTCGCCAAAAGCGTCGTTAATCTTGCCTGCCAGGTCGCGGGTGACCTCGAGGTGCTGCTTCTGATCCTTGCCCACGGGTACTGCGTCTGAATCGTACAGCAGGATGTCCGCTGCCATGAGGGCGGGGTAGGCAAAGAGCGCGTGGCTGGCGGCAAATCCTTTGGCCACCTTATCCTTGTATGAGTGGCAGCGCTCCAGCAGGCCCATGGGGCAGAGGGTGGAAAGAATCCAGGCCAGCTCGTTCACCTCGGGCACGGCAGACTGGGCGAAGAAGACGGCTTTTTCCGGGTTGAGGCCGCAGGCCAGGAAGTCCACTGCCAGGCCGCGCGTGTTCTCGTGCAGCTTCTGGGCGCTTTCCATGGTGGTCATGGCGTGGTAGTTGGCAATGAAGTAGAAGGCTTCGCCTTTTTCCTGCAGCTGCACAGCGGGCTCAATGGCTCCGAAATAGTTGCCGATATGGAGCTGGCCGCTGGGCTGTAATCCGGTGAGGAATCTCATATTATGTGTATCGTTGTGATTGGAGTTGAAAGGGATGGAATCAGGGTTCCTGGCTGGTTTCTTCCTCCTGGGTGAGGAGGTTGTGCAGGTAGCGCCTCAGGTCATCGGCTGTGAATGCGCCTTCGACGCTGCGCAGCTTGATGCCTTCTGCGTAGAAAACAGTGGTGGGCACTTTGGTCAGGTCGTAGTCGTTTGCCAGGGCAGGGTAGGCGTCTGCATCAATTTCCACCACCTGAATTCCGCCTTTTTCTTTTTCGGCCAGTTCTTTGAGTGCGTTGCGCATGGCGGTGCTGTGGCGGCACCAGGGTGCGGTGAAGCAGAGCAGGAGGGTGCGGCCGGAAACTTCGGTCACCTGGCGCATGTCCTGGCCTTCGTAGACGCTGTAGAGCTCGAAGCGGGGGCCGCCATTCAGGGTGGTGGGGACTTGCCGGTCGGTGCGGATGAGGGCCTGCAGTGATTCCCGCTGCGGGTTGGGGGCTGGTTTGGTCGGGGTGGTGAACTGGGCTGCGCGTTCGCGCTTCTCCTCGTCAGAATCACCGCAGCTCACCAGGAGCAGGGGGGCCAACGTGGTCAGAAGCAGTGAAATGCAGCGGTTCATGTGGTTATTCTGCCACTTTTCCCCCCGCGTGTCAAGTGAATGCAACGCCTTGCGCTTGTCATTCAGCGGCTCCAGTCCTGCATGAGGTGAGGCTGGCTGTTCACGCAGCGGGATTCTCCGCCGCTGGCGGGGGGGGGATGCAGTCCCCGGTCTGAGACGTAGTGCTCGCCCCATTCGCCGCTGAATACTGTGACCTCAATTGCAGCCTGGCCGCTTATCTGCCGCTGGCTGCGTATATCGCATTTCATATGCGATGTAAAGATTAAATTCACAAAACTTTAAATCAGCATTTGTTATGAGGGGTGCGACAGCGAATAAAACTCACCGGGAGGTT
>JAFVQN010000088.1 GCA_017504805.1 Akkermansia sp. | reverse complement strand
CGTTTCGCCGTCCGCAATCACGTCCACGTCAATCTCCATGGCGTGCTCCAGGAAGCGGTCCACCAGCACCGGGCGCTCGGGGGAGGCATCCACCGCCTCGCGCATGTAGGTGCGCAGCTCCTTCTCATCGTACACAATCATCATGGCGCGGCCACCCAGCACGAAACTCGGGCGTACCAGCACCGGGTAACCGATGCGGCTGGCCACTTCCACGGCCTCGTCCTCATTCGTGGCGGTGCCGGCCTCAGCCTGCTTCAGGCCGATTTCATCCAGCAGGGCAGAGAAGTACTTGCGATCCTCGGCCAGCTCAATGCTGCGGGGGCTGGTGCCGATGATGGGCACACCGCGCTCCTGCAGGGCAGCAGCCAGGTTAAGCGGGGTCTGGCCACCGAATTGCACGATGACACCATCCGGCTTCTCCTGGTCGCAGATGTTGAGCACATCTTCCAGCGTAAGCGGCTCGAAGTAAAGCTTATCAGAGGTATCGAAGTCGGTGGAGACGGTTTCCGGGTTGGAGTTCACCATGATAGTCTCATAGCCCAGCTCCTTCAGCGCAAAGGAAGCGTGCGAGCAGCAGTAGTCGAACTCAATACCCTGGCCGATGCGGTTCGGACCACCGCCCAGAATCATAATCTTCTTCTTATCCGTCTGGCGGGCTTCATTCTCCTCACCGTAAGAGGAATAGAAGTACGGCGTAATCGCCTCGAACTCCGCAGCGCAGCTATCCACCAGGCGGTAGCAGGGCACCACACCCTGCGCCTTGCGGGCCGCGCGCACCTCGTCCTCGGTGCAGCCGCGGGCCAGCGCAATCTGGCGGTCGGAGAATCCCATCTTCTTAGCTTCCAGCAGATTCAGGTCCTTGAGCTTCATGCCGGCCTCAGCCAGCTGCTTGAGCTGGTCCAGGAACCAGGGGTCAATATCCGTCAGGTCCTGGATTTCCTCCAGCTTCCAGCCGTTCACATAAGCCGTCTGAATCCAGAAGATACGGTCTGCATTCGGCACCGCCAGCTTGGCAGCAATCTCATCGCGGGTCGGGTTCTTCGGGTCCTTCAGGTCGAAACCGAAACCCCAGCGGCCCGTCTCCAGCGAGCGCAGCGCCTTCTGCAGGGATTCCTTGAACGTGCGGCCGATGCTCATCACCTCGCCCACGCTCTTCATGGCCGTGGTCAGGCGCTCATCCGCCTTCTTGAACTTCTCGAAGGTGAAGCGCGGCACCTTCACCACCACGTAGTCAATCGTCGGCTCGAAAGAAGCCGGGGTCACCTTGGTGATATCGTTGCGCAGCTCATCCAGGGTGTAGCCGATAGCCAGCTTCGCCGCAAACTTTGCAATGGGGAAACCCGTAGCCTTGGAAGCCAGGGCAGAGGAGCGGCTCACGCGCGGGTTCATCTCAATGACCACCAGGCGGCCTGTACGTGGGCACATGGCGAACTGAATGTTACTGCCGCCGCTCTTCACACCGATTTCGCGGATGATATCGAACGATGCCTGGCGCACCAGCGCGTACTCGCGGGCTGTCAGCGTCATAGCCGGCGCCACGGTGATGGAGTCACCAGTG
>JAFVQN010000087.1 GCA_017504805.1 Akkermansia sp. | reverse complement strand
GACGTTATCGCATCTGAAATGCGACATGCGCAGATATACCGCGCGTTCGGAGCCCGAAGCACAGGGCTGAATCAGTGAGGGACGAGGAATATCAATAGCCTCCCGTATCAGCGGAGGAACCGCGTTGCCAGATGCGTGCGAGGTGGGCGCAGAGCATGAGCTGCACCTGGTGGAAGACCATGAGGGGCAGCAGGAGGTTGTTGTCCAGCGTGCCGAAGATGGCCAGCATCATGGGAGCACCTACAGCCAGGCTTTTCTTGGAGCCGCAGAAGACGATGGTGATGCTGTCTTCCCGGTTGAAGCCCAGAAGCCTGCTGCTGTACCAGGTGATAATGAAAGTGAGGCAGAGGATGAGCCCGCAGACCACAACGAGACCAGCCAGCTGGCTGGCTTGCAGCTTGTCCCAGTAGCCACCGCTCGTGGCATTGGAGAAGGCGGTGTAGACCACCAGCCAGATGGTGCTTTTATCATTCCAGCCGATGAGCGTTTTGTGGCCCAGCACCCATTTGCGGAGCAGGGGCTGGCTGAGCTGGCCGGCAATGAAGGGCAGGAGAATCTGGTAGCAGATTTTCAGCACGGTATCCAGCCCCACCTGTGCGCCGCTGCCGTCAGTCGCAAAGAGCAGACTCACCAGAAAGGGAGTGAGAAAAACACCCAGCAGGCTGGAAACCGAGGCCGAACAGACGGCTGCCGGTACGTTGCCGCCAGCTACGGAGGTGAAGGCGATACTGCTCTGCACGGTGGAGGGCAGGCAGGCGACATACACCAGCCCCATGTAGAGAGCTGCGCCGACCAGAGGTTCGAAAAGCGGGCGGAGCAGGGGGATGACCACCGGAAAGAAGACGAAGGTGAAGGCGAATACCATGCTCTGCAGCCGCCAGTTCAGCAGGCCTTCCACTACGGATTTGCGCGAAAGCTTGACGCCGTACAGAAAGAACAGCAGTACGATGGCTGCATTGGTCAGCCAGTCGAAGATGGCGGCCCCTATGCCGTGGCAGGGAACGATGATGCCCAGGACCAGCGCGATGAGAATGCCTGTGGTGAAGACATCAAAATAACGGAGTATCTTTCTGACTACGCCCATGGCGCCGACTGTTGTTATTTACGGGGCGGGAACTCGTAGCTCACGCGGCCGGTGGAGCCGTTGAAGACGAGGTAGGCATCGAACTGCTTGCCGCTCTTGTGGCTGGTGAATCCCTTGATGAGCTCAGTCTTGCCCTTGGTGAGCAGCTGCACAACGATTGCAACGGGGAGCTCCACGTCGCACATGGTGCGCGGGATAACCAGCGGTTTGCGTGTCTTGCCGTAGACCAGTCCGCTCACGTGCCAGGCGCTGTCGGTTTCAATCAGATCGTATTCGCCCTTGCCTTTCACCTTTACCGGGCCGTGGCTGGTGCCTTTGCTCAGGTCCTCTGCTGCGGCTGAGGCGGCGGTGAATTTCTTATCCGCCTTTTCCTTGCTGCCTTTCGGTCGGGCTTCCCGCGGGGGGAACTCGAATCCTACGTTGCCTTTTCTGGCATCCAGCACCAGGTAGGCATCGAACGCGCGGTTCGTGCGCTGGGAAACGAAGCCGGTGATGAGTTCGCTCTTACCGGTGCTCAGCACCTGGCGCAGCACGGATTCATCAATCTCCTTGCCCAGAATATTACGGGACATGGTGAAGCCCTTGCGGCCACCTGCCTGGGCAAACTCCGGTACGCTCCATTGCTTGTCGCTCACCTGCAGTTCGAGTTCGCCCTGGTCCATCACGCTGATGCTGCCGGCGCTCTGCACTGGTGCGTCTTCCGTTCTGGTATCGGTCCCGCGGTCAGAGTCAAAATAGAATTCGGCCTTCCAGGTGCTGCGGGCGGTCTGCGGGGCGACCAGCCGGAGTCCTGCCTTGAAGGGTTTGCCGAACTTGGAGCGGAAGCCTTCCATGACCGGCAGGCTCTGCTGGCTGATGAGCTCGCAGAGCTGCTTATCCGTGAGGGTGAGCCCGGCGTGTACCCGGCGGATGCGGAATTTGCAGCTGTTGCACGAGATGGCATCGACCCGGCTGCCAAGCCCCCTGGCGCCGCAGGCGGGGCAGGTGAGCTCCAGGTCAGGGTTCTTGCCGTTCTGCATGTAGTCGCGCACGGCTTCCACGATATCAGTGGTGTAGGAGCGGATGTCCTTCATGAAGGAATCCCGCTCCAGCCTGCCGTTCTCCATCTGCTTGAGGCGGTATTCCCATTCGCCGGTGAGTTCGGGGCTGGACAGGGTGCTGAGACCGATTTTGCCCAGCAGGTCGATGAGGTCCATGCCTCTGCGGGTGGCGATGAGTTCCTTGCCTTCGCGGGCAATGTATTCCTGGGTAATCAACCCTTCGATGATGGCCGCGCGGGTGGCGGGGGTGCCGAGTCCGCGTTCTTTCATGGCGTCCGCCAGGTCTTCGTCCTCCACCAGCTTGCCGGCTGTTTCCATGGCTGTGAGCAGCGTGGCTTCTGTGTAGGCTGCGGGGGCTTTGGTCTGGTCTGACTTGGCGGTCACCTCACTGGCGGTCACTTGTTCTCTCGCGCTTACTGGGCAGAGCTCGTCTTTCTTGCGCTTGTCCGGGCCATAGAGGGCGCGCCAGCCGGGGGTGAGCATGACACGGCCGTGGGTGTAGAAGTGGTCATTGCTGGTGGTCACCACGGTGGTGCGTTCGGTGTCTTCGTACTCGGCGTTGGGCATGAACACACCCAGGAATCGCTGCACGACCAGGGTGAAGATGCGGGCGGCATCCCCGGTGAGATTCACGAATTTGCCCGTGGGGATGATGGCAAAGTGGTCACTTACCTTGGAGCTGTCGAACACGCGCTTATTGGGGCGTACACTGTGATTTTCCAGAATCCCCTGGGCAAAGGCGGCAAACTCCGGCATGTTGTCTGCAATGGCGCCGACCGTGCGGGTGGCGACCTTCAGGTAATCATTCGGCAGGAACTTGGAATCGGTGCGGGGATAGGTGAGTACCTTGTGCTTCTCGTAGCATTCCTGTGCAATCTGCAGTGTACGCCGCGCCGAGAAACCAAAGCGGTTGCTCGCTTCCTTCTGCAGGGAGGTCAGGTCAAACAGCAGCGGTGCCGGCATCGACACGGGCTTGCGCGTTTCTGTCACGTTCGCTTTCTGACCACGGCAGCGTTCCGCTATGCTTGCTGCCATGGCAGCATCCCACAGGCGCTCCCGTGAGCGCTGCGGGGCTTTCTCATTCTTTTTCCAGGCCGGGTCAAACCAGCGCCCTTCGTAGCAGCCCCCCTTGGCGGTGAAGCTGGCGTGTACTTCATAGTATGTTTCCGGCTCAAAGGCCAGAATATCCTTCTGGCGGGCTGCCAGAATCGCCAGAGTGGGGGTCTGCACGCGCCCGGTGGGTGTCACGTTGAAGCCACCCACGCCGCTTTGCAGTGCAGTGAGGGCACGTGTGCTGTTCAGCCCGACCAGCCAGTCTGATTCGCTGCGGCAAACGGCGGCATCTGCCAGATTCAGCATTTCCTCATCGCTCTTGAGGGTGTTCCAGGCTTCCAGAATCGAGTCATCCGTCATGCTCTGCATCCACAGGCGGCGAATAGGCTTCTTAATCTTGCCATAGCGGATGATATTGCGGAAAATGAGCTCGCCCTCGCGCCCGGCATCGCATGCATTCACCACAGAGCTTACTTCCTTGCTGCGGGCCAGCTTCAGCACCTTGCGCAGGCGGTCTGCTGATTTGTCGATGGGTTCCAGTTCCATGGTGCGGGGCATCACGGGCAGGTATTCCATCTTCCATGGCAGGCTCTTGCCATCTTCCGTCTGCGGTTTCTTCTGCTCTACCAGGTGACCCACCGCCGAGGTGATGATGAGCGTATCATTCGAGAAACTCTGGGTTGAATCGTCCTTCTTGAATTTCCCCAGGTGCTTGCCCAGTACTCGGGCTAAGTCTGAGGCTACGCTGGGTTTCTCGGCTATGATAAGAGTCTTGGACATGGCTGGAAAATCTTGGGCGCTGCAGGCGCTCCGCTGTTTCTATTAGTGGCAGAAAAATGCCCATTTTGTCAAGTCAAATCCGTGTCACTTGGCCGATTATTCGTGTGGCCAGGGGGTGATTTTCTCTGAGGACTTGCGCGGGAAAAGAAACGGCCCGGACGCATCCGGGCCGTGATAAATCGGAATGGTGGAAGGGGCGTCTTTACGAGTAGGCGGATTCCACGCGGGTGGCCACGTCCTTGTAGCCGTAGTCCACCTCGTAGATGGCCTTGAGCGTTTCGATGCTCTTTTCCTTGTTGCCGGCTTCTTCGTAGAGCACACCAATCATGTAGAGCACCTCCTTCTTGGTGTCGTCCATGGTGAGCAGTTCCTTGTCGGCATCTTCCAGCTGGCGGATGGCCATATCCACCATCTTCTTGGCGTGGTAGCACTTGCCCAGCATGAGCATGGACTTGATGCGGATATTCGGGTTCGTGCGGGCGCGCTGCAGGGCGGGAATGGCCTCGGTATACTCGCCGGCATCGAACAGTGCCTGCCCCAGCTTGAACTGGAGCTGGGCATCGGTCGGGTTGGCTTCCACGCGGGCGCGGGCGTCTGCCACCACGGCCTGGGCGATTTCCGCCTTGCGCTGGGCAAGTGTGGCGGCGGCTTCCTCGTTGGTGGGGTCGGCGGCCAGCACCTGCTCGTAGTAGGCGATTTCAGCCTGCATGGCCTTCTCGTGCATCGCCATGGCCTTGTCGTTGAGTGCCACGTCGGCAGAGCCGCCCAGCTGGTAGGCGTAGGCATAGAAGGAGTATGCATTGGCGTAGTCTTCCATCTGCTCATAGACGGAGGCGATATCCTTCACCACCGGCAGGTTGGTGGAATCGACAGCATACTGCTCGGAAAGCTGGGCCAGGCGGGCTTCGAGTTCGGCGCGGGTCAGGCCCATCTTGTCAGCGCTTTCGAGGTCTGCCGTGGCATTGGCGTTCTTCATCTTGGTGCGGAAGTCGCCCTTGCCCTCCCAGTTGCCCTGCTTCATGGTGGCGCGGGCGGAGCAGTCTTTCTCACCACGCATGGCGGTGGGGTCGGTGGGGTCGACCTTGAGGATGCGGCGGTAGGTTTCAGCCGCTTCTGCAAACTGCTCGTTCTTGATGTAGTGGTTGGCCAGCAGGTTGAGGTGTTTCTTGTCGCTGGGGGCTCCCTGGCAGATGGTTTCCAGGGCGAAAGCCGCAATCTCCGGCAGGTTCAGATCATTTGCCGCTGCAAAGAGGGCTTCGTTTGCCGTGACAGAGTAGGGGTCTTTCTCCAGTTCATCCTCAATGTTGACCAGAACAGATTCCGGGTCCTTGCGGGTGGTGGACATGCGGAGCCCGCCGAAGAGAGAGGTTTTGCGGCCGGCGTCGGGGGTGGATTTCACCTCGCAGGCACGCAGAACCTTGCGGCCTTCCAGGAAGCCGGGAACGCGCTTCACCAGGGTTTTCAGGATGGTGACCGCGTACTTGTAGTTCTTGGTCTGCACAGCCTGCAGAGCCTTTTTCCACAGAGCCTGCTGGTCTGCTGCCAATTGACGCTCGGTAATGATAGTAATAGCCATAAGAGAAGATAGAGATGTAGTAAATTCCGGGCACGCAATGCCGGAACATTGCGTGCCAATGCTTCTGACTTATCTTCTATCACAAATGCCCGGGAATTTCAACCTTGTTTTTTCAAAAAAGTATGGCACAATGCCTCTGGCATGAGAATAGACGCACTTTTGAGCCGGTTTGGGTACTGCAGCAGGCGCGAGGTGGCACAATGGCTGAAACGCGGCCGGGTGACGCACCTCGGCGAGCCGGTGAAGGCCGCCAATGAGAAGGCAGAGCCGGAGGATGTGCTGGTGGATGGCGCGCCGGTGGAATTCCCCCGTGGGCTTTATGTGGCATTCAACAAGCCGCTGGGGTGTACGTGCAGCCACAAGGAGGCGGGTGAACTGGTCTATGATCTGCTGCCTGCCCAGTGGCTTCGCCGCAACCCGGTGGTGAACACGGTGGGGCGGCTGGATAAGGACACGAGCGGATTGCTGCTGCTGACGGATGATGGCGCTTTTGAACATGCGCAGACCAGCCCGAAACGCCACGTGCCCAAGGTGTATGCATTTACGACGGCTGCTCCCGTGCCGGGAGAAGCCGTGGCGCTTTTTGCCAGTGGAGAGATGATGCTCCAGGGTGAACGCACGCCGTGTCTGCCGGCTGAGCTGGTGCTGACCGGCGCATGCTCCGGCAGACTCACCCTGCACGAGGGGCGCTACCACCAGGTGCGGCGTATGCTGGCGGCTGTCGGGGCTCCGGTTGAGACACTGGAGCGCATCGAAATCGGCCCGCTGCGTCTGCAGGATCTGAATCTGCAGCCGGGGGAGTGGGTGGAAATTGACCCTGCCATGTTCGCATGAGCTATGATATGCCCATAGCGGTGGTGCCGGAGTTCCGTGTGTTGTATGAGGATGACGGCGTGCTGGTGGTGGATAAGGCCGCCCCGCTGCTCACGCATCCCACGGGGGAGAAGAATGAACCCACCCTCTGGCACGGGTTGCATGAGCTGCTGGCATACGAACTGGCTACGGGCGGCCAGGTCTCACTCATCAACCGTCTGGACCGCGAGACAAGCGGCATCACACTGGTGGCCAAAACGGCGGAGGCTGCACGTGAACTGGGCAAGGCCATGCAGGCCCGTCAGTTGCACAAGGAGTATCTGGCGGTGGTGCAGGGGACCCCGCTCTGGGATGCGGCCTGCTGCGCTGAGCCGATTCTGCGGATGGAGCAGGTGGCTGCCACCCGCATCCACGTGCGCCAGTGCTGCCACCCATCCGGAAAGGACTGCTGCACTGAGTTTGAGGTGCTGCGCCGCGGGGCCTCTCATTCCTTGCTGCGATGCCGGCCGCACACCGGGCGTATGCACCAGATCCGGGTGCATGCTGCTTACCTGGGTTTCCCACTCGTGGGTGACAAGATTTACGGTGGCGATGAAAGCTGCTATCTGGATTTCATTGCCAGCGGGTGGACTCCGGATTTGCAGCGGCGCCTGCTGCTGCCTCGCCATGCGCTGCACGCCAGCCGGCTGTCCTTTCCCTGGCGCGGGCAGATGATTCAGGTGGAAAGCCCGCTGCCGGCAGATATGCTTGCCATTCTGCCCGGATGACAATACTGCGGAAGCTGCATCGCTTCCGCAGTATCATATTCCCGGGACTGTCCGGCAGGGGTGGGAATCAGGGATGCTCGTGGTCCCGGCAGCAGTGGTGGCGGCATCCGGCCCGGCGCAGCTCATTCATCCAGAGCAGCGTGAGCCCTGCTGTAAGCCCCAGCAGAATGACGGCATTGGCCGCGCACATGGCCACCTTGCAGCAGCGCCTGTGCTGCTTGTCTGCGAGCCAGTTCTCTACCTTTTCCTTCGTTTCCTGAATTTTTTCTTGGTCCATGCAGGTGGGACGCTGCCGACTCGCCGATTCTCCAAAAACCTATAGTGTTTTCTTTTCCGGGTGATAGTCCTTGCGTTTTTGTTATTATATGATATGATTCCGCCTGCGTCTACCGCTGAGTGAGACGAAAGATATTGATAAAACGAACATATTGACCATCATGGATGAACATAAAGAAATCATGACCAGACCCGTCGAAACAACGACTACTGCTCCCCCTCCTGCTCAGCCTTCTGCCTTTGGCTGCTCGAAAGCGATTGCCGTGCTGGGTATTGCCGTGCTGGCATTCATGGCTTTCCTCATCCACACGTGCGTTTCCAGCCCTGCAGAAGATGTCAGGGAATTTCTCCGCAAATGTCTGGAGTCGCAAGGTGTCGTGACTATCAGTGTCGAGGATGAGTCTGGCCGCATTGTGCAGATGTACTCATTGTACGAGAAAAAGATAAGGGTCTTGGAGCGATACAAGGTGACGTGGATGGGCTCTACGAAAAATATCTACATGGAGGGTGCGTTTGTCTGCCGGTATGGAGTTGATGCCAGCCTGAGTGGCGTTGATGCTTTATGGGAGTCTCCGGATGTCATCAAGGTGAAAAATCTGCGTCCTTCCCTGATTTCATGTGAACTGGTTCCCCGTACCCTGAAAGTGGAATCTGATGACGGTGTCTGGAATAAGCTCCAGCCGGAAGACTACCAGGCGGCTATGATTAATCATCAGTGCTCCGCTCGCAGACATGCCTCTCAGGATGTCGCAGCAATGCAGCTGTCCAGGAACCTATTCGTCGATTTGATGCGCAAGGGCGTGAAGGAATACGATGATAAAATCGAGGTTCAATATGGTGTCGATCAGTGACGCCCCGCCGGCTTCCTGCAGAAGGGGCTGAGCTCTCTGCATCCTTCTCTGAAGATATAGAGAAAGCAGCGCGTTCAATCGGAAACTGCCGGGGAACCGGCATAACCCGTTTGAACGCGCTGCTTTTTTAGATTATGTCTTGTGCGGACTATCAGTAATTCAGCTCACCGGCGAGTACGCGGCGCTCGAATTCCTTGATATCCACCACCTCGCCGGTGCGGCGGGCGTGCTCCACGGCAAAGGCAATGACGTGGGAGTGTGCGCTGGCCTGGATGGGTGTGGTCATGAGGGAGGTATCCTCCACCACGCGCATGTCGTTGTACAGGTTGCTCACCAGGCCCCAGTCGCCACCGCCGTGACCGGCATAGCCGCCGGCGGCTTCCTCGATGGATACCGTACGCATCTTCTTGGAGAAATGCTCGGTGATGGTGATTTCGCCGGGGCCGTTGTCCTTGTAGAAGGCGCCGGCGCGCAGCTTGGCCTTCGTGCCGTAGATTTCGATGTGGCGGCCCTCTTCAAAGGCGGTCATGGTGAAGGTGCCGGTGATACCGCCCATGTAGCGCAGAATGGCCACCAGGTGGTCCGGCTGGTCGTTGTCCTCGCACTGGAAGGCATCGCGGCCCCAGGGGGAGGTCTTGAGCCATTCGGTGATGTCCTCCGGCGTGGCTTCGTCCACACCGTCCATCACCATCTTGAGCCAGCGGCGGCAGGAGTCGTCCGTGATGTATTTGCGGGCATCCCACGGGTCCTCGCCGATGGGGGTGGTCCAGTCGGTGCAGCGGACGGGGCGCGGCTCTGCCAGCGATTCCTTGCGGAAGAAGGAAAGCTCGCCGAAGCTGGAGACCTGCTCGCAGGGGCGGTTGAGCAGCCAGTAGAGAATATCCATATCGTGGCAGCACTTGGCCACAATCATGGGGGTGGACTTCACGCTGTTGCCCCAGTGGCCGCGGACGAAGGAATGCCCGAAGTGCCAGGCGCCCACGCCCTCATTGGCGTTGAAGGTCATGATGTCGCCCAGTTCCCCGCTGTTGATGACATTGCGGATAGCATTGTAGAACGGCGTGTAGCGCAGCACGTGGCAGATAGCCACGCGGCGGCCCAGCTTCTCGGCCAGGTCGCGCAGCTCCAGTGCCTCGCGCAGGGTTTTGGCAATCGGCTTCTCCAGCAGAAGGTCGTAGCCCAGCTCCAGCGCACGCTTCGCGGGCTCGAAATGGTAGTCGTCCTGCGTGCCGATGATGGCTACATCTGCCATTTTCGGCTGGCTGAGCAACTCATCTGCGCTGGCAAAGAGGCGGATGCTGCTGCGCTCCTCCTCCGGAGCAAAATCGCGCACCTGTTCGGCGCGGCAGGTCACCGGATCCGCCGCTGCTACAATGCGGAACTGCTCCGGGTATTCCATAGCCAACTTCATATAGGTGCGCGTGCGGGAACCGCAGCCAATGCCAACCAGCGTGATTCTGTCCTTTTCCATATGCTTGTGTGTTGCGCGTATTGTACGCCACATGCATCAGTGATGCAAGGGCAAAAAAAGTAATCCGGAAAATGCAGCTAGGCACAACAAAATTCTCTTTATGTCCGCTATAATGGTAGAGGTTAATTCGTCAACGTTCGCATTTGAGCTTGACGGGATAGCCCTCGTGGGGTACCATACGCAGGTATCCTGTATGTTATTATAACCAAGAACAATCGATACGACTATGAAAATGAACTATATCGTTACTGCTGTGATGGCAGCCTGCATGCTTGTCACGACTTCCTGCACCACGATGTCCGGCGGCTCGGTTGCTGCTAACAAGGTTGGCTACGGTGCTCAGGCATTCCCCGCTACGGTGGTGGCTGCCAAGAATGTGACCATCGAAGCTACCAGCACGGCCAAGAACGTGGGTACCGCAACGGGTGCTGTTCTGGGTGCTGGCGCTGGTCAGCTTCTGGGTGGCGGCAAGGGCCGTGTGGCTTCCACAGCCGGTTTCGGCGTGCTGGGCGCACTGGCTGGTCGCCAGCTCGGCGCTGCCGTAGGCAACAATGCCGGTCAGCACATCACCGTGCAGATTGATGGCACCAAGCAGCTCTACTCCGTGACTCAGCCCATCGATCCTGCAGTTGGTCCCATCCCGGTGGGCACCCACGGCATGTACTACCACGGCACCAATAACTGCCGTTTCGAACCCGATGGTATCTGATCGGTAGATTGAATGCTTTTTCGCCCCGCTGCGCTTTGCGCCAGCGGGGATTTTTTTTCATCCGCGATGAAAGGAAGACCCCAGGTGCATGTCGCACCTGGGGTGTTGCGTGAATCGGACGGCCGCTGCCGTGGGTCATCGGGCTTCTTCTGCGTAGTCGTTCTCCTGGGCCTCCAGCAGAGCGTAAGCGGTCTGCTCATCCGGGTCCGGACCATGGTGTCCCTTGGCGATTCTGGTTCGGAAGAGCTTCATGATGAATACGAAGGAGCAGGGGATGAAGAATACGCCCAGCGCCGTAGCTACCGACATGCCGATGACCACCACGATGCCGATGGAATTACGGGCCAGCGCGCCTGAGCCTGCTGCTGTGACCAGCGGTACACAGCCCAGAATGAAGGCGAACGAGGTCATCAGAATCGGGCGCAGACGCATGCGGGCTGCTGTTACAGCGGCATCCAGCAGGCTCTGGCCGCGCTCCATCTGCAGCACGGCGAACTCCACGATGAGAATGGCGTTCTTGGCGGACAGACCCACCAGCATGACCAGGCCAATCTGGGCATACATATTCAGGTCGATACCTGTGAGCCACAGACCGAGGAAGGCGCCCAGCACTGCGATGGGAACCGTCATGAAGATGGAGATGGGCAGAGTCCACTTCTCATACAGAGCCGCCATAATCAGGAAGGCGAATACCGCCGAGAGGGTGAAGATGGAGCCGAGGCCAAGGCCATCCTGTACCTTCTTTTCCTGGAAACTCATATCCACGTATTCCATGGCAAACTTGGTGGTGTCCATGGTGTTGGCGAAAACTTCCTCCACAGCGGCCATAGCCTGTGCGGTGGAGTAACCCTCCTTGGGCTTTACGGAAATCTTGGCTGCGTTGTAGTTGTTGTTGCGCCAGACAAACTCCGTATCGGCAATGTCCTTGATAGTCACCAGAGTGCTCAGCGGAACGGAATCGCCCTGGGCATTGCTCACGTAGAAGTTGGCAATCTGCTCCGTATTGGCGCGGCTTACACCGGCAGCCTGCATGTATACCTGCCACTGCTGCCCGAACTGGGTGTAGTAGTTCACGAAGCTGGAGCCGTTGAAGCACTGCAGCAGTTGGTTGGCTGCGGCGTAGTTCACACCTTGGGCCAGGCATTTCTCCTTATCAATGGCAATGCTCTTCTGCGGCACCTGCGGTAGCATCATGTCAGACGCACTCGCTATGGCGGGGTGTTTCTTGAGCGCTGCTTCCAGCTTCTGGGCCTGTTCGTAAAGCACGGCCACGCCCTGTCCGTCCAGGTCTTCCAGAGCCAGGGCAATATCGCTGCCCACGCCCACACCCGGAATGGCAGGGGGACTTACCAGGAAGCAGACGCCGTCCACGCCGCACATGGCCAGCTTGGCCTGTACGCGTTTCTGCACATCGTCGGCGCTGGGTATCTTTCCATTTTCCATGAGCGGGCGCTCGTCGTAGGGTTTGAGACAGGCGAAGAAGGAAAGCGCGTTGGTGGTCTGCACACCGATGACGAGGTTCATGCCGATGATGGACACGGCGAAATCGGTGGTGGGTTCCTCCAGGAGTACTTTTTCAACCGGCTTGACCTGCTCGGTGAGACGCTGCAGGGAAACACCTGGTTTCATGATGAGGCCGCCAATCAGGAATCCCTGGTCTTCTGCCGGCAGGAAGCCGCCGGGTACCTTGCTGGAGACCGGGATGATGCAGGCGGTGATGCCTGCCAGCATGGCCATGGAAACGGTCAGGTGGCGGCAGAGCCAACCGCACATGCGGGAGAAGACATCTGCAACAGCGTCATAGCAGCGGTTGAAGAGATTGTACAGCGGGGTGAGCAGCGAGCGGTGTTCCTTCTTCGGCTGCAGCATGAGTGCTGAAAGTGCCGGCGACAGGGTCAGAGCATTGAAGGCCGAAATCAACATGGATACGGCAATGGTCACTGCAAACTGCTGGAATAGTGTGCCGGTGATGCCGGGCAGCAGGGCTGTGGGCAGGAACACGGCTGCAAGCACCAGTGCAATGGCAATTACGGGGCCGCTCACTTCCTTCATGGCTGCAAAGGTGGCCTGGCGCGGGCTCATGCCATTTTCCATGTGGGCTTCCACCGCTTCCACTACCACGATGGCGTCATCCACCACCAGGCCGATAGCCAGCACCATGCCCAGAAGGCAGATGGTGTTCAGCGAGAAGCCCAGCATGGGGAAGAAGATGAAGGTGGTAACCAGCGAGACTGGTACGGCGATGAGCGGAATGAGGGTGGCGCGCCAGCCCTGCAGGAAGACGAATACCACCAGCGCCACCAGCACCATGGCCTCAAACAGCGTATGCACAATTTCCGAAATCGAGTCGCGCACCGTGGTGGTCGTATCCAGCGCCACAAAGCCGCGCATGCCTTCGGGCATCACCTTGGCTTTTTCTTCCATGAGCGCTTTGACGCGGTTCACCGTCTCAATAGCGTTGGACCCGGCTGCCTGGTAAATGGCAATGGCTGTGCCCGGGCGTCCGTTGATTCGGCTGGCCAGGGAATAGCTCTGGGAGCCAAGCTCAATCTGGGCAATGTCCTTGAGGTATACCGCCTGGGTACCCTGCTGGCGCACGATGATGGAGTTGAACTCATCTACCGAGGTCATGCGTCCCTGGTTGCGGATGGTGTAGGTGAATTCCTGACCATCGGGCATGGGCTCTGCGCCCACGGCACCACCGGGGTTGATGGCGTTCTGGGTGCTCACGGCGTTGTACACTTCGCTCACCGAAATCCCCTTCTGGGCCATCTTATCAGTATCAAGCCAGATACGCACGGCAAAGCGGGCGCCGAATACCTGCACGTCGCCCACGCCTTCCACTCGTTTCAGCGGGTCCACCAGGTTCAGGAAGGCGTAGCCGGTGAGGCTGACGGGCTCAAAGAAGCCTTCCGGCGAATCCAGCGCATACAGCATGATGGGTACACCTGCAGACTGCTTGATGGTGATACCCATCTGCGAAACCATGGCCGGCAACTGGCTGGTTGCCTGGCTGTAGCGCATGTAGGTGTTCTGCTGGTCTGTGTTCGGGTTGGAACCTGCTTCAAAAACCACGTTGATGCTGCAGGAGCCGTTGTTGGAGGAGGTGGAGTTCATGTAATCCATCTTCTCCACACCGGAGAGCTGCAGCTCGATGGGTGTTGCCACGGATTCTGCGACCTCGGTTGCATTGGCTCCGGGGTAGGCTGCGCTCATGGCAATGGTCACAGGGGCGATATCCGGGTACTGGGCGATGGGCAGTGCTACCATGCTGATAAGGCCCAGCAGGGTGGTTACCACGGCAATAACGCCGGCGATGATGGGGTGTTTGATGAAAAACGGAGACATAATTCAATGAAAATGCGTGGGGTTTACTCGTACTGGGGAACTTCCTTGACTGGTTCCGCCGTGACAGAGGGGGTAACCGTCCTGGTCGGGATGTAGATGAAAGGTACAGGCGTGAGTTTGTTGACCGGTGCCTTGGCTTCTTCATTGGCGGCAAAGACCTGAGCCGCCATGAGGGAGCCTTCGACAATGACGGTCACATCTGCCGCATTTTCAAATCCCATGTTCTTGACGACCATGTCCATGAGTGTTTTGCAGCCCTGACCGAAGGCGATGAGGTCGAGCTCATCCTTGGCTCCGGCCTGGCGCAGCACCAGCTCGCGGAAATCGGCTGCGGCCGATTTGCGGAGCAGCAGGTCTCCCCAGGTGCTCACTCCCGCCTTGGCTGGTGCGTCATCCGGCAGTGCCTTGCCGGCCTGCTTCTCAAGCAGCTCACGGAAGTCGGATGCTCCGGCGTTTTTCAGGATGAGCTCTCCCCAGTCCTTGACCTTGGCACCGCCGAGAATGATGGATTCCAGATTCGGAGCCTGTGATTTGGCCAGCACCATGCCGGCAACTACGCTGCGGCTGGGTTCCACCACCTGCATCGGTTGCAGCATCATCTTGCCTTCGCCGTTATCAAGCTTCAGGTTGATAATGGGCCCCTTGCTGATGGGGAGCATAATCGGCGTGTTGTCCGGCTTGAGTAATACGAGCAGGTCCATTCCCTTGGCGTTGAGCGGTGCACGCGCCGGCACCAGGCAGGCATTCAGAATGGGTTTCAGCTTGGCGCGCACGGTTACGGCCATGCCACTGCGCAGCATGGCGTCATCGTTTTCCACCTCGCCAATCACCTCCAGTGTTCCAGTGCTGGTGCTGAGTGTATTGTTGGCTGTGACCACGTGGCCTTTCTTGGGATAGAGCTGGTTGTCATCCAGGATGATATCGAATTCGCGTGGCGTAGCCGTGCTCGGGTCTGCCTGGCGGACGCGGTAGTTCATGAAGCCCTGCATGGCCCCGCGTCCGCTCATGCCGAAGTCAACCCGCATCGGGTTCACGGAGGAGAGGGTGACCAGCGGCAGCGCATCGCTGGGACTCACCAGCGAGCCGATGGAGACTTTATGAATGCCGATGCGACCGTCGAACGGGGCTTCAATGGTGGTGTAGCTCAGGTTGATTTCTGCCTGGTGCACGGCTGCCTGCATCTGAGCAATGGCTGCTTCTGCCTGCCGTACGGCGGCTTGATTCGTGGAAACCAGTGTGGCGCTGTCGGTTACTACTTTCTCAGAAACCGCACCAGGTGTGGTTTCGCTTAGCTTTTTGTAGCGGGCCAGGTTCAGCTGGCTCATGGTGAGCTGGGCCTCTGCCTGCTCACGGCTTGCTTTGGCCGCTGCCAGGTTGGCGCGGGCTGCATCCAGCGTTGCCTGGTACGGAGCGGGGTCAATGGTGAAGAGCACGTCCCCTTTCCTGACCATGGTGCCGTCCTTGAAGTGCTGCTTCAGGATGAAACCGCTGACCTGGGGACGGATGTCGGTTTCATCCACACCGCGCAGAGAGCCGAACCATGTGGCGGTCTCTGCCACGTCCTGCTGGAGCATCTTGCTGACCTTCACCGGGAAGGGCGGCAGGGTGGGAGTGGCATCCACACTGGCAGCTTTGCTGCTGTCTGCCTGCGCCTCTGCCTTTGCCAGAGCGGGAAGCGGTGCAGGTTTGAAGGTGAAGGGCTGCGTCTTGATGCTGGCCGGTTTTTCCCCCTGGGGAAGGCGGCTGTTGGTCGATGAGACGGTTACCGCGTAAACGGCATTTTCCGGGTCAGTCACTACGGGTGCTTCTTCCGGATTCTCATAGCCCATTTCCTTGAGCTTGCCGGCCAGCGAGATGCTGCCGTAGTCCTTGACGGAAACCATGGTCTGGACGGAGTGGTAGCCATTCTCCTCCTCTACACGCAGCTGGTATTCACCACCCAGATTCACCGGAATCATGTGCGGTACGCTTGCCTTATCCACCACGACGATGAAATTGTTGAGCAGCACATTGCGGATGGCGGCTTTGGGTACCAGAATTGCCTTGCCCGTTTCCAGCGGTATCTTGACGCGCACCGGCATGCCGCCGCGCAGTACGTTGTCCGGGTTGGGAATGACGCCTTCAACATTGACGAGCCCGGAGGCGGTCAGCACGCTGTCCATGGCAATCAGGGTGCCTTTGTATGGCAGGGCTGCTCCATCCTCCATAAGCAGCTGGAACTGCGGGGCGGGCGGGGCATCTGCACTGTTGGTGCCTATGCTGCCGTACTTGCTGAAGATGTTGATGAGGTGGTCGCCGTTCACCGAAAAATCCACGCGGATGGGATCAATCGAGTTGATGTTCGTGAGGGTGCGGGCCGGGCTGACCAGATCGCCGATAGAGACGGATGCCGTGCCGGCAAGCCCGTCGTACGGAGCGCGGACTACAGTGTAATCCAGATTAATCTGTGCAGAGTTCACTGCTGCTTGCTGCTGGCTTATCTGCGCTTTGGCCGCTTCCACCTGGGCGAGGGCTGCTTTCTGGGTCTGCTGGGCATCGGTCAGGTCTTTTTCGGAAACTGAGCCGGACTGCACAAGCTGCGAGTAGCGCCTGACGTCCAGGTCTGCCTTTTCTGCGGTGGCAACGGCGGCAGCCAATGCGGCCTCTGCCGCCTGCAGATTGGCTTTGCAGCGCTCCAGCTCGGCCTCAAATAATTGCGGGTCGATGCGGAATAATACATCTCCGGCTTTGACTTGCGTGCCGTTCTTGTATTCTTGTGAAATGAGGATGCCGGAGACGCGGGGGCGGATGTCAGTTGCGTGTTCGCCACGCAGGTAGCCGAACCACTCTCCATAGTCCGTCACCTCCTGGTGACGTATGTTGAAGACTTTGACATCGGGGGCATTTTCCTGAGTCGTGGCGGCGGTGGTATCGGCGCCAGGCTTGCAGGCGGGCAGCAGCCCGAGTGTGCAGCCTCCGAGTGCGATAGCCAGTATCGTGTTGCGGGTCATAGTATTGTTGAACGGTGAAGGTTTCAGGCGCAGGAACGCAGGAGTATGATGATGCCTACCAGCGCAAAAATAATCATTCCGGAGCCGATGTTGGTTTCTTCCTCCGGCTCGGCTGTCTTTTTGCGTGGGGCTGGGCGCTGTGGCCTCACTGGCGCGGATTGGAAAACGGGGCGCGTGGCCGGCGGTGGTGCCTGCGGCACCTGGGGCTGCGGTGCGCCAGTGGCTGGTTCCGGTTGCGGCGGGGTGGTTGCCGGTGTGAACTGCTGGGGCAGGGGGGTAGTGGCATGATGCTGCTCGGCAAAGATGCGCACCCGTTCCTCCTGCTCGCGAATCATGGCGTTGAGTTTGTGTACCAGCTGGGCTGACATGGCTTCAAGTGCCAGCCGCTGGGGTTCTGTGCTCACGTGTGGTTCGTCCTGGGGCATGGGGCTTAACCGGGGATGCTGTTGTCGGGGCTGCCGCCGGGCATGGGGGCCCCCTGGCTGCGCATGGCGTTCAGTACGGCGCTTACCAGGCGCTGGCGGTCGCTGCGGGCTGAGGCAGCCAGCTGCAGGAAATCAGCCAGGTGGATGTTGCCGTGCGTGCGGAGAAACTCGCGGTCTGCGGCATCACCATACATGATGCTGGGATCCAGAATGCCGAAAAGCTTGGCCTCAGCCTTGCGGATGATGCGGGGCAGGTAGGGAATTTCCTGAAACTCTTCTGTTTCGGCCGGCAGGTCATTGGATTTGATGGGTTTTGCATTGCCGGACATACCGCGCATGGCGTTCAGGAAATAACTGCGGCGCACCGCAGCGATGAGCAGGGCGGTGCTGGGGGTGGGGGCTCCGTGTGTGGCGTATTCGCTCACATAGCCGTGCATTTCCGCCGGCTGGTAGCCGATGGATTTCAGGAAATCCTGTTCCTCCGGCAGATAGAAGCGGTCGGCAGGCGTTTGCGGGTTAAGAAGATAGCGTTCCTCGGCTTCTCTGAACAACAACATGAAGCGGTCATTCCATTCCATGTACGGAAGTATAAAGTTTCCACCCGTCTATTGCAAGCGGAAAACGCGACCTTTACTTGTATAACATCAAATAGTTCTGGCAGTGTTCACTTTTGCCGCCATAATAGGCGGATGAGACCGTAGACTCCGGCTCCGAGCATGGTGCAGGTGATAAGACAGCCTAGCAGGAATTCTATGCTGAATATCAACAGATTAACGTTGCTGAACACAGCCAGTACGGCATCTGTCCCCTGTGGCATGGCTGCTGCTGCTTCTCGCATGAGCTTCATGTTGACCCCGCTGCTCAGGCTTATTCTGCTCATCACTACAGCCCCCACATACCACTGCAGCGGCCATGCCACTATCTGGTATCCGGGAAATGAAATGCAGCAGGAGAGTACGGATACCGGTATGTTTCCCCGGGTCCAGATGCTGCTCAGCACCGCGAAGATGGTTTGCATGGGCACTGGTGCCAGCGCCCAGCTGGTTCCCCAGGCGGCTCCCATGGCCACGCTGCGTGGCTCGAGTTCCCACAGGCTGGGTGAAAAAAGCTTCTCCGGAAGCGCAGCGGCCCAGATGCGGCTCTGCTGCCGCTTCTTTCGCAGGTAGTTATCTACCTTGTATACCAGGCCGTTGTAGTCGAACTTCATGATTGGTAAAACTCTTCCACCAGAGCAACGCTGCGGCGGGTGGCGCCGGAATGCACGCTGAGTGCGTTGTAGGCCCGCTCGGTGCGGTTTGTCGTCGCAACGCTGCCGTCCAGTGCCTGGTGAATGGCGGCAGCCAGTTCCTCACCCGGGCAGCAGACGATGGCTTCTTCCTGCTGCAGCAGGGCAACCAGGTCCGCAAAGTTGGTCATGTCCGGCCCGGTGATGACGGGTTTGCGGGCCGCTATGGCCTCGACCGGATTCTGCCCGCCTTTTGCCAGGAAGCTCTTGCCGATGACTACTGCGTCGGCCAGGGCGGTCCAGTCCCGCAGCTCACCGGTGGTATCCGCGATGTAGCAGGCGTTTTCAGGTATATCGGCCGGCAGCTCACCCGCGGTGCGCAGAATCGGAGTAAAGCCGGCCTGCTGCAGGTCTGCCACCACCTGAGCGCGGCGTTCGGCGTGGCGGGGGACGATGAGCGGGAAGGCTCCGGCCCGGCGTATGGCTGTGGCGATGAGGGCTTCCTCGCCTGCGTGGGTGCTGGCAGCCAGCACCACGGGTTTGTCGCGGCGCATGCTGTTGAGGATGCTCCGGAAGTCGTCCCGCAGGTTCTGCGGGGCATCGCCCATGACGTCGAACTTGATGCTGCCTGGAGCCGTGATGATTTCCGGGCGCACGCCGATGCGGGCAAAACGTGCCTTGTCTGTCTCATTCTGAGCACCCAGTGCGCTGAGTCGTTCGAAGAGCAGGCGGGTGATTCCCTTGACCTTGGCATAGCGGCCCTCGCTGCGAGGAGAAAGGCGCGCATTGAGCATAATCATCGGTATGTGCCTGCGGTGGCAGGCTTCAGCAAAATTCGGCCACAACTCAGCCTCGATGAGTACCACTGCGCGCGGGGCGAAACGCTTCAGGCATCGACCGGAAAGCCCCGGTACATCCAGCGGTGAATAGAGGGGACGCACGTTCGGCAGCGCAGCATCCCTGGCAACCTGGTGGCCGGTGGCCGTGCTGGTGGACAGAATGACCGGTTCATCGTGCGTCTTGCTCCACTCCCGGATGAATTTGAGGGCGATGAACACCTCGCCCACGCTCACGGCGTGTACGTAGAGCCCGCCTTTCGGTTCTTCAGACGCCGGGCGTTTGTAGATGCCGAATCGCTCCAGTAATCCTGTGCCGAATCCACCGCGTTTCTTCATCTTGATGAGATACCCCGGTATGGAGATGACGAGAAAAACCGGTAGAAGCAGGTTGTATATCAGGAGAAAGAGAAATCGTTTCATACGCGTTCAACTTGGTAGAAGAGAATGACATTTTTGCCGTAGTAGCGGCTGTCGACCAGTTTCCAGCCCGGAAATTCCCTGCTGTGCGAATCGCCCACTCCATATCCTTCCTGGGCTTCGGCGATGAAGTAGCCATCTTCGGCCAGCAGTTCGTGCAGACGGTCGGTCATGAGTTCTGCAATCATATCGCGGTCGCCTATGGCCTTGGCATAGGGCGGGTCGGCAAAGATGTAATCATAGCGCCCCATATCCCGTTTCACAAATTGCAGACAGTCACTTTGCACGACGCTGCCGCCGCTCAGCCGGGAACGCTCCAGATTCTGCCTGGCCATGCTGCAGGATGCCCGGGCTGCATCCACCATGCGGGCGCTGGCCGCTCCCCGGCTCAGGGCTTCAATCCCCACGGACCCGGATCCGCAGTACAAATCCAGTACTCGGGCGCCCTGGATGGTGGGCCCCAGTATGTTGAACAGCGCCTCCCTCACCCGGTCCTGGGTGGGGCGTACTTCGCCCTGCGGCACACGGATGGGAAGTCCCTTGGCGGCTCCTGCGATGATTCTCATGGTGTATGCTGGTGTGGCTGGCAGAAAGCGGGAGCCCGTGGCTGATTGTGGCCAGGCTCCCGCTGGGTTGTGTCAGAAGTGGGGCTGCAGGTTACTTCCGGCCTGGTCTGGAGGTGGCAGCACTGGCTGAAGTAATCGGGAAGATGATGGTGTAGCCGTGGTTGGCAATCACCGTGCCGCTGATGGCGGAACGCTCGGTGAGGCTGTAGTACAGGAATACGGCCTTGCCGTCGGTCGATTTGGTCAGACGTACCATCTCGCGCAGGGCAGAGAGGGAATCCTTCTTCTCCATGACCCATTCGTTGCCGGCCTGCGGGCCGTAGTCAAAGTCCTCGCCAGCGGTGAATTCCTTGCCTTTCAGCTCGCCATTATTGGAAATCCACACGTTCTTGTTGCCGTCGTACTGCAGCGAACCGATAGTGAGCGGCATGGCCTCGCCATTGGCCACGCGCGTGGCGGAAAGAACGCTGTACACCTTGCCCCCTTTGTGCTGGAACCCGACGCGTACATCTGCCAGACGCGCCATCTGCGTTTTTTTCCAGGCTTCCGCGTATTTGTCGTATTCGGCCTTATCGGGCCACAGATCGGCGTCGTAGCTCATGAGTCTGTCGGGTGCTCCCTTGGCGTTGATGGCTTCCTGTTTTTCCTTCGGCAGCTGGATGAAACGCTCAATTGCGGCGCGGTGCAGCTCAACAAATGAGGCGTCTCTCACGGGGCGGATAACAGCCCCGGCCATGGTTGTTCCATTGCACGGCAGATAGCCGCCAATCGCTTCCGGCGCCGCATCAGCATACGCTGCTCCGCAGAGAGCAGCAGGTGCCGCCAGCATAGCAAGAATAAGGTGTGAATGGTTCATATCTGGATGCCTCTTACTCTAGCACCGTTTTTTTTTCTTGGCAAGCAAGAATTTCGGTGGTATTGTCATGCAGATATGAGAGCTTTCCACTCCTTGCTGATTGGCATACTCGGGCTGTTTTCCGGGGCCTTGTGTTCCTGCCAGACGGCGACCCCGGCCACCCGCATCGGCCAGAACCCGCTCATTTTCAACCAGCTTTCTCCGGAGCAGCAGCTGCTGGTGCAGCAGGGGCGTATCTGCGAGGGAATGAGCAAGGACGCCGTCTTCCTCGCCTGGGGAAATCCCAATTCTGCTCCCGTAACCGGGCAGCAGGATGGCCAGCCTTACGAAAAATGGGTCTACCACACTTATGAGCCCGTGACGGTCAATTCCGTGGGGTTCGGAATCGGTGGTGGTTGCCATGGCTCGTGGTACGGCGGCAGCGGTATGGGAACCTCCACTGCCTATGTGCCGAAGGAATCCGCCTGGGTCATTTTTCAGAATAATGCGGTAGTTTCCTGGGAATCACGTCAATAATTCTTATTCTTATGTCTACAGATTCTGCTATTTACACAATTTCTTCTCCTGAGCTCACGGTGCGTATCACCAATTTCGGCGCGCGTGTGCTGAGTTTTGAATATCAGGGGACGGACTGCCTTTATGGCCCCAAGACTCTGGAGGAACTGCCCGCCGATACCTGCTACTGCGGCAGTATCTGCGGCCGTGTGGCCAACCGCATTGCCGGTGGCTCGTTCGTGCTTGACGGGGTGGAATACAAGCTCGCTGTGAACAATGGCCCCAACCACCTGCATGGCGGCCTGAAGGGCTTTTCGGATATGCCCTGGGCGGTAGAGGAAGCCTCGGATTCCCGCCTGGTGCTCAGCCTCATCTCCCCGGATGGGCAGGAGAATTACCCCGGCACGGTCAGCGTGCGCGCCACTTATTCAGTGGAAGGCCGCCGCCTGACCCTGCAGATGGAGGCCTCCACGGATGCCCCCACACTGCTGAATCTCACGAATCACGCCTATTGGAACCTCTCCGGCTCCGGCACGGTGGATGCACACTGTCTGCAGGTCTGTGCATCCTCCTACACGCCCATGATGGCCAATATTCCCACCGGCAACATTGTGACGGTGGAAGGCTCGCTTTACGATCTGCGCCGCCCGGCCTGCCTTGGTGCACGAAATGCCCCCGAGGCTATTGCCGGCGGCTATGATGATAACTACGTGCTTTCGGATGCCCCCGGAGTGAGACTGGCTGCTGTGCTCACGAATGGCCGCCGCACCCTCCGCGTGCTGACAGATGCTCCCGGCTTGCAGGTGTACACCGGCGATTACCTGCCGCTGAAGCGCGGCGGCGTAGCGCTGGAAGCCCAGAACTTCCCGGATTCCCCGCACCATTCCCACTTCCCCAGCATTGTGTTGCGCCCGGGTGAAACATACGCGCGCACCATCGCCTGGGAGATTGACTGAT